>NZ_JBHZGK010000022.1:0-3740 GCF_051900425.1 Frateuria sp. GZRR33
TGTTTGGTCGTTAGACCGGAAAGCTTATGGGTCTGTAGCTCAGGTGGTTAGAGCGCACCCCTGATAAGGGTGAGGCCGGTGGTTCGAGTCCTCCCAGACCCACCACCAAGCACCTGGGGCCATAGCTCAGCTGGGAGAGCACCTGCTTTGCAAGCAGGGGGTCGTCGGTTCGATCCCGACTGGCTCCACCAGTACCTGGCACGACCGCTTCGGATGTGTAGATACGCGCACACAAAGATTGATTGGAAGCCAACCGGCGTTGAGGCCGGCGTGGTGTTCTTTGAAAACGTAAACGAGTGACAAGCGTTTTGGTTCGAAACCGAACCGAGATGTGTCGTTGAGGCAATTGTAGCGAGCGTTGTTTGGCGGAATCCGAATCCTGAGGAGGAATCGGAGTATGCCCTGAGGCGACTTGGGGTTATATGGTCAAGCGACCAAGCGTATACGGTGGATGCCTTGGCAGTCAGAGGCGATGAAGGACGTGGCAGCCTGCGAAAAGTGTCGGGGAGCTGGCAACAAGCTTTGATCCGGCAATGTCCGAATGGGGAAACCCACCGCTTAGGCGGTATCCAGTACTGAATACATAGGTGCTGGAAGCGAACCCGGGGAACTGAAATATCTAAGTACCCGGAGGAAAAGAAATCAACCGAGATTCCGTAAGTAGCGACGAGCGAACGCGGAGCAGCCCAAAAGCGCACAGTGTTTTAGCTGAAGGACCTGGAAAGGTCCGCCATAGACGGTGATAGCCCGGTAGGCGAAAGGGCACCGTGCGTGAAATTGAGTAGGGCGGGGCACGAGAAACCCTGTCTGAACATGGGGGGACCATCCTCCAAGGCTAAATACTCCTGACTGACCGATAGCGAACAAGTACCGTGAGGGAAAGGCGAAAAGAACCCCGGAGAGGGGAGTGAAATAGACCCTGAAACCGTATACGTACAAGCAGTGGAAGCCCGCAAGGGTGACTGCGTACCTTTTGTATAATGGGTCAGCGACTTACTGTCAGTGGCGAGCTTAACCGTCTAGGGGAGGCGAAGGGAAACCGAGTCTGAATAGGGCGCATAGTCTCTGGCAGTAGACCCGAAACCGAGTGATCTATCCTTGGCCAGGTTGAAGGTGCGGTAACACGCACTGGAGGACCGAACCCACATCTGTTGCAATAGATGGGGATGAGCTGAGGATAGGAGTGAAAGGCTAAACAAACTCGGAGATAGCTGGTTCTCCTCGAAAGCTATTTAGGTAGCGCCTCGGACGAATCTTCCTGGGGGTAGAGCACTGTTATGGCTAGCGGGTCATCGCGACTTAGCAAACCATGGCAAACTCCGAATACCAGGACAGACTATCCGGGAGACACACGGCGGGTGCTAACGTCCGTCGTGAAAAGGGAAACAACCCAGACCCGCAGCTAAGGTCCCCAAGTTCTAGCTAAGTGGAAAACGATGTGGAAAGGCATAGACAGCCAGGAGGTTGGCTTAGAAGCAGCCACCCTTTAAAGAAAGCGTAATAGCTCACTGGTCGAGTCGGTCTGCGCGGAAGATTTAACGGGGCTAAGCTAGACACCGAAGCTCGGGGTGCATACTTTGTATGCGCGGTAGAGGAGCGTTCCGTAAGCCTGTGAAGGTGGATCGAGAGGTCTGCTGGAGGTATCGGAAGTGCGAATGCTGACATGAGTAACGATAATGCGGGTGAAAAGCCCGCACGCCGAAAGCCCAAGGTTTCCTCGCGCAACGTTCATCGGCGCAGGGTGAGTCGGCCCCTAAGGCGAGGCAGAAATGCGTAGTCGATGGGAAGCTGGTTAATATTCCAGCACTTTTCTTAAGTGCGATGTGGGGACGGAGAAAGTTAGGTCTACCGGGCGTTGGTTGTCCCGGGGAAAGGCGGTAGGCGGTGATCTTAGGCAAATCCGGGATCACATACGCCGAGCACCGAGACGAGCCCTATTGGGCGAAGTGACTGAGACTACGCTTCCAGGAAAAGCCACTAAGCTTCAGCTTAAGAAAAACCGTACCGTAAACCGACACTGGTAGGCAGGGTGAGAATCCCAAGGCGCTTGAGAGAACTCGGGTGAAGGAACTAGGCAAAATGGCACCGTAACTTCGGGAGAAGGTGCGCCCATCGGGGTGGCTACATGCGTAGCTGAGCTCTGATGGGTCGCAGTAACCTGGCCGCTGCGACTGTTTATCAAAAACACAGCACTCTGCAAACACGAAAGTGGACGTATAGGGTGTGACGCCTGCCCGGTGCTGGAAGGTTAATTGATGGGGTCAGCCGCAAGGCGAAGCTCTTGATCGAAGCCCCAGTAAACGGCGGCCGTAACTATAACGGTCCTAAGGTAGCGAAATTCCTTGTCGGGTAAGTTCCGACCTGCACGAATGGCGTAACGACAGCGGCGCTGTCTCCACCCGAGACTCAGTGAAATTGAAATCGCTGTGAAGATGCAGCGTTCCCGCGGCAAGACGGAAAGACCCCGTGAACCTTTACTATAGCTTTACACTGAACGTTGAGTTCTTCTGTGTAGGATAGGTGGGAGGCTTTGAAGCGCAGACGCCAGTTTGCGTGGAGCCATCCTTGAAATACCACCCTGAAGTGCTTGACGTTCTAACCTAGGCCCGTAATCCGGGTCAGGGACCGTGTATGGTGGGTAGTTTGACTGGGGCGGTCTCCTCCCAAAGCGTAACGGAGGAGCACGAAGGTACGCTCAGCGCGGTCGGACATCGCGCACTGTGTGCAAAGGCATAAGCGTGCTTGACTGCAAGATCGACGGATCAAGCAGGTACGAAAGTAGGTCTTAGTGATCCGGTGGTTCTGTATGGAAGGGCCATCGCTCAACGGATAAAAGGTACTCCGGGGATAACAGGCTGATACCGCCCAAGAGTTCATATCGACGGCGGTGTTTGGCACCTCGATGTCGGCTCATCACATCCTGGGGCTGTAGCCGGTCCCAAGGGTATGGCTGTTCGCCATTTAAAGTGGTACGCGAGCTGGGTTCAGAACGTCGTGAGACAGTTCGGTCCCTATCTGTCGTGGGCGTTGGAGATTTGAGGGGGGCTGCTCCTAGTACGAGAGGACCGGAGTGGACGTTCCGCTGGTGTTCGGGTTGTCTCGCCAGAGGCATTGCCCGGTAGCTATGAACGGAAGTGATAACCGCTGAAAGCATCTAAGCGGGAAGCACGCCCCAAGATGAGATCTCCCGAGAGCTTGACTCTCCTTAAGGCACCATCAAGACTAGGTGGTTGATAGGCGCGATGTGGAAGTGCAGCAATGCATTGAGCTTACGCGTACTAATGCGCCGTGCGGCTTGACCATATAACCCCAAGACGCTTCGCAACCCTTAGCGAAACATCTCGATTCACCAACTCGCTTGTCACTCGTTTACCCCTTTTGAAGCCGGCGCTTTATAGCGCTGCTTCAACCCCTTCCCTGGCGGCCATAGCGCTGTGGTCCCACCCGATCCCATCCCGAACTCGGAAGTGAAACGCAGCCGCGCCGATGGTAGTGTGGCTTGTCCATGCAAGAGTAGGTCACCGCCAGGGGCTTTATCCTGAAAACCTCCACCGGAAACGGTGGAGGTTTTTCTTTGCGCGCTTGCCTAAAAGCACGCGTCGGCCGACGCGGGCCGTCCAACGCCGCGGTCGCGGGGGACCTGAGCGCTTCCGCCAGCTGCGGCCCGGGATCCACCGCCACGCTGTGCGGGCTGGAATCCATCCGATGCCCGCGCCGCGTCCGTGCGCTGGCATGAGCGG
>NZ_JBHZGK010000023.1:0-3509 GCF_051900425.1 Frateuria sp. GZRR33
GCTGGGCCGCGATTGCCCTTGTCTATTTGTCTGTTAACGTCCGCGCAAGAGGGTACTTCCAAAGTGTGCGCGCCTAACAGTTCGTTCGAGGCGGACGGCTCCGCCGCCGCTCAACTCCAGCGTTAGGGCGCACATGACGTTCGTCGTAGCCGCGGCTCTATTTCTGCCCTTCCTCGCCGTCGCAGTTGGCGTGACGTTCGTAGTCGCTTTCCTCACGCGTGGCTTGGGCCGTACGGCATGGATTACGTTGCTTGTGTTTGTGTCGTCGCTGCTCGTAACACCCACGATGGGCCCGGCAACTATCGCAGTTGTGCCAGTAACATTCGGTTGGCTACTGGTTCCGTCCGTTGCAACCGGGTCTTGGTCGGAGCTGGCCGGGTGGCTGGCGGCCTATCCTGAGTGGCATGCATTTGCATTCCCGGCGACCGCTGTCCTTTCGTACTTGGTGCTCCGCAAGGTGCGCCCTAACAATTCGTCCAAGCCGACGCCGCTTCGCGGCGCGGCTTAACTCAGGTGTTAGGGCTCATGAGACTCATCATCGCGTTCGGAGCAGCGGTTCTTGCGCCTACGCTGGCACTCGGGGCTTGGTACCTTTACGGCCAGTTCGCCACCTTCGAGTCGAATGACCCTTATATCTGGGTACGCACCCGCAACTTCCTGTCCATCTGCTTAGCCATCTCGGCGGCCCATGTGGTTGTGCTCGGCATTCCGGCCTACTTTCTCCTGCGCTGGCGCGGCCTACTCCGGTGGTGGAGTGCTCTACTCGCGGGCTTCGTGCTGGGGGCTCTGCCTGCCGCGGTGATCACTTGGCCGCTGCGCTACGCCCGCCCAGGCTCCTACGCCTCGTCAAACGGCGTCGAGACCATGGTAAATGGCGTACCCACTGTGGCAGGCTGGCTCCAATACATGGGCGGCGCGGCATTCTTCGGGGCTTGCGGGCTCGTCGCAGCTGCTGCGTTTTGTGCGGTACGCGGCATGAGCCCTAACAATTCGTCCAAGCCGACGCCGCTTCCCGGCGCGGCTTAACTCAGGTGTTAGGCGGCTTAGCTAAAGGAACCGCGCGTGAAGATTCTTTCCCTGCTCTTCCTGCTCTCACCATTGGCCGCATCGGCAGCGCCTGCTGAAGAGCCTGCACTGGCGTGTGAAGTCGGCCCGGTGCAAAAAACCTTTGGCGGAGCCGCCTGGAACATCTACGCCTGCGCCGATGGCAAGTCGGTCGTAGTAGTTCCTGCCCAAGTCGCGGGCGGCCAGTTCGGCTACTTCCTCCTCCGCCCCGCGGATGGCAAGGTCCTCGCCGTCGGCGAGGGGTGGGGAGAAGACTCGTCATTTCGGCCCGTCCATGAAGAGCTCTCAGCGCTCACCGTGGAACAGCTCGCGGCTATAGTCCAAGCAGCACAGGCGGCCAGTGGTGCTCACACCACTCCGTAGCGCCGCCTAACAATTCGTCCAAGCCGACGCCGCTTCGCGGCGCGGCTTAACTCAGGTGTTAGGCTATCCAAGAAGCCACCACTACCGCAGGAAGTATCCGAGAGCAATCAACGATGCAACTAGCGCAATCCGGATCTCTCTTGTTAAAAATGCGACCAGGCGCGGCCTGTCTTCTTTAAAAGCCCATAGATCGTAGTTTTTCACCGCACCTTCTCGGTTGCTTCGTTCCAACCAATATTGCCATTCACGCGCGCATCGGTGGGCCGGCCACTTTTTTCTCCGTGCGAGTCACGCGTAAGGTAAAGTTGTTTCTGCAGGTCTGCGCCAGCACTATTCCGCGCGGCCTAACAAATCGTTCAAGGCGGACGGCTTCGCCGCCGCTTAACTCCAGCGTTAGGCCCTTGCTTGGTTGTTCTCTCGCGGCGTGTGCTTCGGCCAAGCTCTCGCCAGCTTTCAGTCCTCCGCACTTGGCCGCGAGCTTTGCAGCAGTGTGGCAAGCTCCAGGCATCCAAAGCTGCTAGCGTTGCGCTTGGTGGGGCTCGCGGTTGCACCGGCACAGTCGCCCAAGCATGGCGCGGCGCAAGCCCCTAACTCTTCATTCAAGCGGACGGCTCCGCCGCCGCTTAATTCGGGCGTTAGGCCTCACATGCAAGAGTTCACTCGCCAACCAACGCAAAAAGAGCGTGCCCTTGCTGTTGTCCTCAGTGCGGCTCTCTGCATCTTGTTTGGCTGGCTGGTGGCGTTCCTTGTGTCTCGGAACATGAGGGTTTCCGCTTCGCTCTTCGGCGCTCTTCTCATTGTCACTTTTGCGCTGCTCGTCCGCGCTGCCTTGGGTACTCGCCAAGCACTCAACCGCAAGCAGGCTCATGTGCTTGCCTGGGCCCTCATAACGCTGGGCGTGAGCGGGGTTGCCATCGCGTTGGCGGTAGGCGGTCCTGCTGCCCAACGCCTCATGGCTCTTGCTGGGTCAACCACTCTTTTTGCCGCCGGGCTTGCCGGCGTGAGAGGTCGAGGCCAAGATGCCTAACATCTCGCTAAAGGCGGACGCGCTACCGCGCGCCGCTTAACTCCAGCGTTAGGCGGCACAGGAGGCTGCATGGAAACGGTCAATCTCGGCGACGAGCTCAACCGCATCGTGAGAGCCGCCTGCCAGGCCTTATTTGTGCAGGGCGAACTCGCACAGCTCACGCACCTCGCATTGGCCTACGCCGCAAACGCCGTCCGCGATGACGCATCGAGCGAGGTCGAGATCTCTTACCCGATCGGCTATAACGCCGATCGGACCGTTATGCCGTTCGCTCGCAAGTACTCGAAGCAAGAGCTTCTCGAGAGGTACGACTTCCTGACGTATACACAGCTCGGCGTGAACGGCGTTATGCAACTCGTCACCATCACCGAATCGATGTTGGGCGACGTTCTGCGCGCCGTAGTAGTTCGATACCCCCAGAAGCTTGGGGCCAAGCGCACTATTCTCATTCAGGCCGTCCTCGAAGCATCGTCGCTCCAAGAAGTGCACCTGAAGGCTACCGACGCATTGGCCAATGAGCTGTCGTACAAGTCACCGGTGGAGTTCGCCGAAGCGGTGGATGGACTTATTGGCGTTAATCTTCTTGCATTACCGGCATTTCACAAGTACGTCGAAGTAAAAGCCACGAGAGACATCCATGTGCACAATCGAGGCATTGCAAATGACATGTATGTAAGAAAGGCTTCATCGCACGCCCGAGTGAAGCCGGGCGCGTATCTTCCGGTCGATACGCAGTACTTCTTGGAGGCTTACGAAGCGTGCTTGCAGGTGACCGACTGGCTGGAAAACGTGTTGCACGAGCGCTGGCACAGCGCTGAGCTGGAAAGTAGGCGGAGTCCTCAACTTGCGTTCCCGGGGGTGGAGTCGGGCGAAGGTGTCGCCTAACCACTCGTCCAAGCGGACGCGCGTACCGCGCCGCTTAACTCCAGCGTTAGGCTCCAAATTGAAACTAAAGGTAGCGATTGCAGAGTTGGGAGAAATTCCGCGGCCACTTGGCGTGGCTGCGGCAGCTTCGATCGTTCTCAGTGTGGTTTTGCTACTCACTGCCATCATT
>NZ_JBHZGK010000024.1:0-3127 GCF_051900425.1 Frateuria sp. GZRR33
CGTAAGCCTTGATCTTGCGTGATAGTTGTCGGTCGCTGAAAGTAGGCCTAGTCGTTGTTTTTGTTGATCTTCCCTGACCTTGACATGGTAGGGGTCACAAGTTCGATCCTTGTACCGCCCACCAAGAACTAACCTGTTGATCTAGCAGGTGGAAAAGGGGAATCCGAGAGGGTTCCCTTTTTCATTTCTCCCTAGAGAACATTCACAAAATAAGCCCCTCGTTCACAGGGGTCAATGTGCACGGTTCCCTGTGCACAGGGCTATGTGTGCACATCCATAGCTAACCTACTGTCTCCCTTAGGAATGGCCCTACCTAGTGAAGGTAGGGACACACTGAGCGTGTGTCCTGTCGCTTCGCTCCAGCGTCTACCGCTGAGCTAACCGCATACCCTTAGACGCTCATAGAACGCCATAGAAGCGGCACAAGCCTAAGCCCTAGGGGTTACCTATGCCTGGACTACTAGGGGACGCTCAGAGGAAGAGACAGACCAACCTAGCTAGGATTGTGGGAGGGAGAGACTCTCTCCTTCTCTGGCGGTCCCTGTTCCCTCCCAAGGTGGGGGGAGGAGGGGGGCATAGGGGTGCTATATATACTGAATTGCAGCTAGAGATTTTCTAGGGGAAATTGCTAGGAGCTAGGGAAATGAGTACGCCACAAGAGAAGGACTTTCTAGACGCTCTAACGTCCTCGCGTGAAGACATAAATCACGCCAAGCACTATTTTTTAATCCATTTCGCCTTCTACAGAACCCTAGGGGAAAGTCGGGATGTTCAAGAGAAGCTTAGAGATCATCAGCGCTATTGGAACTTTGTTCTCAACGGACTAACTGGCGGCCTCATAATTAGCTTGGGTCGTGTGTACGATAGCGGAGGCAAGACACTGACTTGGCTTCTCGATCACGCCATTAAGAATGAGGAGATATTTAAGCGTGGCGTGGATAGCGTCTATCTAAGCAGCCTGAAGGCAGAGTTCTTAGATTATAGGGAAACCTTCTATAACAAGGCGCTCCAAACGTTGCGTAGTAAGGTTGTGGCTCATACTGTCATTACCTCTAAGCATCAAGTGACTAAGGTGTTCAAAGATTTGCAGGAAGGCGAGGTCCACACGCTTATAGCGTTCGCTCATAAAGTACATGAGGCGCTCTATAATCTTTTTCACGAGGGAAAGCTTACGAAGCTACCTCTCGAACTTCCCCAATATCCGACCTTATGGTTTCTTGATGAAATAAAACCTTGGCAGAACCCCGGCCTTGACGAATGGGGGCTATGCGATCAGGTGAACTCATTCCTTATGTCGCAGCTAAGAATTCCTGCTTAGGCGTAACCTGCTACAATGCGTGTACACCTGGCCCAGCTAGGCGTCTAAGGTGAACCCCCATAGCTTGCCTAAGGTAGGTGGTGGGGGAAGCCTCAGACGGTCAGAGGGACTCTAAGCCTCCCACCTAGCCCTAGGTGCATATAGGGCAGCCTCTTACAGTAGGGGCTTAGTATGTACTGTCGGAACGCTAGAGCCGAACTCTAGCCATAGCTGAGGCTTCTATAGCGTCCCTATGTCCTTATAGGAGGGGGGTGATTAATCCCCTCTAGAACCTCCTGTAAGCCTCTCTAAGCCCATTGCAGGCTTAGGGGTATACATGCCTATTGCCTATAGGTAAGAACGCCCTAGAGAGCGTTAAACAAGAAAAGGGAGGAAGTTGGAATAGACGCTAGTAGGTCTATACAACTCACCCTCCCCTTAAAATAATTAATCCTTGACAAGCCTTAGCTTGTTCAAACGCTCAACATCGTCCTTATATTCGTTAGCAATCTTAGCCTCAATGGCAATATGCCTATCTACTTCGGCCTTAGGTGGACGTCCTACAGGTCTAGAGATGCCTACAGCCTTAAGTAGCTCCTTAACCGCTGCTAGGTTATACGCCTCAGTTTCCTTCTTTAGGACTTCTAGGGCTATATCACGCCAATAGAGCTTATGTTCTTGGTCCCAGCCTTCTTCTTTGGCATAGGTATCTAAGGTTAGGAGGCTTACGCCCCACTTCTTAGCTAGTTCTGAGTGAGAGTGAGTCTTGATGTACTCCTCTTTTCCCTCCTTAGGGATGTTCATAGGTTATTTTCCTTATTGTTATTTGTAGTGAATACAGTCCTAGGTGATAAAGAGCAATCACCTAGGTGATAAGAGCAAGAGCGGGACGCTCAAAAGGATAAGAGCAAAGGCTTTTGCTTCTATTCTTTCTATTCGTCCGCTCTTAGACACCTGAGTGATTGCTCTTTATCACTCAGGACTGTATCTGTATAATTCTTATATGCTTATTCATTTTTCTACTAAGTATATTTTTAGTACAAACGTGAACAAGAGTTTGATTCACTTTCTACTAAGTATATTTTTAGTAGGTTTTGAATCAAGGTTGTCCAATTTCTACTAGGATATTCTAGTAAGTTTTGGACAAGGGTTAGGAGGCGGGCTTAAGCAGATAGCTAACCTTGCTCTTGCTAACCCCTAGTTGGTCCGCAATATCTCTAACAGTTAGACCCTTAGCCTTAAGGGCTTGAGCCTGCTCTAGGAGAGCTTCCTTCTTAACCTGTCGTTCTAGCTTATTCTTAGCCTTAGGGGCATCTACCATTAGCGCATGGCTAATCTGTACTAGCCCATCTAGCGATCTAGCTAGCTTCATAGCTTGGGTATAGCTAGTGACAATATGGTAAGTAGGGTCGCTACAATCTTCGTCTCTAATCTTCGTCCTAGAAGCAAACTGTAAGAGCTGGTCATCTTCCCTCTGCCACCTAAGAGCGTCCTTACCCTCAGTCAGAGGAATATTCATCTTCTCTAGCATACGATTAATAGGGGCTAGCTCATGCGGAGCAGGATTACCATGTAGGAAATGAATGGAAACATGCTTGTCTCTCCATTCGTTCATGCCCCTAGTATCGAAAGGGGTTCTCTCTACGTTGCTAGGAAGCTCAGGCTTACACCATTCGTGACTAGCAAAGATAGCCTTATGTCCGTCGTAAGCTCCCCCGTTAGGCAGACATCTCGAAAGTAGAACTTTCTGGCATCGTTCCCGAGCCAGGAGGTTCCATGAAGAAGTCGAAGTTCACCGAGACGCAGATCGTCTCGATCCTCAAGCAGGCC
>NZ_JBHZGK010000025.1:0-2505 GCF_051900425.1 Frateuria sp. GZRR33
GAAGAGAGACCGAAGGCGGCCCTCAGCGGGATGACGCCAGCGGCCTATGCACAGCACCTGTCAAACACAGCTACGATCAACCCCGGACTCTAAACCCCACCGCTACTGAAAGCGGGGGGACGTCGGTACTACCAGTTTTGTCGGTGTTTTCCCTACTTTCCCGATAGTAGTAGGTAAGCATTGATCTTTTGTCAGAATAATTTTGAGGCTCTTTTCCCTACTTTTACAGTCAATGTATGTAGGTACGAAATAAGTAGCAACAAGCTTGTGGTACTTTTCCCTCTAATCCAAGTCAATACATATAGAACACCTAGCAAGAAGCTAGGACGTAACAACCAACAGGAGTAATAACAATGTCACTTATTGACCAACTAATCTCTTCCCCTAGCAAGGGGCTAGACACTCTCTCATCTAAGCTCATCTACATCATCATTAAGAACAATGTAGAGGCTGACGGATGGACAACTATTAGCGTAACTAAGCTAGGTCGTATGACTGGTCTTAGCCTTAACGCTGTAAGACATAACCTAGCTAAGCTTATTAAGCGTAACCTAATTGAGAAGGAACGCTCTAAGGAAGGAGTTACTAAGGCTAGTCGATATAAGGTGGTGGAGCTATGAGTAACCATAAGGAACTATGGGAACAGGCTAAGGCTGAGACGCTAGTTAGCCTATATAAGAATGATCCACTAATTCGACAGAGCTTAGACGCTCAGATGAATAGGGAAACACCTAAGGCCAAGCCTTCTATCGTCACTAGAGACGAACAAGGAAAGGTAACAGGTGTAGAGGGTGGCTCTGTATTGAGCGGTAGACACGCTACGGTTAAGGCTCAGACTGAGCTATGGAATGCCCTAATGGAAGAAGCAACTAACCCTAACAATAATAATAAGAAAGAGGAAACTAACGATGGGTTCTAATTATGTATCGCCTGAGGAACAGGCTTATAGAGAAGAGCGTAAGGCTAGAGAGATTGAGCTAAACGCTTATGCTAAGGAAAAGAACTCTCGCCTTATTGGTGAGCCTAAGACGTATATGGGCGTTACCTATCAGCTAAGGCAGGATGGTCTATACGTCTGTACTAACCTTCCCAAGAATTGTCAGCTAGGTGAGGTGTGGACTTCTGAGCGTATCCTTAGAAAGTCTATTGATGACCTGGGGTTTAGTATTAAGTAGCCATGTAAGCTCATATAAGTCCCTCTAAGGCATTCTCTCTATTAACCCCTAGGGTTGGTATGGGGGAGAGGCTAGAAGGGGCTTAGAGAGCGTTATAGAAGGTTCCTCCTTATTAGCCTAAGGCTATGGGCATGACAGAGGCATAACAGAGTTATGCGGTGTGGGAGGAACAAGGATTAGGGCGAGAAAATTTTTTCGCCAATCGGGAAGATGGAAAGTCTATTTCTTCCCTAGATATTTATAACTTATGACTACAGCCAGCAATCAGACTGGCTAGGAGACCCTATGGCTAAAATTATTGACGTACTCTCGGGTAATCCCGGTACAGGTAAGACACAACTATTCATTGAGGGTGTAGACGCTGGTAAGCGTTATGTCTATGCCGCTCCAACAAGGAAGCTCGCTACAGAGGTTATGGACAGGCTAGATAAAGAAGGTAGGGCTTATACGCCAATCTTCACTAACCCCCTACAGGAGGTGGGTTCAGTCATCCATAAAGCTAACGTAGCCCTAGATAAGAAAGACTCTCCCCTCATCATCATTACGCATAAGTGCCTAGCCTCAGTAAAGCCGGAGCTTCTAAAGGGCTGGGATTTAGTAGTGGATGAGGCGCTTAAGGTTGAGGCTATCGAAACCTTACAGATGACAGCTAAGGAGTTTGGAATTGCTATTGCCCCCTTTGTAGGGGATTGTGACGAGAGCGGAAACCTAATCCTTAACCCAGATATGGCACATGACGCTTGGGAGATTCACTTTCAAGGGATTGAGGACGCTAAGAATCGTAAGATTAGAAACAAGCCTCTCCTGCTAGTCCTAGACGCCATGCTTAGCCCTACTAAGTCTGTAGTAGCTACCCCCTACAAGGACAAGAGAGGCAAGGAAATGATTATGGTGTGTATTGAGGGCTTTGTTGACTTCACTAAGCCTTTTACTCATGCGGACTCAGTAACCCTTATGGGGGCTAACGTACATCAAGGCTTAGCAGCTAAACACGCTGAGCGTAATGGATTCACGCTAAGGACGGATAAGAAGCGTTCCCTTAGGAGAAGCGTTCCTATCATCCTCCCTCTAGTTAAGGATGCTCCTGGGGCTTATGTGTCTAAGGCTATGCTCCTAACTATGCCTGACGGTACACAGGCTAAGGAGTGGAACTCAGAATGTTTCGGTCAGAAGTGTTTTGATAGAGCCTTAGACTTTATCGACGGCGTAAGCTCCCCCGTCAAGCAGACACTTCAAAAGTAGAACGACTGGCGGCTTGTTGGCGGTACTCGGCGGGTGTCAGATCACCGAGCGATTCGTGGGGGCGTTGCTCGTTGTAGTCGAGCATCCA
>NZ_JBHZGK010000026.1:0-1947 GCF_051900425.1 Frateuria sp. GZRR33
GCTGGGCCGCGATTGCCCTTGTCTATTTGTCTGTTAACGTCCGCGCAAGAGGGTACTTCCAAAGTGTGCGCGCCTAACAGTTCGTTCGAGGCGGACGGCTCCGCCGCCGCTCAACTCCAGCGTTAGGCCCTTGCTTGGTTGTTCTCTCGCAGCGTGTACTTCGGCCAAGCTTTCGCCAGCGTGCAGCCCTCGGCGCTTGGTCGCTACCTGCAACGCTGCGGCGAGCCTCAGGCATCCAAAGCTGCTAGCGTTGCGTTCGGTGGGGTTCGCGGTTGTGCCGCCACAGTCGCCCAAGCATGGCGCAGCGCAAGCCCCTAACTCTTCATTCAAGCGGACGGCTCCGCCGCCGCTTAATTCGGGCGTTAGACGTCTATGACCCTCGGCGAAATTTTCGCTCACCTAGAGTCGGCAGCAGACGACCTGTGCATCGTTGCGCGCCGCCCATGGCGCGAGAGCTCAGACGCAATGCTCGTCCGTCTCGACGACGAGGGCGGCCTTCCAAGCCACGTCAAGGCAGCTGGCTACGAGTACTTCCTAGAAATTCACATCATCAAAGATGAGGTCCTTGGCAAGTGGAGTACTGTAATGAGCAGAGCTCAACGCTCTGCAGTCGTGCTCCACTACGCCGAGCACGACGCATGGCCGGAGTGGTTCCACGAGCTCTGCCAAGGTAGCTGCGGCGTCTAACAATTCGTTCAAGGCGGACGGCTACGCCGCCGCTTAACTCCAGCGTTATGCGCCTGAAATACATTTTCGTAAATTGAGGTGATGAATTGAGCGTCACACGTGTACTCGACAAAACCAGCAGCTTGGGTGCGTTGGTTTCTGCAATGTCTTGCGCCGGCTGCTTCCCAGCCCTTGGGTCGTTAGGTGCTGCTATCGGCCTCGGCTTCCTCGGGCAGTACGAGGGCTTTCTGTTTCACAAGCTGTTGCCCGGCTTGGCCGCGCTCGCATTCTTGGTCAACGCTTGGGCGTGGTACCGCCATCGCCAGTTCACTCGCGGGTTGCTCTCGCTGCTCGGCCCGGTGGCTGTGCTCGTCGCGTTGCTTCTGGTCTGGCGCTACGACTGGAGCATCTATCTGTTCTATGCGGGCATTGCGCTCATGCTGGTCATGTCCATCCTAGACCTGTTCCGTCCCGTCAAGGTGTCAACGTGCCGCACATCGAGCTAGAGTCAGTTATTACCTGCCCGGAGTGTGGCGCCACCGCGCAAGAGACCATGCCCACCAATGCGTGCCAGTGGTTCTATGAGTGCAAGTCGTGTCACACGTTGCTCAAACCGCTGCCCGGAGATTGCTGTGTGTTTTGCTCCTACGGCTCGGTCAAGTGTCCACCTATTCAGCAGGGCAATTCTTGTTGCAATGGCAGCGGCGCATAACAATTCGGTCAACCGGACGCAAATCCCGCTACGCGGTCTTTGCGCCGGTTACCTCAGGCGTTAGGCCGCTTGGAGAGATCATGCAGCTGCTGGTTTATCTGTTCATTGCCTTGTTCGCTGCTGCGATAGCGAACGATTACCTGCTGGCCAGGCGAGTTCGTAGGGCCGTCGAGATGCAGAGGCTGAACAGCCCGGAGCTAGATGGTTTCCGCTTCGGCGGCTCTCCTCTTGGAATCGTTCTTAACGTTTTTCGTTTGCGTAAAATTCCCGTACCACATGAGTTGTCGGACCCAGATCACTTCGCTATCCGCGTTCACTACCGCGTCCAGCAAGTCCTGGTCGCGTCATTGGTTGGCTGCGTCGCTGTGGCTCTGCTCCGCGGCGGCGCGGCCTAACAATTCATTCAAGCCGAAGCCGCTTCGCGGCTCGGCTTAATTCAGGTGTTAGGCCCTTGCTTGGTTGTTCTCTCGCGGCGTGTGCTTCGGCCAAGCTCTCGCCAGCTTTCAGTCCTCCGCACTTGGCCGCGAGCTTTGCAGCAGTGTGGCAAGCTCCAGGCATCCAAAGCTGCT
>NZ_JBHZGK010000028.1:0-1205 GCF_051900425.1 Frateuria sp. GZRR33
ACCGACGTCCCCCCGCTTTCAGTAGCGGTGGGGTTTAGAGTCCGGGGTTGATCGTAGCTGTGTTTGACAGGTGCTGTGCATAGGCCGCTGGCGTCATCCCGCTGAGGGCCGCCTTCGGTCTCTCTTCGTTGTATTCGCGCCGCCAGGTTTCGATGACAGCGCGCGCATGCAGCAGGTGGGTGAACCAGTGCTCGTTGAGGCACTCATCGCGCAGGCGTCCGTTGAAGGACTCGACGTAGGCGTTCTGGTTGGGCTTGCCCGGCTGGATCAGGCGTAGCTGCACGCCACGCTCGTGCGCCCAGGTCACCATCGCCCGGCCGCAAAACTCCTTGCCGTTGTCCGTGCGGATCACGCTAGGCAGGCCGCGACTGAGCGCCAGGCGATCGAGCACCCGCGTGAGCATGTGGCCAGAGATCGCCCGCTCCACTTCGATTGCCACTGCCTCATGCGTGGCGTCGTCCACGATGGTCAGGCACTTGATCACCCGCCCCTCGGCCGTGCGGTCGAAGACAAAGTCCATGGACCAGACCTGGTTGGCCGCCATCGGCCGCAGCAGTGGCTGACGCTCGCCCACAGGCACCTTCTTGCGCTTGCGCCGCCGCACCTGCAGCTTCGCTTCCTGGTACAGCCGCTCGACCCGCTTGTAGTTCACGAGCATCCCTTCCTGCCTGAGCTTGAGGTAGATCATTCCGACGCCGTAGCGCTTGTGCCGATGTGCCAACGCCAGGATGCGCTCGTGCAACTCGACGTTGCGGTCCGGACGCGGCGCGTAGCGCAAGGCGCTGGCGCTCATGCGCACCACCGCCAGCGAGCGACGCTCGCTTAAACCCCGATCCATCATGTGTCGCACCAGCCCACGCCGGGCTGGCGCGGTTACCACTTTTTTCGCAGGGCGTCCTTGATGACCTCGTTCTCGAGGACCTGCTCGGCCAGCAGCTTCTTCAGCCGGCCGTTCTCCGTCTCCAGCTCCTTCAGGCGCTTGGCGTCCGGCACGCTCATGCCGCCGAACTTGCTGCGCCACAGGTAGTAGGAGGCCTCGCTGAAGCCGTGCTTGCGGCACAGGTCCTTCACCGCCATGCCGGCTTCCGCCTCACGCAGGAAGCCGATGATCTGCTCTTCGGAAAAGCGCTTCTTCACGTCCAATCTCCTTCGGATGGGGGATTGGACTCCAAACCGTTGTGCTACTCAAAGGCGGGGGGACGTCG
>NZ_JBHZGK010000029.1:0-1146 GCF_051900425.1 Frateuria sp. GZRR33
CCGAGCCAGGAGGTTCCATGAAGAAGTCGAAGTTCACCGAGACGCAGATCGTCTCGATCCTCAAGCAGGCCGACGCCGGGGTGCCCATCAAGGACATCTGTCGCCAGGCCGGTATCAGCGTGCCGACCTACTACCAGTGGAAGAGCAAGTACGGGGGCATGGAGGCGTCGGACCTCAAGCGTGTCAAGGAGCTCGAGGCCGAGAACGCTCGGCTGAAGCGGATGTATGCCGAGTTGGCGCTGGACAACGCGGCGATGAAGGACCTGATCGCAAAAAAACTGTAGGACCGGCGAGCAAGCGCGAGGCAGTGCGGTACCTGGTCGAGGTGCACGCGCGGCCGCTACGCCGGTCCTGCGAGTGCGTCGGACTGTCACGTGCCGCGTACTACCGCCCGCCGCTGGATTGGACGGTGCGCGATGCCGAGCTCATCGCTGCGTTGGCCCGCCTGGTTGAGGATCGGCCGAGCCGCGGCTTCTGGAAGTGCTGTGCCCAGCTGCGCAAGGTGCGGCCGGACTGGAACCCCAAACGGATCTATCGGGTGTACAAGGCCATGAAGCTCAACCTCCGTCGGGCCGCCCGGCGCCGCCTGCCCAAGCGTGAACGCGTGGCGCTGTACGTGCCACGGCTGCCCGATACCGTGTGGTCCATCGACTTCATGAGCGATGCGCTCGCTTGCGGACGCCGCTTTCGCACGTTCAACGTAGTGGACGACTTCAACCGCGAGGCACTCCACATCGAGGTCGACACGTCGATCACCTCGGCGCGGCTGGTGCGCATCTTCGAGCAGATAAAGCGCGACCACGGATTGCCGCAAGTGCTGCGCTCGGACAACGGTCCGGAGTTCCTGGGCGAAGCCTTTACCCAGTGGGCCAAGGCCAGCGGCGTGGCCATCCAGTACATCCAGCCCGGCAAGCCAAATCAGAACGCCTACATCGAACGCTTCAACCGCACCTTCCGCGAGGAAGTGCTCGACCAGCACCTGTTTGCCCGCCTGGAGGATGTGCGTGAAGCCGCTTACTGGTGGATGCTCGACTACAACGAGCAACGCCCCCACGAATCGCTCGGTGATCTGACACCCGCCGAGTACCGCCAACAAGCCGCCAGTCGTTCTACTTTTGAAGTGTCTGCTTGACGGGGGAGCTTACG
>NZ_JBHZGK010000002.1:0-406912 GCF_051900425.1 Frateuria sp. GZRR33
TGATCGAGCGGCACTACGGCGGCGCGCTCAAGGGCAAGACCGTGGCGTTGTGGGGGCTGGCGTTCAAGCCCAACACCGACGACATGCGCGAGGCCTCCAGCCGCCGGCTGATGGAGATGCTGTGGGCGGCCGGCGCGAAGGCACGCGCGTTCGATCCGGAGGCGCGCGCGGAGACCACGCGCATCTACGGCGAGCGGGCGGACCTGACCTTGTGCGAGGACGCGTACGAGGCGCTGGAAGGTGCCGACGTGCTGGCGATCGTGACCGAGTGGAAGGCGTTCCGCGCGCCGGACTTCGCACGCATCCGTGGCGCGCTGAAGGATCCGGCGATCTTCGACGGGCGCAACCTGTACGACCCGGCGCAGGTGGAGGAAGCGGGGCTGGCCTATTACGGCATTGGCCGCGGACGTTCGCTCGCCTCGGTGCCGGTGCCGTCGGCGGCCGTGCTGCGGCCTGCAGCCACGGCCTGAGCCCGGGATCGCCCGTCGGCCGCGCGAATCGCGGCCGACAGGCGATGCCGCCGCGCGAAACGGCATCCGGACGCTGCCGCGCCGCCGCGGGCCCAGGTCATCCATCCGCCCCTCCATCGCACCCACACGCCAGGACGCTCCCGTGAAACGCTTCTACCTCTCCGGACAGCGCACGTTTCGCAACCGCGGTTGCGAGGCCATCGTGCGCAGTACGGTCGCCCTGCTGAAGGAACAATTCGGCGACGTCGAGGTGCTGGTGCCCTCGGTCAACATCGCGCGCGACAGTGCGCAGTGGCCGACTGCCGCCGAAGACGGGGTGCGCCTGGTGCGTGCCTACCTGCCGCCGCCGACCCGCTACTGGGTGCAGCTGCAAAGCCTGCCGCTGCCGCTGATCAAGCGCGCCGGCTGGCCGTTCCCGATGCCACGCTGGCTGCGTCGGCAGCTCGAGTCGGTCGATGCGGTCCTCGCCGTGGGTGGCGACAACTACTCGCTCGATTACCGCATCCCCTCGCCGATCATGAGCGTGGACGGCTGGGCCATGGACATGGGCAAGCCGGTGATGCTGTGGGGCGCCTCGGTCGGCCCGTTCGAGCGCGAGCCGGAGTTCGTCGAGCCGGTCACCCGCCACCTGGCGCGCATGCACTTCGTGGCCGCCGGCGAGTCGATGAGCCACGACTACCTGGTCCACAAGCTCGGCCTGCGCAACGTGATCCGCATGGCCGAACCCTCGTTCATGCTCGGCAAGGAGCCGGTCGACCTCGCGCCGTTCTGGCCAAGCGGGGAGGGCCACGTGCTGGGCCTCAACGTGAGCCGGCTGATCGAGCGCCACAAGCGCCAGGACAAGGACCTCTACGCCGAGCTGGCCGCGTTCATCCGCCACGCGGTGAAGGAATACCAGCTGGGCGTGCTGCTGATCCCGCACGCCGACCCGCTGCGCGAGGACCCGCGCGGCGGCGATGCGGCGTACATGGAACCGTTGCTGGCGCGGCTGGCCGACCTGGGCGACTCGGTCAAGATGATGCCCAACGACTTCAACGCGGTGCAGACCAAGTACGTCATCAGCTACCTGCGCTTCTTCATCGGCGCGCGCGCGCATCCGGTGATCTCGGCGCTGTCCAGCGGCGTGCCCACCGTGTCGATCGCCTACAGCGTCAAGGCCTGCGGCATCAACCGCGACATGTTCGGCAACCAGGAAATGGTGCTGCAGGCGCGCAACCTCTCCGCCACCACGCTGCGCGAGGCGCTCGAGCACATGGTGGCGCGCGAGGACACGCTGCGCAGCCTGCTCGAACAGCGCACCGCCGAATGGCAGGGCGCGGCACGCGCGGCCGCCGCACGCATCCACGACTGCCTGTGCTGATACCGGGAGCCCCCATGCAGACCCTGACCGCAGACAACCCCGCGCGCCCGATGCTCGCTCCCGACAGCAAGGTCGCGCCGGTGAGCGTGGTAGTGCCCTGCTACCGCTGCGTCGACACGATCGGCCCGGCGGTGGCCTCGGTCGCCGCGCAAAAGCTGCCGCCGGCCGAAGTGCTGCTGGTCGACGACTGCAGCGGTGACGGCACGCTCGAGCGCCTCTACCAGGTCGCCGCCGAATACCCGGACGGCTGGGTGCGCGTGTTCACGCTGCCGCGCAACGGCGGGCCCAGCGCGGCGCGCAACCGTGGCTGGGAGCAGGCACGCCAGCCGTACATCGCGTTCCTGGATGCCGACGACACCTGGCATCCGGAGAAGCTGGCCATCCAGATGGACGTGCTCGCGGGCGATCCGGGCATCGCCCTGCTGGCGCATGGCATGAACGTGCAGGCACGCACCGATCCGCCGCCCGCGTTCCGTCGTCCGGTCGCGGTACGCGTGTTGCCCAACCGCCTGCCGCTGCTGGGCAGCCCGTTCCCCACCGCCTCGATGGTGCTGCGTCGCGACCTGCCGTTCCGCTTCGACGAGCGCCGCCGCCGCGCGGAGGACTTCATGCTGTGGGCGCAGATCCTGCTCTCCGGCTACCGCTGCGCACGGATCGAGCCGGTGCTGGCGTCCTGGCACAAGCCGCCGTTCGGCGCCGGCGGCCTCAGTGGCGACATGGAGGCGATGTACGCCGCCGCGATCGACGTGCGCCGCGCACTCCACGAACAGGGCCTGATCGGCGGCACGCGGATGCGCGTGGCCGCCGTGCTGGGCGTGGTCCGCCACGCGCGCCGGCGCGTCATCACCTACGCGCGCCGGTTCTCGGCCGGCACGCGCCCCGCGGGCGCGCGCGCCACCCATGCCGACCAGGCGAGCTGACGATGAACTCCACGACCATGAACCAGACCGTCGCGCTGACCGACAGCCCCACCAACACCAATGCCCGCATCGTGCTCGGACTGATGCTGGTGGCGGCGGTCATCGTCTTCGTCGACTTCGCGGTGGCCACCCGCGGCAACATCGGCACCGACACGTCGGTCTATGCCAGCTTCTACGAGAGCCTGATCCACCACGGCGAAGTGGAAAGCCGGTTCGAGCCGGTCTTCTACTACCTGAGCGTGGCCCTGGCCGCCACCGGGATGAGCTTCACCGCCTACGAGGGCATGATGTTCCTCGTGATGATGGGCACCGCCCTGGTGGCGACCCGCCGCTACCACGCGTTCCTGGAGAGCGAGACCGCCTACACCACCTTCCTGGCCGCCTCGCTGCTGTTCCTGTTCATCTCGCCGGTGATGTCCAACGCGACGATCAACGTCATGCGCCAGGGCCTCTCCTCGCTGCTGGTGTTCACCGCGCTGCTGGCGTTCTACCAGCGCCAGTGGCGCGCGTTCATCCTGTGGGGGCTGCTGGCGACCGGGTTCCATTATTCGGCGTTGCTGTATCTGTTCTTCGCGCCGGTACTGCTGCTCAACACCAAGCTGCTGCGCGTGGCCGGCATCCTGGCGTTCCTGGCGTACTGCAGCGGCGTGACCATGGTGCTGGTGCGCGCGATCGTGCCCAGCGTCTACACCATGGTGATGGCCTATGACGCCAGCGCCTCGTACAAGGCGGGCGTGCGCCTGGACTTCGCGGTGTTCTCGCTGTTCTGGTACGTGCTGCCGTGGGTGATCGCGCCGCTGGTGCGCGAGCCGGTGCGCGAGCGCATCAACCAGAGCACCGCCGTCTACCTGGTGTTGATGCTGCCGTTCTTCGCGGTGGGCTGGGGCAACTTCTCCAACCGCTACCTGTTGCCGGCGTGGCTGTCGGTGTCGCTGATCCTGGCGGCGATCTGCTGCGACAGCCGCTTCTCGCCACTGCGCAACCCGGTCGTGCTGCGCATGGGGCTGGTCGGCGCCGCCGGCGTGTTCTGTTACTACGTGACCCACGGTGTCGTGCTGTGACCGGCGCCCGCGATCGCCGGGCGCAGCCACGCCGCGGTTCACCCGTCGCCTGCACCGCGCTTGCTATCAGTAGCCCCGCGGGCCCGCACCGCGCGCTGCCGTAGCAGACAGCGATGCCCTCGCCAGTCATCCAACGCCCGCCCGAGGCGTCTGTAAAGGAAGTCACCATCATGTCGACCGCCACCGCCGTGCAGGATGCCGATCCCCGCATCAAGCTCCAGGCCTCGCCTTACCGGTACGACGCGGACTTCGCGCCGCTGTCGGGGGCCGGCGGCAGGCCGCTCGATCCGGTGTCCATTGCCGACGTGCTGCGCAACGCCTTCGTCTATCCGCCACACACGATCTATCGCGACGTGAGGGTAGCGGTGATCGGCTTCGATCCCGGGCTCGACCTGCATGCGGCCCCCGAATACCGCTTCCCCTTCCGCTCGTCGCCAGCGCCCCGGCGCCCCAGCGAACAGGCGGCGGACGAGGACGCGCTGCTCAGGACTTACCACCGCCTGCTGTGCGAGGCGGTCACCCGCTCCACGGCCGGCATGCACGTGCCCTGGATGCTGCAGAGCGGCGGCAAGGATTCCAGCTCGCTGGCCATCGCCGTGGCCGAGGCGCGGCCGGACACCACCTGCCTGACCTACCTGGGCGGGCGCGAGGAGGACGAGGTCGAGTCCGCGCGCGCCGTCGCGCGCCAGCTCGGCCTTCGCCACGAGGCGCTGGTGTGCGATCCGGGTCGCGCCTATGACCGCTACCTTGCGATGGTGCCGCGCCTGCCGCTGCTGTCGGCCGATTTCGCGATGCTCTCCTACGCCGACCTGACTACCGAGATCGCCGGGTCCGGCGGCGACGGGGTGATCGACGGGCTCGGTTCGGACATCTATTTCGGCACGCCGGTGGACGCGCGCAAGAGCACGCTGTTCCGCATGGCCAGGGATCTGCCGGTACCGGCGAAGCTGTTCGAGGCCGGTCCGGTCAGCCGCAGCTTCGTCGCCTGTTTCGTGCTGGCCACGCTGGGCATGGACCCGTTCGAGCGCTACTTCCCCGGCTCGCGCTTCAGCGATGCCGAAGTCGACCGCCTGCTCGGACGACCGGCGGCGGCGCAGTCGCGCCAACGCCTGCGCGTGTTCCAGGAAGAACTGGCCAACGCCCGCACCATCGAGGCGCGCAAGCGCGTCACGCTGGCCATCGTCGAGGCGGGCGCGGGCTTCCCCAAGGGGCAGTACACCACCAGCGCGCTCGGCCTGCGCCAGGCCTATCCCTTCTGCGACGCGCAACTGGCCGAGTGGGTCTACCGCGAGGTGCCCGACGCGTTGCTGATCGACCGCGAGGGCCACAACAAGCCGCTGGTGCGCAAGCACATCGCGCGCCGCTTCGGCGAGCTGCCGTACGTGCGTGCCAAGGGCTGCTTCCGTTTCGACCTGTGCGGGCTGGCCGCGGAGCGCTTCGAGCAGGTGCACGCGTTCGCCGTCGAAGCGCGTGACCTCGTCCCCGGCGCCGCCCGCTGGCTGGAGGACTATCGCGGCCGCATGGGCAACAAGTTCTTCGCTTCCAAGTTCTACCTGCTGGCGGTCGTGCTGCCGTGGCTGCTCAGCCGCGCCGACGCGCCGGCGCAGGGGCCGGACGCATGAGCGGCGGCGACGCCAACGCGCGCCGCCTGTTCCTGCAGCGCGCCCTGGCGCTGGGGGCCGCCACGCTGCTGCCGGCGCTGCCGCGCATGGCCACCGCAGCGGCCGCAGCCAACCAGATCGACGTGCGCTCCAAGGGCGCGCGCGGCGACGGCAAGGCCGACGACACCGGCGCCATCCAGGCCGCGATCGACGCCATCGCGGCCACCGGCGGCACCGTGCGCGTGCCGGCGGGCAACTACATGATCGACGCCGGGCGCGCGATCAGCCTGCGCTCGAACGTGCGGCTGGAAATGGCGCCCGACGCGCAGCTCACGGCGTTGCCCAACACGCTCAAGCGCTATCACGTGATCCGCGTGTGGCGGGCGAGCAACGTGCAGATCATCGGCGGGCGCGTGGTCGGCGAGCGCGGCCAGCATCGCGGCGACAAGGGCGAGTGGGGCTACGGCATCAACATCCAGGCCTCGCACAACGTGCTGGTCGACGGCACCCGCATCTCCGATTGCTGGGGCGACGGCATGTGGATCGGCGCGTTCGGCCGCGGCGCCAAGGCCGACATCTCCACCGACGTCACCGTGCAGAACGTGGTGAGTACCAACAACCGCCGCCAGGGCCTGTCGCTGGGCCCGTGCCAGCGGGTGCGAATCCTCAACAGCACCTTCAGCAACACCCACGGCACCAAGCCGCAGTCAGGCATCGACCTGGAACCGATGGGGCAGGGCGACGTCAGCGACGTGCTGATCGAAGGTTGCACGCTGACCGGCAACAAGGGCTGCGGCGTGGAGATCCACCACAACGTGTCCGGCGTGGTGATCCGCCGCTGCACGATTCGCGACAACAGCGGCTACGGCGTGCTGGCCGCGCAGATGAACGACCTGTGGGTGGACGACAACGTCATCACCGACAACGGCATGAACGGGGTCAAGCTCGCCGGCCAGACCAGCGACGTGAAGGTCACCGACAACACCTTGACCTCCAACAGCGCGCATTCGCTGCGCCGCGCCCTCAAGTCCATGGTCTCCGGCGGAAGCGGCGCGCACCCGGCGCAGCTGCACATTGGCGACAAGACGTCCAACGTGCACGTGTCGGGCAACCGGTTCTAGCGCACCACGCGCCCAGGAGCGCAACAGCAAGGGAATCCAAGCACATGAAATTCATCTTCTACGCCAACACCGACTGGTATCTGTACAACTTCCGCCTGTCCACCGCGCAGCGGCTGCAGGCGGACGGCCACGAGGTGGTGATGCTCTCGCCGCCGGGCCCGTTCGGCGGGCGTTTCGCCGCACGCGGGTTCCGCTGGGTCACATTGCCGATGGACCGCGCCAGCCTCAATCCGCTGCGCGAGGCGGTGACGCTCAAGCACCTGGTGCGCGTTCTGCGTCGCGAGAAGCCGGACCTGCTGCACAACTTCACCGTCAAGTGCGCGGTCTACGGCGGCGCCGCCGCGCGCATCGCCGGCGTGCCGGCCACCGTCAACGCGGTGGCGGGCATGGGTTACGTGTTCACCAGCAACGACCTCAAGGCGCGCTGCCTGCGCCCGATGGTGCAGGCGCTGATGCGCGGCACGCTCGACCATCGCCGCTCGCTGCTGGTGCTGCAGAACCCGGACGACGCGGCGATCTTCCACCGCTCGCGGCTGGTCGCGCGCGAGCGCATCCACGTGATCCGCAGTTCCGGGGTGGACACCTCGCGGTTCCGGCCCAGCTCGATGTCCGGCCGCGACGGCCGCCTGCGCGTGCTGCTCGCCGCGCGCCTGCTGTGGGAAAAGGGCATCGGCGAATACGTCGAGGCGGCCCGCCAGCTCAAGGCGCAGGGGCGCGACGTCGAGTTCGTGCTGGCCGGCGCCCCCGATCCGGGCAACCCCCGCTCGGTGAGCGACGAGCAGGTTGAGCGGTGGGCGGAGGAAGGCGTGATCACCTGGCTGGGCCACGTCGAGGACATGCCCGCATTGCTGTCCACCATCGATGTGATGGCGCTGCCCAGCTACTACCGCGAGGGCGTCCCCAAGAGCCTGATCGAAGGCGCCGCGGCAGGCCTGGCACTGATCACTACCGACCAGCCCGGGTGCCGCGAGGTGGTCACCCGGCACGGCATGGACGGCTTGGTGGTGCCCCCGCGCAATGCCTCCGCGCTGGCGGCGCTGGTCGCACGCCTCGACGACGACCGCGAGCTGCTGGCGCGGCTGGGTGCGAAGGCGCGCGAGAAGGCGGTGGGCGAGTTCGACGAGCGCGCGGTGATCCAGCGCACGCTCGACGTCTACGAGCGCCTGCTGGGCACGGACCTGCCCGGCGGTTCGCTGGCCGGCTCGGCCTCGTAGGGCGCGACGCTTCCGCTACCGACGTCGGGCGCCAGTCGCAAGGCCTTGCACCGATGCAAGGCCTCGTCTTCTGCGCCAGCCAAGGTTCTCTGTGGAGCGCACCCGTGTGCGACCGCCGCGCACGCGACAAAAGCCGAAGCTGCCCGTGGTCCTTCTTCTGCACGCAAACGAAAGCGCCGGGGGCAGCATGGCTGCCCCGGCGCGAGGTCGTGCGTTCACGCGACAGCCTGGCGGCTGCCAGTGACGCGGGTTACTTCCGCTTGGGCGAAAGCGTGTTGTTGGACTGCGTGATCGCGTACGACTTCTTGCTGAGCTGGATGTCGCGGCTGGTGCCGCCACCGGCGCTGCTGGCCGACATGTAGCGGGTGCTGTTGTACTGCAGCTTGTTGTTGCGGATGGTCACGTTGTGGGTCTTGGCGCTCATGCGCAGGCCCGCCAGGCCGTTCTTGGTGGCGTGGTTGCCGTTGAAGTCCATATGGTGGGCGTTGATCGACATCACGCCGAAACCGCGGTTGCCGGCGAACGTGTTGCCGGCAAAGGTCACGTTGGATACGTGCGCGTGCATTTCGATGCCGTTGCCGTTGTTGCCGGAAACCACGTTGTTCTGCAGGCGAACGGTGTCCACCGGACCCTGCTCCTGCGGCTCGAAGTCGATGCCGGCCTCGGGCAGCGTGCCCTTGGTGTCCTTGAAGGTGCTGTTGACGATGTAGAGGTGCTGCACCGGACCGATCGACAGGCCCTGGCGGCGGTTGTGCGAGGAGGTGACGTTGTTGATCGTCACATAGTTGGAGCGGTCCAGGCGGCTGTTCTTGCCGGTGGCGCCGATCCACATGCCGTCGCCCCAGAATTCAGAAAGCTTCACGTTGCGCACCAGCACGTGGTCGGAGCCGGAGATGTTGATGCCGTAGCCCCACTCGCCGCGGTTGCCCTTGTGCCTGGCCCGGTCGCCGGTGATCTTGCCGCCAACGATTTCGACGTTGCTGACGTTGAAGACCTTCACGACGTGGTACCGGCTGGCGCCGTTGGGGATGACCCGCAGCTCGGCGCTGGGATCGAGCTTGAGGCGCGTATGGGAATGCAGCTTGAGCGCCTTGGTCGCATCGATCATGTAGCGGCCGGCCGGCACGAAGACGGTGCCGCCGCTATTGGGCAGCGAGTCGATCGCCTTCTGGATGGCGGCGGTGTCGTTATGCGAACCGTTGCCGCGCGCGCCGAAGTTCTTGACGTTGACGGTGCGCGAACCGATCGAGATGTTGGGGGTGGCGTCCCACCAGGAAGCAGCAGCAGCAGGAAGTGCCACGGCAGACAGTGCCAGCGAAGCGGCAACCACCAGGGGCTTTGCGTAGAACGAGCGCTTGGCGGTGGCCGGCTTGGCCGAGGACTGGGTGTCGTGCAAATGCATCATCAGGTTTTGACCCTCTCGTCACGTGGAAGTGACACGCACCATGCAGGACCTTCACGCGGGCTAACAAGCTCGACCATTGGGCTCTATTCATGAAAATTCGGGCAAGCGCCGCCGGGGCCACAGGGGACGTGTGGCTGGCTCGTAAGCATTTCGTTTAATGAGCGCGATCAATGGGTTAAAAGTGAACGCCGGGAAGGGCCCATCGACCGCAGACGACACAATCGGGCGACCGACGTCACACCTTGCGGTCGTGCGCTGTTGCCGGGGCTTGCAGACGCATTCTTGACGTGGAGCTTGGCCTTCGCGCCGACCCCAGGCGCGATCCTCGCTATGACGACCGCACCCGCGGTCCGCGAAGGCCTCTCTGTAGGAGCGCACCTGTGCGCGACCGTGGGTTCGCCGCTCCGGGCGGTCGCGCACAGGTGCGCTCCTACAAGGGGCGGGCACGGTGTGGACGGTCTGGAGGGCGACAGGGCAAAAAAACGCCGGGCATCGCTGCCCGGCGTTGGTCGTGAGGCGAAGGCCGTGTCCGGCCGATGCTCAGTTGGGGGTCAGCTGGTTGCCCGAGATGGTGTTGGCGTAGGTGTTCTGGCCAATCTTGATGTCGCGGTTGTCCGCGCCGCCGGAGCGGGTGGGCGACATGTAGTGAGTGCTGTTGTACTGCAGCTTGTTGCCCTTCACCGACGAGTGGTGCGTCTTGCCGCTCAGGCCGACGCCGGCCAGACCGTTGCGCGTGGCGTAGTTGTTGGCGATGGTGAGGTAGGGCGCGCTGATCGCCAGCATGCCGAAGCCGTCGTTACCGCTGAGCGTGTTGCCGGTGATGGTGATCTGCGAAATGTTGTAGTGCAGCTCGATGCCGTTGCCCGCATTGCCGGAGAATGTGTTGTTCTCCAGGCGGATGGTGTCGGCCGGGCCCTGGTCCTGCGGCTCGATGTCGATGCCGGCCTCGGGCAGCGTGCCCTGGGTGTTCTTGAAGGTGCTGTTGACGATGTAGACGTGCTGCGCCGGGCCGATCGACAGGCCCTGGCGACGGTTGTGCGAGGAAGTGACGTTGTTGACGGTGACGTAATTGGAGCGGGTCAGCTTGCCGCCGGACTTGACGGCGCCGATCCACATGCCGTCACCCCAGAACTCAGACAGGTTGACGTTGCGCACCAGCACATTGCTCGAACCGGAGATGTTGATGCCGTAGCCCCACTCGCCGGTACTGCCCTTGTGCTGGGCACGGTCGCCGGTCATCTTGCCGCCCACGATCTCGACGTTGTTGACCTCGAAGACCTTGACCACCCAGTAGCGGCTGGCGCTGTTCGGGATGACCTTCAGCTCGGCACTCGGATCGAGCTGCAGGCGCGTATGCGAGTGCAGGGTGAGCGGCTTGAGCGCGTTGATCATGTAGCGGCCGGCCGGGACGACGACCGTGCCGCCGCTGCTCGGCAGCGAATTGATGGCGGACTGGATGGCAGCGGTGTCGTCGTGCGAACCGTTGCCCAGTGCGCCCTTGTTCTTCACGTTCACGCTCGCCGAACCGATCGAGATGTTCGGGCTGGCGTCCCACCAGTTGGATGCGGCAGCAGGGAGTGCCACGGCAGACAGCGTCAGCGAAGCGATAGCGATCATCAGGGATTTTTTCATGGAGAAATTCCGCTTGGTGGTGCCCGGCTTGGCCGAGGACTGGGTGTCGTGTTGATAGGTCATCAGGAGGTTGACTCGCTCGTCACATGGAAGCGACGTGGAAGATGCAAGTCCTTCACGGGGCTAACAAGCTCGACCATTGGCTTCGGTTCATGGAAGTCGAGCGGGCCCGTGCGGCCCGGACCCTTGGCGCGCAAGGGCTGCCGGGCGATCTGCCTGCTCGGGGGCGCTCGTGTGATTGGATGGGCAGCGGCATCGATGGGCGGCCCGTGAAGAGCCGTCGCGCCGTGGACCAGGCACACGCCCCCCTGATGCGGATGTATGCAAGGAGGGGGCACTTCCTAGACCCCCGATTGACGTGCCTCGCTATTCACTGAATAGGTGCCTAGGACGGCACCTCCACAGCGGCTTCCCGGATCACTGTAGCCGCGCCGAACATTGCATCTCTGCGTTGAGGTCTCGTCCCCACATCCGTGCCGGGCAATCCGGGCGCGTTGATCCACGAGACTCGCTTGCCCCATGGAGGACACCATGATTTCAAGAAGGCGTTTTCTTCAATCGTCCGCTTCCCTTGCGCTGCTGCCGCTGGTGCCGGGCGTGGTCAGGTCCGCCGACACCGTCGTGCGCACCCGGCCCAGCTGGCAGACGTTCTGCACCGGGCCGCTGTACGAGCCCTTCGTCAACGCCATCGGCGCAATGCGCGCCAACCGCGGCACGACGACGCCCGCGAACTGGGGCTACTGGGTGGACGTCCATGTCAACTTCTGCCCCCACCACAGCCCGTACTTCCTCGCCTGGCACCGTGGCCTGCTTTACCGTTTCGAGGAGAACCTTCGCGCCGTCTCCGGCATTCCCGACATGGTGTTGCCGTACTGGGACTACTACAGCCACCCGCAGATCCCGCCGGAGTTCCTGGACACATCCTCGCCACTGTGGCGCAAGGAACGCACCGGCGCCGACGTTACCGAGGCGCTCAGCCTGGATCCTTTCGCCGACGACGTGATCAACTTCCAGCGCGGCAGCGGCAACGCCTTCGAGTCGAAGCTCGAAACCGCCCCGCACAACCCGGTCCACAACCTTATCGGCGGGGCGATGGGCGATGTGGCGATTTCGCCCCGCGATCCACTGTTCTGGGTCCACCACGCCAACATCGACCGGCTTTGGCTGGCCTGGTTCGAAGCGGGCAACGGGCGTCACATGCCGCGGGCGTATCAGAACTACTGGGACGGCTCGTTCCAGTACGGCGACGCCGTCGACCAGGTGCCGCGCGTCTGGGCGAGGAACCCATCCCGGTACATGTTCTACGTGTACGAGAACGAGAGCATGCCGACGGCGCTGCCACCCTCCGAGCCGCCGCCGAGCACGTCCACCGCGACCGCGAGCGCGACCACGCTGTCTTCCTTCCGGTCGCCGGGCACGGCCCCGTTGCGGCCTGCGACCGTGCAATCGACCCCGCTCGGGGTATCCCAGTCGCTGGTGCTGGACGAACATTCGATCACCGTCGACGTGGCACTGACCACGCAGGACGCCGGCCAGGTGCGCTCGCTGCTGCTGCAACCGAAGACCGTGCAGGCGGACGCGTCGGCCGATCCCCTGCGGCTGGTGCTCGATGGCGTGCAGCTGACCGCGCTGGGCGCCAGGGGCGGGTACTTCTACAAGGTCTTCGTCAACCTGCCCCGGCAGGCGGGCGTGAACCAGCCCGAACGCAGCTACCTGCTGGGCATGCTGGGGTCCTTCGAGATCGGCGTGGCGCAGATGCAGGCGGCCATGCAGGGCAAGGGGATGCAGGGAATGAAGGGGATGCCGGCGGCGACGGGCAAGCCGGTGCGCTTCGTGTTCCCGCTGAGCGAGGCCTTGCGTGACGTGTGGCCCACGGATCTGGACACGCTCAGCATTTCCTTCGTGCGCGCGAACGGTCGCAGCAAGCCGAACAAGGGGCACACCATCCATATCAAATCGCTGAGCGTCGAGGCCGGCAACTAGCCGCAATCGCAAGGCGGACAACCAGGGCGCCGTAGCAATACGGCGCCCTTTTTTCGTACATGCCGTCGCACCCGGTCCCGGCGGCTTTCTTTCGGCTGTCGCCAACGCGCCTGCGCGGTGACATGGGGAACAGGCAGCGGCCTGGCCGCATGCCCTTCACCCCTTGTGTGACGGGGTTCTCGCCTGTCACGACAGGCTTCTGCACGTTTTCTAGACATTTTGCCAACGTGGTCATGAATCGATCACTCGGGCCCTCCTGTCGAGCTTGCTTGGGTACGTGACGATCGCGCATTTTTTGCGTGAGCTTCGCGTGATGAAGCCCTCCCGACAAAACGCCCGAGATCCCGCCGATCATGAACACCTCCGTTGAGAATCAGAAGCTTGCCGCGTCCGCCCGCACCGCCGTCGCCGCGACGCGCTTCGTGAAGAAGCCGTTGATGCTGGCCTTCGCCGCGCTGGCCCTTTCCGCCGTCGCCGCGCCGTCGTTCGCCGCCGACTGGTGGACCGCCATGCCCAAGCCGGTCATCGGCAAGACCATGACCGTCGACGTGCGTACCAAGGGCGCCCTGGGCGACGGCGTGCATGACGACACCGCCGCCATCCAGGCCGCGGTCGATGCGCTGCCCGCCACCGGCGGTACGGTGTTCGTCCCGGCCGGCCACTACATGGTCAATGCCAGCAAGCCGATCAAGCTGCGCTCGCACACCCGCCTGCTGATGGACCCGGCTGCCACGCTGGAGGTGATCCCGACCAGCGCCAGCCGCTACATGGTCATCCAGATCTACAACGCGACCGACGTGCGCGTGGTCGGCGGCAACCTCATCGGCGACCGCGCCAGGCACCTGGGCGACACCGGCGAGTGGGGCTACGGCATTAACGTCACCGCCGCCACCAACGTGGTCCTGAAGAACATCAACCTCTCCAACTTCTGGGGCGACGGCGTGTGGATCGGCGCCAAGGACGTCAACAAGGTCCACGTGCGTTCGGACTACGTGACCGTCGACGGCATCGTGTCGAGCAACAACCGCCGCCAGGGCCTGTCGATCGGCCCGTCGCAGCACGTGTACATCGTCAACAGCACCTTCCAGGGCACCAACGGCACGCTGCCGGAAGCCGGCATCGACATCGAGCCGATGACCGAAGGCGAGACCAACGCCATCCGCCTGGAGAACAACACGTTCGCCGACAACCACGGCAATGGCATCGAGCTGCACGCCAACATCTCCGACATCGCCATCGTCGGCAACACCATGAAGGGCAACTACGGTTTCGGCGTGATGGGCATCGGTGCCCCGGGCGTCACGGTCACCGGCAACTTCATGACCGAGAACGGCCTGGCGGGCGTACGCCCCAGCGGCACTTCGCACGACTGGCTGATCACCGGCAACACGCTCAAGTACAACAGCACCCGCTACATGTCCGCGACCAAGGAAGGCGGTTCGCTGAGCCGCGACATCCAGTTCAGCAAGGGCTGCTACAACATCACCGTGTACAGCAACCTCTACTCGAACGCGAAGTACAACTCCTACACCCGCTAAGCATCACCGGCTGGGTACTCCCGGGGCAGCCTCTGGCTGCCCCTTTTTTTTGAATCGCCCGCCTGACCCCTTCATTGACGATGCATTGATCCGGACCGGCCGATCCTAGGTCGTTAAATTTCCGCACGGTCGAGGTCGGTCATGAACAAGGGGCATGAAGCTCAAGCCGTCCTGGAGGGGAACGCCCGGGCCCGGGTGACGCCTCCGAGGGCGCTTGCGCCGGTGAGCGTGGTCGTCCCGTGCTACCGCTGCGCGGAAACCATCGACGATGCGGTGGCCTCGATCGCCGCCCAGACGTTGCGGCCGGCGGAAGTGCTGTTGGTGGAGGACGCCAGCGGCGACGGCACCCTCGACGCCCTGCATCGCGTCGCCGCGGCCTATGGCACCGACTGGATCCGGGTGATCGCGCTGCCTGCCAACCGCGGGCCCTCGCACGCGCGCAATACCGGCTGGCAGCAGGCGCAGCAGCCCTACATCGCCTTTCTCGATGCCGACGACAGCTGGGGCCCGCGCAAGCTGGAACTGCAGATGGCCGCGCTGGAGGCCGACCCCGAGATCGCGCTCATCGCCCACCAGATGCTGGTGCGGCCACGCGGCACGGTACTGCCGCCGCCGCAGGTGCCCGCCGGCGTGGACATCGTGGGGCGCGGAACCCTGCTGGTGCGCAATCCCTTCCCGACCGCCTCGGTGGTCCTGCGGCGCGATCTTCCGTTCCGCTTCGACGAGGAATTCCGCCGCTCCGAGGATTACCTGCTGTGGTCCCAGATCGTGCTGTCGGGCTACCGCTGCGCCAAGATCGACCAGGTGCTGGCGATATGGAACCGGCGCGAGAACGGCGAGGTGGGCCTGAGCGACGACTTCGACGCGATCCACCGCGGTCGGCGCGACCTGCGCCGCAAGCTGGTGCGCCAGGGGCTGCTCAGCCGGCATGAATACGTGTTCGCCAGCACCATCGGCCTGGTCAACAAGATGCGGCGCACCGTCGTGCGCGGCCTGCGCCGCCGCCACGCTCCCGCCTGAGCGGGCGGGAAGAGGCCGACGCTCGCGGGCTCGCTTCGCGAACAACTCCGACGCCGCACCGCCGGGCATCGCGGTCCGTGCCGTCGCCGGCTGGCCGTGGGATGCCGACCGGAGCTGAGTGGTGACGGCACGAAAGCGCGCGATGCAGACGCTTCCTCCACGTTCCTGTCGAAAGAATGTACGGGCCTTGCCGCGCGCCTGCAGGAGACTGCGGGACGTGGCATTCACTCCTGCGGGCCAGTTAGGAAGACTGCCATGATCGTTTCCCACAAGCACAAGTTCATCTTTCTCAAGACGAACAAGACGGCCGGCACGTCGATCGAGATCGCGCTGTCCAAGTTCTGCGGTCCGGACGACATCATCACCCCGATCTCCCCCGTGGACGAGGAAACCCGGCAGTCGCTGGGCTACCGGGGGCCGCAGCACCACCTCGCCCCCTGGTACGAGTACGGGCTTCGCGACGTCGCCGAGCTGGTGTTCAAGGGCAAGCGCCGGTCGCGCTTCTACAACCACATGACCGGCCGGGAAGTACGCGACTTCGTCGGCCCGGAGGTGTGGAACAGCTATTTCAAGTTCTGTTTCGAGCGCAACCCCTACGATCGCCTGATTTCCTATTACCACTGGGCCCACCGGTCTGCATCCTCCCAGCTGCCCTTGTCCCGCTTCATCCGCACCCCGCGGGCGATGATGCTCAAGAAGCGCGGCTACGAGGTGTACACGCTGGACGGCAAGGTGGCGGTCGATCGCATCTGCCGCTTCGAGTCGATCAACGAGGAACTCGAGGAGGTGCGCAGGATCATCGGGCTGCCCGAACCGCTGGAGCTCCCCCATACCAAGGTGAGGAAGCGCAGCGACGCACGCGGCTATCGCGAGGTGCTTGGCGAGGAAGAGCGCGACTGGGTCGACCGCACCTTCGGCGACGAGATGCGCTTGCTCGGTTATCACTACTGAGGAGACATCGGCGCCCTCTCCCCGACGGAGAGAGAGGCAGGCCAGGGGGCGCCGCACCGCACGTCCCGCCCTTTCTCTCCCCGTTGCGCGCCGGGGTGACGCGCCGATGCGCAGGCGCGCCGTGCGGCTATCGCGGGCCCCGTTTCCGGACAACCGCCCTCCGCGGGAGCCCCGACCCTTCACCCAGCCCTCTTGCCGCAGCGCTGTAGGCCTGGCCCTCCCGCCTGCTTGCGGTTCTTGAACGGCGATTTCACGGCAAAACCTCAATCATCCGGCGGGCGAAACAGGTCGCGCGGACGCCCCTGCGGGGCGCGTCCGCAGGCGCCGCGCCTGCCGCTTGCGAAAGCGCGGACCGGCCTGCATCCGAACGACTTGAAGGGCTTGGCTAGATGGATCCGATCGACCGCAAGCATGGCAACAGTCCCGAGGCGAGCATGAACCTCAGCGTGGTGGTTCCCGCTTACCGCTCGGAGCGCTGGGTCGAGCGCACGATCCGCTCCGCGATCGCCGAGGGCGTTGCCGAACGCAATGTCATCGTGGTCGAGGATGGCGTGCTCGACGGCACCGGCGAGGTGGTCCAGGCCACCGGCGCGCGGCTGTTCTCGCTGCAGCAGAACGGCGGCGCGCCACACGCGCGCAACCTGGGCCTGGCCCAGGTCGAGACCGAATACGTGATGTTCCTGGACGCGGACGACTACGTCGAGAACGGCCTGCTCACCGGCCTGGTCGAGGCGCTCGAGCGTGAGCGCGCGGACGTGGCGATCGGCCCCTGGGTGTACGACGGCGAGGGCCGCGAGCGCGGCATGCTGAGGCAGCCGCCGGCGCTGGACAACGGCGAGCGCATCTTCCACTGGGTCATGCACGCGTTCTTCCCGCCCTGCTGTATCGCCTGGCGCACCGACGCGATCCGCTCGATCGGCGCCTGGGACGAACGGCTGCGCAAGGACCAGGACGGCGAGTTGATGATCCGCGGGCTGATCCGCGGCCTGAAGGTGGCGATCTCCAGCCAGGGCAACGGCGTCTACTGGCAGCACAACTCGCCCCACCGCGTGACCAAGGCGCAGATCAAGGACGTGATGTACGCGGCCGACGTGGTGTTCGAGCAGATCGAGGGCTGGGTGCGCTCGCGGCTGGCCAGCGGCGCGGGCGAGGACCAGCGGTTTGCGCTCGGACGGTTCTGCTGCAAGACCGCCTGGGTCGCCTACGCCTACGGCGACAGCGCCTCGGGGGCGCGATGGAGTGCCAAGGCGCGTGAGTTCGGCTTCCACAACCGTGGCTACAACGCGCGCAGCGCGTTGCTGGCCTCCTTCCTGGGCACCCGGATCGCTTCGCGCGTGAAGGCCAGCACCAGTTCGGTCTACCGGCGTATCGCGCAGCGATAGGAGCCCCGATGCCGCGCAACGGCGACCCTCCGGCACGGGACCGCCGCTATACGGCCGGTTCACGCCATTCCCTCCAACGTTCGCGGCCCCGACCCACGGTCGAGCCCGCCTCCGATCCGACCATGACCGACACGCACGTCAGCGCCGCCCGCCATCCCCTGTTCGAGACCGAGCACCTGCAGCGGGACCTGCGCAAGCGCAGTGTCCGGGGCGCGGCGGTGACCATCTCCAGCCAGGCGGCGCGCCTGCTGCTGCAGGTCGGCGGCATGGCGGTGCTGGCACGGCTGCTGTTGCCGTCGGACTTCGGCGTCTATGGCAAGACCATCGCGCTGACCGGTTTCATCACGACCATCCAGACGGGCGGGCTGTCGCTGGCGACGGTGCAGCAGGCCGAGATCAACCACGGCCAGGTCAGCACGCTGTTCTGGCTCAATGCACTACTGGGGCTCACCGCGGCCGGGCTGGTCGCCGCGCTCAGTCCCGCGATGGCGTGGTTCTACAACGACCCGCGCGTGCTGGCCCTCGGACTGGCCATGGCCGGCGTAGTGCTGATCAGCAGCCTGGGCGTGCAGCACCGCGCCTTGCTGCAGCGGCAGATGCGCTTCATGCAGAAGGTCAGCGGCGATCTGGTCGCGCTGATTGCCGGGTTCGCGGCCGCGGTCGTCAGCGCCTGGATGGGCGCCGGCTACTGGGCGTTCGTCATCCAGCAATACACGATGGCGCTGGTCACGCTGGTGATGCTCTACGGTTTCTGCCGCTGGGTGCCGGGCCTGCCGCGCCGCGGCAGCGGCGTGCGGCCGATGGTCAAGCTCGGCGCCAACCAGAGCGCGTCGAGCATCCTGAACTTCGCCAACCGCAACGTGGACAACGTGCTGATCGGCCGCTACATCTCCGATGCCGCCCTGGGCTTCTACACGCTGGCCTACCGCATGCTGTTGCTGCCGATCCAGCAGATCAACGCACCGCTCTCGTCGGTCATGCTGCCGGCGCTGAGCCGGTTGCAGCACCAGCCGAAACGGTTCTGCCGGTTCTACTACCGGGCGCTGGGCGCGATCGTGTTCGTCGGCATGCCCATCGTGTGCTTCCTGCAGGTGGATGCAAGGCAGGTCATCGAGCTGGCGCTGGGGCCGAAGTGGTTGCCCACCGTGCCGCTGTTCCAGGCGCTGGGCATCGCCGCCTTCATCGGCACCTTCAACATCGCCGGCAACTGGGTCTACAGCTCGCTGGGCCGGACCGACCGGCGGCTGTTCTGGCAGGGCATCTCCACGCCGATCACCGTGGCGGCGTTCTTCATCGGCTTGCCGTGGGGCGCGCTCGGCATCGCGCTGTCCTTCAGCGCCACCCGCGTACTGCTCGTGGTGCCCTGGCTGCACAACGCCTACCGCGGGACGCCGGTGGACCTGTGGACGACCGCCAAGACGCTGGCACGGCCGGCCGCCACCTCGATCGGCGCGGCGCTGGTGCTGTGGGGCATCCACTCCACCACGGGTGAATGGCCCGCGCGTTGGGTGTTCCTGGACGCGCTGATCTACGGTGGCCTGTATTTCGGTGCGTGGATGATCGATCCGTCCGGGCGGGCGCACATGCGCGACCTCATGTCGGTGCTCGAGGAGTTGCGCTCGCGCAAGCGCGGCGACCAGTAGTCCATGGCAGACCGTTGCGCGAGCAACGGACAAGGAGGACACCATGCAGGGAACATGGTCGAGCGTGTCGCGTCCGCTGCGGCGGGCGGGGGCCGATCTCATCCGCTATTGCCGCCATCGCACCGCTTCGGTCTTCCCGCGGCCGGTGATTTTCGGCGGCAGCCCCAAGTCGGGCACCACCGCCATCGCAGCGCTGCTGGCCGAGGCGACCGGCCTGTCGCTCAGCAGCGATCCCTTCTGGCGCGTGCTGCGCAGCGACGGTGACGGTTACCTGCTGCCCGACGTGCTGGAAGGCAGCCTTCAGCTCGATGCGTTCGTGCGCCGGTACCCGGCGTACTTCTCCGCGCGGATCGTGAAGGATCCAGACTTTGCGTTCCTGTACCGCGAGCTGCAGCAGGTGTTCCCCGAGTCGCCGCAGGTCTTCATCGTGCGCGACCCGCGGGAAAACATCCGCGGCATCCTCGACCGGCTGCACATGCGTGGCGACCTCGAGCACCTGGGGCCGGCCGAGCACCGTACGCTCGAGCGTGAAGGCGGCTGGCGCGCGATCCTGGATGGTCGCGGCCTGGGCCTGGACGGGCGCGCGAATTACATCGGCCGGCTCGCCCAGCGCTGGGCGCGCGGCGTCGATGCGTACTTCGCCGCGGGCACGCCGGTGCACCTGGTGCGCTACGAGGATTTCCTCGAGGACCGCGCCGGGTTCATCGCCGACCTGGCCGACCTGCTCGGCCTGGAGCCCAGGGGCGACGTCCGCCAGAAGCTGGCCCGGCGGCCCGGCCATCATGGCCACCGGAGCCTTTCGACCGAGGCGTTTTTCGGCAGGCGGAACCTGTCGATCATCGAGCGCACCTGCGGCGGACACATGGCGAAGTTCGGCTACGCCTGATCCGGCAGGCGAGGCAGGAAGCGCGGCCATTCACCCGCTGGCGACGGCCCCGATGGCAACGTCTGCTGCGTTGCGGCCGCGGTCCAGGGAACTGCCGGCGGCCGCGGCGAACCACGGGCAACGACGGGCCAACCGGTAGCCGTCGCCCACAACCACCGCGCGTACCCGGTACCGCACACAAGGAGATCCCAGGTGACGGCCAAAGTTTTCTGCATCGGCTTCCACAAGACCGGAACCACCAGCCTCGCCGAGGCCCTGCAAGTGCTCGGCTATCGGGTGACCGGGCCGAACGGCGTGCGGGACCCGGACATCGCCAGCAACGTCCGCACGATGGCGTGGGAGCTGGTCCAGAAGTACGACGCGTTCCAGGACAACCCGTGGCCGATCCTCTACAAGGAGATCGACGCGCGTTACCCGGGCAGCAAGTTCGTGCTGACCGTGCGCAGCACCGAGTCGTGGATGCGCAGCCAGCTCAAGCACTTCGGCGAGCGCGAGACGGCGATGCGCAAGTGGATCTACGGTGACACCCACGGCTGCCCGCAAGGCAACGAGGAGGTCTACATCCGCCGCTACGAGACGCACAACCGCGACGTGCTGGAGTACTTCCGCGATCGTCCGGACGACCTGCTGGTGATGGAGCTGGCCAAGGGCGACGGTTGGGAAAAGCTCGCGCCGTTCCTGGGCAAGCCGATGCCGGCGATACCGTTCCCGCATGCGAACAAGGCCGGCGACCGCGCGCTCGTCAAGAAGATCCTGAAAAAGGGCAAGGCGCAGCTCGCCCACATGGGCGTGCACGTCGCCTGACGACACGCCGGCGCCGCGGACGCGCCGCGGCGCCGGCGACAAGCTGGCCATCCATGGCACCGTTCCCGCCCGGCGGGGACGGTGCCTTGCGTTTCAGGACCGCGTGGTTTCCGGCTTGGCCGATGGCCGGGCCCTGGCGGCCGGCTGTGCACCGGCTGCCGACAGATCCTCCGGCCAGCCGAACCGGTCGCCCAGCGACCTGTCCCAGTGCTTCGGCGTGAAGACGTAGGTGCCGGCACCCGGCGTGACGGTCAGCTCGCCTACGTAGACCTTGCCCTGGTGAAGGTAGAAGTCCACCCGCAGGTAGCCGAACGGCTGCGCGAGCTTCTTGGCCAGGGCCAGCATCTCGGCCAGCGCCGGCGGCTTCTCCGTCGTGCCGGTGCTGGGCCGCAACAGGGGAAGGTCCATCTCGAAGGGTGCCGGCGACCAGTCCTCCAGGTAGAGCTGCTGCTCGAGGTCGCGGAAGCGGCCATGCATGTGCTGGATGAAGACGAAGCACTCGCGCCCGGGCGCGTTGAACACGTTGAACTTGTAGTCGTCCGGCGCGTTGCCGCCCTCCAGCAGCGGCTTTTCGAACAGGATCCTCGGAGGGATCGCCAGGTAGTGCTTCTCGCGGCTGCGCGTGGCCGCACCTTCGGCAAGCCAGCCGTTCGCGAGGGCGGCCAGCTGGGCGGGGTCTTCCTGGCTCTTGTCGCGGACGATCCTGATCTGCCCGAAGCCGTTGCTCGTCTTCATCACGAACGAGGCGGGCAGCGCATCGAAGGTGTCCGGCGTCACCCGGTCACAGATCAGATAGGCAGGCACCACGTACTCGGGGCCGACCCTGCGGGCGACGTACTCCCTGACCGCGACCTTGTCCGCCAGCGTGGTGAACACCGGCTCCGGATAGCGCATCCGGTGGAAGATCTTTTCCGAAAAGCGCCTGGGATTGCGGAAATTGCAGAACCGCCCGTGCGTCTGCAGGGACTTGTACTGGTAGAACCCGGCGTCGGGAAGCGAATTGAACAGGCGCTTGATGGCCTTCTTGGGCGCGAGGATCTTCATGACGCTCTCTCTTCCTGTCCTTCCGGAAAGCCGTCCGCGGACGGTACGCAAGGCTGGTTTCGTGTCATCCGGCGACGCGCCTGTCCGGGCCGGAACCGCCACCCGGAAGCCGTGGGGTGGCGCTATTTCGAGCTCTGGAACCGTCATGACGACGCATGCCTGCCGGTGGGTGCCTCCGCAGAGGCGGTGGGTTGCGTCACCGGAAACATGGTCTGGTTGTACCGGCGACGCGGGTGATGCGGCCGTAGCCTGGAAGCCCGGCCGGGGCGGCCGGTTCCTCCGTGGTGTCAGATCGGCTGCCGCGCCCGTTGCGCCTGGTCGCAGGCGGCCCGGGCGCTCGGCGCGAGATAGCCGAACTTCTCCACGATGAACCGATCGCGGTCGCCGACGAGCTTTTCCGTCTGCTCGTCGTAGTAATAGCCCGGGCCGCGCTTCTTGGACGAGGTGTTGGTCTTGGGCCGCTCCATCAGCTCGGCGGCCTTTTCCCTGGGCACCTCGACGTTCGCTGCCCGCAATGCCTCCAGCAGGTCGGCCTCCAGGTGTTCGTTGCGGATGAAGCGGTCGACGAAGCAGTGCCGCTGCTCGTGCTCGATCAGCTGCTCCGGCGTGGTCACGGCCCGCAACGTACCGAACTGGTTCTTGCGGCAGGTGAACAGGCGCATGTAGCGCCAGGTCAGCAGGCCGGCGAAGCGGTTGACCGGAAAGCTCCAGTACCCCTCGCCGATGTCGCGCCAGTAGCCCGGGTCGTGCAGCATGCGCACCCATTCGCGGAACGCTCCCGGATCGTTGACGTCACGGAAGGTGCGCTTCCACTCCTGGGCATGCCAGTTCGGCCGCATGCCCATCACCAGGCGCAGCACCGAGAAGAAGTCGCGCTTCCAGCCGTGGTCGCGCAGGCGGATGCCCGGCGTGCTGAGGTTGCTGTAAAGGTCGCCGCGCCCGTCGCAGCAGTAGGCCCAGAGGGAGACATGCCAGTCCCACGGATCGCGTACCGAGCCAAGGAAGAAGCGGTCGCCCGCGAACAGGTCCGCGGGGGCCTGGTTATGGCGCATGACCAGCCGGCCGCCGACGATCTCCTTGAGCAGGTTGCGGATGTGCGTGCATCCGGTCTTCTGCAGTTCGAGAAAGACGATCCTGTCGGAAACGAACATAGGGACTCCAGTTTCTTGATCCGGACGCCGCGCCAGCCGACGCACGCGCGCCCGCGCGATCGCACGGGCGAGCATCCTGGCCGGCAACGCGTCGCGTGCATGGGGGCGACCGCCGTAGCGGGAACGTTGCCACCGCGTCTGTCGTAAAGCGGTGAACTGCTGACCCCGCTTGCCGCCCTGCAGCGCATGCTGTGGCCGATTCACCGATCTGCGACAAACGCGATGGCAACGTCCCGGCGTTTCGTGGCGCGTCACCGCTGGCGCGCCGACCGCGTGCACGGATGCCGCCGCCCGCGGGCAGACAACCAACGATGGAGCCGATATGTTCGTTTCCGACAGGATCGTTTTCGTGGAATTGCAGAAGACCGGATGCACCCACATCCGCAAGCTGCTCAAGGAGATCGTCGGCGGCGAACTCATCGACAAGCACAACCAGGCCGGGTCGCACCTGTTCACCGGCGACCGCTTCTTCCTGGGTTCGATCCGGAACCCGTGGGACTGGTACGTCTCGCACTGGGCCTACGGCTGCGACGGCAAGGGCACGGTCTATTACAACGTCACCACCGACGGCTGGCGCGGCCGTGGCCGCGGCTGGAAGAAGCACCCGATGCAGACCCTGGCCGAGTTCCTGCAGAGCCGGCCGAACCGCCACGCGGAACAATGGCGGCGCACCTACCGCGACGCCAACGATCCGGGTGCGTTCCGGCAATGGCTGCACATGCTGCACGATCCCACATACTGGCCCGACGTCGGCGAGGGCTACTGGAAGTGGCCGGCCAGCCGCGTCGCCGGCCTGCTGACCTGGCGCTACATGAAGCTGTTCACCTGCCGCGAGGGCGGACTGGGCGCGCTGAAATCCATCCAGACGCCGGAACAACTGGCGGCGCACGAAAGCCGGCACTGTTTCATCGACGGGTTCATCCGCAACGAGCGGCTGGAGTCGGACCTGCTCGATGCGCTGGCGCGCGCCGGTATCGCCGTGCCGCCGGCCACGGTGGAGGAGATCCGCATGCGACCGAAGACCAACACGTCCTCGAAGAAGCACGGCGCGCAGTTCTACTACGACGCGCCGACCGAGGCCCTGGTCGCCGAGCGCGAGAGGCTGATCGTCGAGAAGTTCGGCTACCTCGCTCCGGGCGCCGGGGCGTGCGACCGGCGCGCGACCGCGCCGGTGTAGGGCGTTCACACGCCAGTCACCCGAATCGGTCCCCCCGGGGGGGCTGAGGGAACGCTCCCGAGCCGGCTTTCGGCAACGTTCGTTTCATCTCTCCGGCACGCCCTTCTGACAGCCCTTGCACGCCGGCGTTGAAAGAATTGCCCAGCCTGCCGGCATTCATTCAAAAGGCGTATGCCGGCAGTGAAGGGAGCCCGCCCCGGTCGCGTACGGGGCGCCCCTTGTTCCGGAATCGCATAACGTAAAGCTACCGATTTCTTTCACAAACGCTTGTCCAAGATGCAACGTCACGGTTGCCTTCTTGGCGCCCCACTGCAACAGGACTGCCCATGACCCTGGCCGCCACGCCCCAAGACCACGACGCCCCGCGTACCGAACAGGCACGGGATACCGACCTCCAGCGCCTTGCCGCCTCTTCGCACCTGAAGCGCCTGGAGGCCGAGGCGATCCACATCATGCGAGAGGTGGCGGCGGAGTTCGCCAACCCGGTGATGCTCTACTCGGTCGGCAAGGACTCGTCGGTGCTGCTGCACCTGCTGCAGAAGGCGTTCTATCCGGCGCCGCCGCCGATCCCGATGATGCACGTGGACACCACCTGGAAGTTCCGCGAGATGATCGCCTTCCGCGATCGCCGCGCGAAGGAAACCGGCTGCCGGCTGATCGTGCACACCAACCAGGAAGGCGTGGCGCAGGGCGTGAATCCGTTCAGCCACGGCGCCAGCGTGCACACCGACATCATGAAGACCCAGGCCCTGAAGCAGGCGCTGGACAAGTACAAGTTCGACGCGGCCATCGGCGGAGCCCGCCGCGACGAGGAGAAGTCCCGCGCCAAGGAGCGCGTGTTCTCCTTCCGCAACGCGCAGCACCGCTGGGATCCGAAGAGCCAGCGCCCGGAGCTGTGGAGCCTCTACAACACCCGCATCCACAAGGGCGAGAGCGTGCGCGTGTTCCCGCTGTCGAACTGGACCGAGCTGGACATCTGGCTCTACATCTACCGCGAGAACATCGAGGTGCCCTCGCTGTATCTGGCCAAGGAACGGCCGACTGTCGAGCGTGACGGCCAGCTGATCATGGTCGACGACGACCGCATGCCGCTGGAGCCGGGCGAAGTGCCGCAGATGCGCAAGGTGCGCTTCCGCACGCTCGGTTGCTACCCGCTCACCGCGGCGATCGAGTCCGAGGCGGACACGCTGCCGGCGGTGATCCAGGAAATGCTCATCGCGCGCACCTCCGAGCGCCAGGGTCGCATCATCGACCACGACGCCTCGGCCTCCATGGAAAAGAAGAAGCAGGAAGGATATTTCTGATGGATCTGCAAATCACCGACTCCGCGCCGGACAACGCCGTCACCGCGATCAACGACTACCTGCAGCGGCATGAGACCAAGAGCCTGCTGCGCTTCATCACCTGCGGCAGCGTCGACGACGGCAAGAGCACGTTGCTCGGCCGCCTGCTGTATGACACCAAGCTGCTGTTCGACGACCAGCTGGCCGCGCTCGAGGGCGACAGCCTGCGCCACGGCACGCAGAACGGCGAACTGGATTTCGCGCTGCTGGTCGATGGCCTGTCCGCCGAGCGCGAGCAGGGCATCACGATCGACGTGGCCTACCGCTTCTTCAGCACGGACAAGCGCAAGTTCATCGTCGCCGACTGCCCGGGGCACGAGCAGTACACGCGCAACATGGCCACCGGCGCCTCCACGGCGGACCTGGCGGTCGTGCTGGTCGACGCGCGCAAGGGTTTGATGACGCAGACGCGCCGCCACACCTACATCTGCAGCCTGCTCGGCATCCGCCATGTGCTGCTGGCGGTCAACAAGATGGACCTGGTGGACTACGCGCAGAGCACGTTCAAGCGCATCGAGAGCGACTACCGCCTGGTCGCCGCGCAGATGGGCATCGAGAACGTCACCGCGATCCCGCTCTCTGCGCTGGCGGGCGAGAACGTGTCCAGCCGCTCGCAGGTGATGGGCTGGTACAACGGGCCGAGCCTGCTCGAGCACCTGGAGACCGTGCAGGTCGAGCGGGTCACCAGCAAGCTCGGTTTCCGCATGCCGGTGCAGTGGGTGTGTCGTCCCAACCAGAACTTCCGCGGCTACGCGGGCCAGGTGGTGGCCGGTTCGATCGCGCCCGGCGACGAGATCGTCGCGCTGCCCAGCGGCGTGCGCTCGCGGGTGGCGCGCCTGGTCACCGCCGACGGCGATCTGCCGCGCGCGGCCGCCGGCGACGCCGTGGCGATCCAGCTCGAGGACGAGCGCGACATCAGCCGCGGCGACGTGATCGCGTCGATCTCCTCGCCGCCGCAGGTGGCCGACCAGTTCGCCGCGCACCTGTTGTGGATGGACGCCTCTGCGCTGCTGCCGGGCCGTCCGTACTGGATGAAGATCGGCGCGCGCATGGTCACCGCGCAGGTGACCGAGATCAAGCACCGGGTCGACGTGAACACGCAGGAGAAGCGTGCCGCCAAGCGCCTGGAACTCAACGAGGTGGGCTTCTGCAACCTGAGCCTGGACCACGCGATCGCGTTCGAGTCCTACGAGGACTGCCGCGAACTCGGCGCGTTCATCCTGATCGACCGCCAGACCAATGCCACGGTGGCCGCCGGCACGCTCAACTTCGCCTTGCGCCGCGCCGACAACATCCACTGGCAGCACACCGACGTCGATCGCGTGGCGCGTGCGCGCATCAAGGGCCAGACGCCGGCTTGCCTGTGGTTCACCGGCCTGTCCGGTTCCGGCAAATCCACCATCGCCAACGTGGTGGAGAAGCGCCTGCACGCGATGGGCTACCACACGTACATGCTCGATGGCGACAACGTGCGCCATGGCCTCAATCGCGACCTGGGGTTCACCGACGAGGACCGCGTGGAGAACATCCGCCGCGTGGCGGAGGTGGCCAAGCTGATGGTCGATGCGGGCCTGATCGTGATGGTGTCCTTCATCAGCCCGTTCCGCAGCGAGCGTGGCATGGCCCGCAGCCTGTTCGAGAACGGCGAGTTCCGCGAGGTGTTCGTCGACACGCCGCTGGAAGTGTGTGCCCAGCGCGATCCGAAGGGCCTGTACGCGAAGGCGAAGGCCGGCCAGATCCGCAACTTCACCGGCATCGACTCGCCCTACGAGCGTCCGGAAAATCCGGAGATGCACCTGGACACCATGGGTGCCTCGGTGGACGAGCTCGCGCAGCGGATCATCGACGGTCTGCTGGGGCAGTGACGCGGGCCCTTGTGGCCACTACAACCCGACCTGCGGTACCGAGCCCCCTCCCGTTCCGGGAGGGGGCTTTTTCGTGGGCATGCCGCCAGCGAGAGCTCGCCTTTGATGCTCTTGGACCCCTCCCCCTAGGGGAAGGGTGAGGGGCCGGGGCTCGTGGTGCCGGTGGGAGTGAAAGGGCTCTTCAGAGCTTCTTCGGCGAGCAGGGCCCGAGGCCAGTGCGACCCCTCACCCCAACCCTCTCCCCGGAGGGGAGAGGGAGCGGGTCGCTCGTATATCTGACGCGCGTGTATCTGCTCTTGAACCCCTCCCCTGGGGGCGGGGTGAGGGGCCGGGCTCGCGGTGCCAGTGGTGGGGAAAAGGCTCTTCAGAGCTTCTTCGACGAGCAGGGCCCGAGGCCAGTGCGACCCCTCACCCCAATCCTCTCCCCGGAGGGGAGAGGGAACGGGTCGCTCGTATATCTGACGCGCGTGTACCTGCTCTTGAACCCTTCCCTTGGGGGCAGGGTGAGGGGCCGGGGCTCGTGGTGCGGGTGGTGGTGAAAGGGCTCTTCAGAGCTTCTTCGACGAGCAGGGCCCGAGGCCAGTGCGGCCCCTCACCCCAACCCTCTCCCCGGCGGGGAGAGGGAGCCGGTGGCTCGGGTATCTGACCCGCGTGTACCTGCTCTTGAGCCCTCCCCGGAGGGGCGGGGGCCGGTTGATCGTGGCCTCAATCGAGGGTGCTGGCCACATGCGTCGGCGGCGCCGTGGCGCTCCTCCCGGTCGGCGGCAGGTCTTTCCCGTAGGGGCTGGGCTCAGGCCAGCCGAACTTGGCACCCAGGGTTTCGTCCCACTCCTTCGGGTCGAACACGTACCGGCCCGCGCCAGGCGTGAGCGTCAGTTCGCCCACGTAGACGCGGCCCTGGTGCAGGTAGAGGTCCACGCGCATATAGCCCAGCGGTTCGGCCAGCTTGCGCGCCACGTGCAGCATCTCGTCCAGTTGCTCCGGCCGCGGCGCGATGCGGCCGCTGGTCTTCTGGTGCAGCAGCTGGAAGGGTGCCGGGCGCCAGTCCTCCAGGTAGAGATCCTGGGTCAGGTGCTCGAAGCGGCCCTGCATGTGCTGGATGAACACGTAGGGTTTCTGCCCCGCCCCCGGGTTGAACACGTTGAACTTGAAGTCGGCCGGGGGCCGGCCGTCGGTCAGCAGGGCATGTTCGAAGATGATGCGCGGGCGGATGTAGCGGTAGTGCTTCTCGCGCATCCGCATCGGGAACTCCGATGTCATCCACTCGTTGGCCAGGCGCGCCAGTACCACCGGGTCCTCGTCGCGCTTGTCCAGCACGATGCGCAGCTGCCCGAAGCTGTGGTTGGCCTTCATCACGAAGCTGCCGGGAAGCGAGTCGAAGGTTTCCGGCCCGACTTTTTCGGCGATCAGGTAGGCGGGCACCAGGTACTGCGAGCCCACTGCGTTGGCCACGTAGCCGCGCACCTCGACCTTGTCGGCCAGCCGCGAGAACAGCGGCGAGGGATAGCGCATGCGGTGGAAGATCTTTTCGGAGAATCGGCGCGGCTGCTCGAAGTGGCAGGGCCGCCCGTGCGTCATCAGGTACTTGTACTGGTAGAAGGCGCAGTCAGGCAGCGCCATCACCAGCGGCGACACCTGTTCCCTGAAGGCTTTGAGCTTGCGCGTCATCGTGCTGCCTGCTGCGGGACGGGGTGTCCGTGATCGCTCCCCGCCCCGGGTTGTCCGCCGTCCCGCTGTTGCAGCCAGGGCGGCAAGCTGTCCTGCGTTTTCGGATGGGCGGTCGAACTCACGTTCTGGCGATTTCCATGAGAGAGGGATGACGTGATTGTTGGGCGCGCGTGGTCGATGCAGCGTGCAATGTCACGGAAGGGCGGGTGCATGCGTGCCCGTGGGTGGCTGCCGATCGCACGGCGACGGAACGGAACGGAGCTTGCCGAGGGCAGCCGCCCCGCATGTGGTTCGATGCGGGACGGCCGGGGGCCGGGCGGGGCGGGACGGACGCGCCGCGAACGCCCCCTATTTGGCGGCCGACCCGTGCTTGGGACCCCGGCTGTTCTTGCCGTAGGGAGACAGCAGGGTGACCGACGAGCGCAGGCGCACCACGTTGCTGGGCAGCTCCGCCGGTTCCAGCGTGGCTCGCGGCTGCGGCTGCGGCTGCGGCTGGGGAACCGCAGGTGCGGCCTGCTGCTTCTGCCACAGGCGCCCGGTCGCGGTCACGTAGATAGCCGTCAGCGCGCCGAAGGCGAGCAGGTTGCTGCCGGGGGCCAGTGAATGGGTCAGCATGCCGGTCAGCGCGAGCAGGATCGCCAGCATCACCAGCGCGACCAGCGTGGTACGCGGTCCCAGCCCGGCACGCAGCATCATGTGGTGGATGTGGCCCCGGTCGGGCTTGAACGGGCTCTTGCCTTCGCGGATGCGGCGTACCACCACCTGCAGCGTGTCGAGCACCGGCAGCGCCACGCACCAGAGTACGTCGATGGTAGACAGCTCGGTGTTGTTCCCGCTCTGGCTCAGGTGGATCAGCGTCCACGCCAGGATGTAGCCCACCACCATGCTGCCGGCGTCGCCCAGGAAAATCTTCTTGCCGACCAGGCCGAGGTTCGCGGCCAGGTAAGGCACCAGGGCGCCGGCCAGCAGCACCAGCACGATCACGCCGGGCCACTGCGGCTGGCCCTGGTACAGGATGATCGCGGCGATGCTGACCAGTGCCAGCATGCCGGCGAGGCCGTCGATACCGTCCATCATGTTGAACGCATTGAGCAGGCCGATCACCGCGACCACGGTCAGCGGGATGCCGAAGACCCCGAGCTCGAACTCGTGGCCGAACAGGTGGCCGAGCGTGTGGATCTGGACGCCGGTGACCGCGACCATCGCCAGCACTGCCGCGGTCTGCACCAGCAGCCGCGCGCGGACGCTCAGGTCGAAGCGGTCATCCAGTGCACCCACCACCGCGAGCACCGCGCCCGTGCCCAGCAAAACGCTGGTGAACAGGGGCGCCTGCCCGTCGACCACGGCGCCGGCAAGCACGCCGATGAAGGCAGCCAGTCCGCCGATCAAGGGGATGTGTCCCACGTGATGCTTGCGTTCATTCGGGCGGTCCACCAGGCCCCAGGCCCCGGCGAACCGATAGAGAATGGCGATCGCCAGCGCGGAAACGCAGGCAGCCGTCAGACAAGCGATAAGTATCCGGGAGTACTGCATAGTGGCTAGTCCCATCGTCCTGATCAGGCCATGCCTGCAGACGTAGCTATCCCGTCGCTGACACGGCACCACCTGCATGCGCAGGCATAACCGGATATCCCCGTTCCCTGGCTCCCGCGAAGGAGCTTCCGGACAGAGTAGGCAGGCCCCAGTGCAATTCTCGTCAACAGTAGGCAGGGGTGTTTTGCCTGCAAGGAAGGCGCCACGGGCCTGTCCCGGCCGCTTGCGGATTCAGTGAAGAATCAGTGGAAAAGCAGGTTGATGACCACCAGCGTGGCCACCAGCATCGCCAGCGTCAGCGGCACGCCGACGCGCAGGAAATCCTTGCCGCGGTAGCCGCCGGGACCGGCCACCATCATCAGCGCCGGATGGCCCGAGCTGAGCAGGAAGGTATTGGACGAGGATACCGCCACGATCAGAGCGTAGGCTGAAGGGTTCCCACCGGTGGCCACCGCCACGCTGATCGCGATCGGCACCATCATCACCGTCGCGCCCACGTTGGACATCACCTGCGAGAACAGCAGGGTGAGTACCGCCAGGCACGTCTGCAGCACCCACGGCGAGGCGCCGCCCAGCTTGTCCAGCACCTCCTGCGCAAGCCAGGCCGCGGTGCCGGTGGCGTCCATCGACCAACCCAGCGGAATGAGGCAGGCGGTGACGAAGATCGTCTTCCAGTTCACCGCCTTGTAGGCCTCGTCCATGTTCAGCACGCCGGTCAGCAGCATGCCGATCGCGCCGGTCATCATCGCCACCGACAGGTCCAGGTGGGTGAACAGCGCCAGGCACTTGGCCAGCAGGAAGAAACCCACCGCCTGCCAGATCTTGCCGGGACGCTGCTCTTCCTTGGGGATGTCGGTGACGACGACCAGGTCCTTGTCCTCGGCCGCCAGGGCCAGGTCGCGCCAGCTCGAGTGCAGCACCAGCGTGTCGCCGGCGCGCAGGTTGACCCCGCGCACGTCGTCGCGGAATACCTGGTCGCCGCGGTTGATCGCCAGTACCGAGATGCCGTAGCGCTTGCGCAGGCGCAGGTCGCCCACGTTCTGCTTGAGGAAGCGCGAGGACGGCGGCAGCACCGCCTCGGAGATGCCCGCGCGGGTCGGGTTGAACAGTTCGCCCAGCTGGCGCATGCGCGGGGAAACCTTGCACAGCTGGTTGTTGGCGAAGTGGTTGATCTCCTCGCGCGGCGCCAGCACGCCGAGCACGGAACCGACCCAGATCACGTAGTCGACCGGCGGCGCCATGCGCGCGTCGTTGCCGCTCTTGATCGCCAGGATCAGCGGCGCGCCGTGCAGTTGCTCGACCTCGCCGATGCTCATGCCGACCAGCGGGCTCTCCGCGGTGACGGTCAGTTCCGCGGTCTCGCCGCCGATGCCGTAGGTCTCGGCGAAGTAGCTCTCGGTGCGGCCGGGGGTCACCTTCAGCCGCTCGTCCTCGCGCTCGGGCAGCAGCTTGCGGGTGAACAGCCAGAAGTAGGTGATGCCCAGCAGCGCCAGCACCAGACCTACCGGGGTCACGCTGAACAGGCCGAACTTCGGGATCGTGTGCGCGCCGGGCGGCAGGTTGGCGTTGGCGCTGGCGATCAGGTCGTTGAGGACGATCAGCGGCGAGTTGGCGATCAGCGTGGTGTTGGTCGCCGTCAGGATGCAGAAACCCATCGGCAGCAGCAGCCGCGAGATCGGCACGCCGGTGCGCGCGGACAGGCGGCTGGTCACCGGGATCATCAGCGCGGCCAGCGCCTGGCTCGGGATCACCGCGCTGAACAGACTCGTCACCGAGTTGATCACCACGCCCAGGCGTGATTCCTTGCCCCGCGCCATGCGCATCACGAAGCTGGCGGTCAGCGAGAGCACGCCGGCGCGGTCCAGTCCCGCGCCCATGATCATGATCGCGATGATGGCGATCACCGCGTTGCCGGCGAAACCGTTGAACACGCGCTCGGACGGGATCAGGCCGGTCAGGCCGATCACCACCACCACCAGCAGCGCGACCATGTCGGCGCGGATCCACTCCAGCACCAGCATCAGCATGGTGAAGCCCACCAGCCCGAGTACCAGGATCATTTCGGGGGTGAGCGCGAGGGCCACTAGCTAGCGTCCAGGAGGGGCTGGTGGTGGAAGCGGATGGGATTGTGCAGTGGATGCCTCACGCGGCCGGGCCCGTCCCTGTCTGTCGGCGAAGTATAAGCGGGGCATTGCGGCGGCTGGTGAATCGCGGGGCCCGCGCGTCGGCACGAGTTGGAAGTCTGTGCTCCGGGGAGAGGGCGGAGTGCCGGCCGGAGCTCGCGCGAAGCTGATGGACGAAGTGCTCAGCCGGGGACTCCATCCGGATGCCCCGGTCCCTTCCCTGCAAAAAAGCCTGCGGGCCCAACGCTCTCCGGAGGAGATCCGAGCCCAGGCCCCGCAACGGCTTCCCCTTCGGACAGGCGACCGCTTGCGTGGGTGACGCTGACGTTTCTGCAGAAGGCTTCCCGGAACCGAAGGCGGCGGCTCAGGCCCTGCGGTAGAGCAGGTCCCACACCCCGTGTCCGAGCTTCAGCCCGCGCCGCTCGAAATGGGTCTCGATGCGCCAGGCCGGCTTCTCGGCGTACTGGCCCGGCGCGATGGCATTGCGCCAGGCGGGGGCGGCTTCCATCACTTCCAGCATGTGCTCGGCGTAGGGTTCCCAGTCGGTCGCCAGGTGCAGCAGCCCGCCGGGCGCCATGCGCGAGGCGAGCAGCGCGACGAAGTCCGGCTGCACGATGCGCCGCTTGTTGTGGCGCTTCTTGTGCCACGGGTCGGGGAACCAGATCCGCGCCTCGGCCAGCGTGTCCGGCGCGATCTCGTGTTCGAGGACTTCCACCGCGTCGTGCTTGTAGAGGCGCACGTTGCCGGCCCCGCGTGCGGTCAGCGCGTTCATCAGGCGGCCGACGCCCGGGCCGTGCACCTCCACGCCGATGTAGTCGCGCGCCGGATCGTGTTCGCTGGCCCACGCCAGCGCCTCGCCATTGCCGAAGCCGATTTCCAGCACGCGTGGAGCGACGCGGCCGAAGCGGGCGCCGAAGTCCTGCACCGCGCCGGTGTAATCGATGCCGAAGCGCGCCCAGTGGGCATCGAAGGCGCGCTGCTGCGCAGGCGTCATGCGGCCTTCGCGCAGCACGAAGCTGCGGATGCGGCGCAGGTAGGGGGAACTGGCGGGGTGTTCGGGCTGGTCGTTCACGGCATGCGCCTGGGGTGCGATGGCATGGCGGCGGGCGTGCCATGCCGCGGGGGGCGCATTGTAGCGGCGGCGCCGCAAGGGCGCCGCCAAAAGGTCAGTGTTCGGGATCGAAGCGCCGCGCCGATGCATGCCGTGGTTGCGGCGCCGGTGCCTGCGAGCGGGCGGGGGCCTGCCGGGGCGCCGGCGCGGCTTCGCGCTGCACCGGAGCGGCGTGCGGCACGGGCTGCCGCTGGCGGAAGTCCGGCGGACGCTGGAAGCGTTGAGGCGGCGGGGCCGACCGTGCGCGCAAGGGCGGATCGAAATCCGGCCGGCGCATGTTGGCCTGCTGCGCCGGGCGGTCGTCGTTGCGGAAGGCAGGTTCGCGACGTGCATCCGGCCGGGGAGCGCGCACGATGCGGTTCTGCACCGCGGCCTCGGGCGCGCGCTGGAAGCGGGGGCCGGCGTCCGCCTCCGGTCGGCGCACCGGTGCTCGCGGCCCATTCGCGCGCTCGAAGCGTGGCACCTGCGGCAACGTCGGCGCGGCGCGCGCCGCGCGTTCGCGGTCGGCCTCGGCGGTCGAAATGAAGCTCACGCCCGGACGGGGTTCGGCCACCGGGCGGGAGGGAGGGGTGCGCACGAAGCGCGCCGAGCGCAGCTCGCCCGGGCGCAACGGGGCTTCGCGGGGGGGCATGCGCGCGGGGTTGTTCACGCCACGGGCTTCACGTGCGTCGCCGCGAGTATCCCGTGTGTCGGCGTGGGTCCCGCGCAGGTCGGTGCGGACCGGTGCGCGGCGCACTTCCGGCTGCGCGTCTGCGCGACGGGCCGGGGCGATATGCGCGACCGCGGGCAGTGTCTGCGCATGCGGCCGCAGCACGCGCACGTGCGAGGGCGAAGCCGCGCGGGGCCGGGCCGCGTCGATGCGGTCGGCCATGCGCTCCGCGCGGGGTGCATGGCGCGCCACCACCTCGCGCCGGAAGCCCTGTGCCGGCAGCGGCCGGGCCTTGGGTCCGCGCGGCGGGGCGAAGCTGTGCTGCGTCGGCTTCGGCGCGGCGTTGCGCGTCAGCAGGCGGGCGCCGGCGAGCTTGCGCGGATCGACGTCCAGGCGATGCCGCTGCACGCGGTCGGCGCCGGCGAACACGCGTCCCGGCACCGCCGTGAAGCCGCGCGGGCCACCATCATGCAGCGCGCGCACCGGCGGGGCGATGCCGCGGTGCCAGTCGCGGTAGCGGCGGTCGACGCGGTTGACGATCACCGTGTTGTGCACGTGGATGTTGGTCACGTTGACCTGGGTGTAGTAGCGGCGGCTGCCGCGGTACCACGGGTCGTAGACGTCGCCCGGGCCGAGCGGGTACCAGCCGACCGGTGCATCCCCCACCGACACGCGCCAGTGGCTGCCGCCCACGAAGGCCACCAGCGCCGGCGCGTACACCGGGCGCCAGCCGATCGGGCCGGGCACCCAGCACCAGCCGCGGCTGCGCCAGGCCCAGCGGCCGTAGTGGTAAGGCGCGAAGCCCCAGGGCGCGTCGTCCACCCAGGTCCAGCCCCACGGGCCGACCCAGGCCCAGTGGCCGTCCCGGTAAGGCGCCCAGCCGGCGTCGACCTGCGACGGGTACCAGACCTGGCCGTACTCGGGGTCGCTGCGCCAGTCGCCGTAGCGGTCAAGGTCCTGGTAGCCGATCACGTCCTCGGACACGTAGCGGCGCGATCCGGAGTCGGCGTAGCGGCGGCTGCGCTCGTCGCACCAGGCATCGAAGTCGTCGCCGCCGGCCACATCTTCCACGTCGACGTCGGCCAGGGCCGAATCCGCGAAGCGGTAGCTGCGCCCGGCGATCACCAGCCGCTGCGCGTCGTTCTCGCCGTAGACCGTGGCGCTGCCGTCGAACGCGGTGACCCGCGTGCCCCGGCCGTCGCGGTCGACGTCGACGCGGTAACTGCCCGGGTGGTCTACCACCAGCGCCACGGTGGGCGTGTCGATCTCGTAGCTCTGGCCGTCGTCGAGCCGGCGCACGGTCAGGTTGAGCGTGCCCTGGGTCAGTTCCAGCTGCGCCAGCTGGTCGTCCAGCTGCAGGAAGCCCACGTCGGTGCCGCCATCCAGGCGCACCGCGGCGCCGTCCAGTTCCAGCTCGGCGCGCGCGCCGCTGTTGCTGGACAGCCGGTCGCCGGTGGTCAGCGGGCGGTTGATTCCGGCATCGCCCCAGGCCTGCGCGCCCGAGGGCAGCAGGCCCACGTCGCCTTCCAGGTAGGACAGGCGGGCGACCCGGTCGGGCGGATCGCCCGCGGTGTCGTCGGTCGCCTGCGCGTGCAGGGCACCGGCGCCGCACAGCAGCAGGGTGGCGGCGCAGGAGCGCCAGAACAGCTGCAGTTTCGAAAGTGCACGCATGGGTCTTTCCCTCCGCCGTGTACGCGCCATGGAAACGGCTGACGTCACGAGGCGATGACTCGATTATGGGCTGGCGTGTCATCCCTCAGCGCGCCGGGTCGCCCACGGTTCAGCCGGCCGCCATGTGCGGTTCATGCGCCGTGCGGGTAGTGCGCGCCCGGCGGGGACATGGCGCCCCGTTCCCCAACTCCCGCCTCCCGGGTTACCATCGTCGGCGAACGCGGGTGTAGCTCAATGGTAGAGCTGTAGCTTCCCAAGCTACTGACGAGGGTTCGATTCCCTTCACCCGCTCCAGCCTGCACGCAACCCGGCCGGACGGCCGGGTTGACTTCACCTCCCCTTGAGGGGCCGGCCCGCCACGCTTTCCGGCTCTGCCCACACCATCCGTGCAGCGATGACAGACGTGATCACCCTCGGTTGGCGGGAACGACTGGCACTGCCCCAACTGGGCATCGACATGCTCAAGGCCAAGCTCGACACCGGCGCCCGTTCCAGTTCCCTGCACGTGGACACGCTCGAAGCCTTCGCGCGCGATGGCGCGACGTGGCTGCGATTCTCGATGACGGTCGGCCGACGCCTGCATCCGCGCAGCGTGCAGTGCGAGGCGCCTGCGCTGGGCCGGCGCCTGGTCACCGACACCGGCGGGCACGGCACCGAACGCTGGTTCGTACGTACCGACGTGCTGCTGGCGGGCGAACGCTATCCGATCGAGATCAGCCTGACCGACCGCCGGCACATGCTGTTCCCGATGCTGCTGGGCCGCAGCGCACTGCTCGGGCGTTTCGCCGTCGACCCCTCGCTTTCCTACACCCAGCCACGGCCGCGCCCGGCCTTTGCGGCCGAGTCGGTGGCACGGGTCGCCAACGAACCTCACCACGGCCAGTTTCCATGAAGATCGCGATCCTCTCGCGCAATACGCGGCTCTACTCGACCCGCCGCCTGGTCGAGGCCGCGCGCGAACGCAGCCACGTGGTGCGCGTGCTCGACCCGTTGCGCTGCTACGTGCGCATCGCGCCGGGGCAGGCGTCGGTGCGTTACAAGGGCAAGGCGCTGCGCGACATCGACGCGGTGATCCCGCGGATCGGCACCGCCACCACCTTCTACGGCACCGCCGTGTTGCGCCAGCTCGAGATGATGGGCGTGTACACGCCCAATTCGTCCGACGCGGTGCTGCGCGCACGCGACAAGCTGCGCTGCCTGCAGATCCTCGCCTCGCACGGGCTGGACATGCCGGTGACGGTGTTCGGCGACAACCCTGACGACACCAACGACGTGCTCGCGATGCTTGGCGAGCCGCCGCACGTGATCAAGCTCAACGAAGGCAGCCAGGGCACCGGCGTGGTGCTGGCCGAGAAGCGCAGCGCCTCGCAGAGCGTGATCGAGGCCTTCCGCGGCCTGTACGCCAACTTCCTGGTGCAGGAGTTCATCGCCGAAGCCAAGGGCAGCGACCTGCGCTGCTTCGTGGTCGGCAAGAAGGTGATCGCGGCGATGCAGCGCGAGGCGAGCCCGGGCGACTTCCGCGCCAACCTGCACCGCGGCGGCACCGCGGTGAAGGCCACCCTGAGCGCGGAAGAGAAGCGCATCGCCATCCGCGCCGCCGGCGCGCTGGGGCTGGGCATCGCCGGCGTGGACCTGCTGCGCTCCGATCGCGGCCCCCTGCTGCTGGAGGTCAATGCCTCGCCCGGCCTGGAGGGGATCGAGACGGCCACCGGCGTGGACGTCTCCGGCCACATCATCCGGCACCTGGAAGAACAGGCACGCGCCTGAGCTTTTCTTCACGCGTGCTGCACTAGAACGTGCGCGCCGGGCACGTCCGTTAACGGCCGTATGAGACGCGGTTAACCGCACCGTAACCGCCCGGGCCCTATAAAGGCTCCACTGCAATGTGTTGGCGGCGACCGCTCGGTCGACACCGGCAGATTCGGTATCGGGGCAGTAAGCTTGGGCCCAGGTGCAGCGACGACGAGTCGGGCATCTGGGCCTTTTTATTGCCCGTGGTCCGGCACAGCCGGCCACCCGTACGGCAAGCTTGTTAAGCTTGCCGCCTTGATCGACCAGTGGCCTTTGGAGTGGCGCATGCGTGTCCTTGTGATCGAAGACAACAGCGATATCGCGACCAACATTGGCGACTACCTGGAAGACCGCGGCCACGTGGTCGACTTCGCCGGCGACGGCGTGACCGGCCTGCACCTGGCCGTGGTGCACGACTTCGACGTGATCGTGCTCGACCTCACCCTGCCGGGCATGGACGGCCTGGACGTGGCGCGCAAGCTGCGCCACGAGGCGCACAAGCAGACCCCGGTGCTGATGCTGACCGCGCGCGATGCGCTGGAACAGAAGCTCACCGGCTTCGAGTCCGGCGCCGACGACTACATGACCAAGCCGTTCGCGCTGCAGGAACTGGCCGCGCGGCTGGAAGTGCTGGCGCGCCGCGGCAAGGGCCCGCAGAGCCGCGTGCTGAAGGTCGCCGACCTCACCTACAACCTGGACACGCTCACCGTCAGCCGCGACGGCAAGTCGATCCAGTTGAACCCGATCGGCCTGAAGCTTCTGCAGGCGCTGATGGAGGCCAGCCCCTCGGTGGTCACCCGCCAGGACCTGGAGCAGCGCGTGTGGGGCGAGGAGCTGCCCGATTCCGATTCGCTGCGCGTGCACATCCACGGCCTGCGCGCGGCGATCGACAAGCCGTTCGACAAGCCGCTGATCCACACGCGCCACGGCATCGGTTACCGCATGGTCGAGCCGGATGCTGTCCAGGCGTAAGCTGCGGTTCCGCCTGATCGTCTCCTTCGCGCTGTTCGGCTTCGGCCTCAGCGCGTTGTTTGCTTTTGCGGCGCTCAACATCCGCACGCGGGTGGAGGACCAGCTGGTCAACGCCAGCCTGCTCGACGACGCCCGGTACGCGAACCATTACGCCCAGGAGCATCCCAACGCGCCGGGCCCCGGTTCGCAGCTGATCACCGGCATGACCAAGAGCGACCGCACGCTCTACAAGGCGCCGCTGGCCTGGCAGGGCCTGGATACCGGTGTGCATGACATCTTCGAGCAGGGCGAGGATGGCAAGCAGCACCACTACAAGCTCGCGGTCTATCGCGAAAACCACATCATCAGCTTCGTCCGCTACGACGTGACGCGCGAGGAGCTGGGCAAGCAGCAATTGCTGATCAGCGTGATCGCAGCGGTGTTCCTGTTCGGCCTGCTCTCGCTTGCGATCGGCCTGTGGCTCTCGCGCAAGGTGTTGAAGCCGGTCAGCGAACTGGCGGCGCGCCTGCGCGATTTCCGCAAGGCTGGCAAGGCCGAGCCGCTGGCATCGCATTTCGCCGACGACGAAGTGGGCGAGCTGGCGCTGGCGCTGGACGAATACGCCGCCCGGCTTACCGCGATGGTCGAGCGCGACCGCGAATTCAACTCCGACGTCAGCCATGAACTGCGCACGCCGCTGGCGGTGATCGCAAGCACCACCGAGCTGCTGCAGGGCTCGCCCGATTTGACCGACAAGCTGCGCGAGCGGTTGAAGCGCATCGAGCGCGCCTCGCGCCAGGCCACCGAGCTGATCGAGGCCCTGTTGCTGCTCTCGCGCGCCGAACGCCGCGGTCCCACCCGTGGCGAGACCACGGAAGTGGCCAAGGTCGCCGCCGACGTGATCGAGAGCCAGCGTCCCCAGATGCGCGACAAGCCGCTGGACATCGAGCTGACCATCCGCGATGCGGTGAGCGTGAACGCGCCGGCCTCGGTGCTTTCCGTCGCGCTCACCAACCTGATCGGCAACGCGATCAAGTACACGCTCGAAGGCCTGGTGAAGGTCGAGGTAGGCAACGGCCGCATCGAGGTGATCGACACCGGCCCGGGTATCAAGCCGGAGGATGCCGAACGGCTGTTCCAGCGCGGCGTGCGCGGCGAGGGCGCCGGCGGCAGCGGCGCCGGTCTCGGCCTGGCAATCGTGCGGCGGCTGTGCGACCTGTATGGATGGCAGGTTTCGATGCGTCCGCGCGGCGACGCCAACGGCGCCATCGCCAGCCTGGTGTTCGAACCCGCCTAGAGCTGCTCCCTTTCCCCTCCGGTGAGAGGGTTGGGGTGAGGGGCGGGGCTCGCGGGAACATCGGATAAAAAAAGGGCCACGTTGCGGCCCTTTTTTCAGCGAGGCGCTGTGGTCGCTCAGACCGGTTCCAGCCAGCCCCACTGGTCGTTGGTGCGACCATCGAACAGGCCGAAGTACAGCTCCTGCAGCCGGCGCGTCACGCGGCCGGCGGTGCCGTTGCCGACCTGCTTGCCGTCGATCGAACGGATCGGCGTGACCTCCGCCGCGGTGCCGCACATCAGCACCTCGTCGGCCAGGTACAGGTACTCGCGCGGCAGGTCGCGCTCGACCACCTCGATGCCGTCCTCGTGCGCCAGCGTCTTGAGCGTGTCGCGGGTGATGCCGGTCAGGATCGAGGCGCTGGCCGGCGTGGTGTGCAGCACGCCGTCGAAGACCAGGAACAGGTTCTCGCCCGCGCCTTCGCTGAGCAGGCCGGTGTTGGACAGCGCGATGCCTTCGCCGAAGCCCAGCCGGCGCGCCTCGCGCGCGATCAGCTGGCCGGACAGGTAGTTGCCGCCGGCCTTGGCGCCGGCCGGGATGGTGTTCGGGGCGAAGCGCTGCCAGCTCGATACGCAGGCAGTGATGCCCTGTTCCAGCGCCTCCGGCCCGAGGTACGGACCCATCGGCCAGGCAGCGACGGCCACGTCGATCGGCGTCTCGGCCGAAAGGCCGAAGCCACCCAGACCGCGGTAGGCCACCGGGCGCAGGTAGGCGGCGGTGAGGCCGTTCTTCTTGATCACCTCGCGGCAGGCCGCGGCCAGCTCGTCCTGCGAGTAGGGCAACACCATGTCGTAGATGCGCGCCGACTGGTACAGGCGCTTGAGGTGGTCGGTCAGGCGGAAGATCGCCGCGCCGTCGGGCGTGGCGTAACTGCGGATGCCTTCGAACACGGACGAACCGTAATGCAGCGCATGCGACATCACGTGGGTGGTGGCCTCGCGCCACGGCTTGATCGTGCCGTTCTGCCAGATCCACTCGGGGTACTGCTGCGCCATGGCGATTCTCCTTGCAGGGGACCGCCCATGATAACCGTTGGGCGCCGTTGCCCGCGCGTGCCTACTCCGGGCGCAGCCACAGGCAGCCGGCGCGTGGCTCGATCGCGAAGCGCGTCTGGTCGGCTTGGTCGCTGCCGTCCTCGGGCACGGTGCTCACCACCAGCTCCGAGCCACTGCCGTCGGGTGGCAGGTCGATGCCTACCAGCGGTCGCCGCATCAAGGCGGCCAGTGCGCGGATGTCGGCCACTACGGCGTGCTCGCCGTAACCGCCCCACAGGATCAGTCCGGCCAGACGGTTGGCGTCGGCGTTGGCGAACGCGTCGATTACCGCGCCGCGCAGCTGGTCCACGTCGACGGCGCATGTGACCGCGGGCGGGCGCAACGAAGGCGCCTCGGCCGCCGCTGATGACGTGGGCGCAGGCGTGGCCTGCAGATTGGCGCAGGGTTGATCGGTGAACACCGGATGGCCGTCCGCGGCGATGCAGTGGTAGATCGGCGACTGCCCGCGGGCGGGCAGGGCGGCGATGGCCAGCAACAGCAAAAGGGCGAGGCGCAGCATCGCCCGAGCATAGTGGCCCGATGCGGAAGCTTCAGTGCAGTTGCGCAAGGACCGCTTGCGTCGCCCTGGCGCGATTCAGCGTGTAGAAGTGCAGCCCCGGCGCGCCACCGTCGAGCAGGCGCCGGCACAATTGCGCGACGACCTCGGCACCCAGCGCGCGGATCGCTTCGGCGTCGTCGCCGTGGGCCTGCATGCGCTTGGCGATCCAGCGCGGGATCTCCGCGCCGCAGGCGTCGGAGAAGCGCTTGAGCTGGCTGAAGTTGGTGACGGGCATGATGCCCGGCACGATCGGCACGCCGACGCCCAGCCGGCGCACGTCGTCGACGAAGCGGAAATACGCATCCGGGTTGAAGAAGTACTGCGTGATCGCCCCATTGGCGCCCGCATCGATCTTGGCCTTGAAGTGAACCAGGTCGCGCAGCGCATCCTCCGCCTGCGGATGGACTTCCGGATAGGCGGCCACTTCGATCTGGAAATGGTCGCCGGAGTGCTCGCGGATGAACGCGACCAGCTCGGCCGCGTAACGGAAGTCGCCTGGCGAGGCCATGCCGGAGGGCAGGTCGCCGCGCAGTGCCACGATGCGCCGGTACCCGGCGGCACGGTAGCCATCGAGCAGCGCGGAGATCTCGGCGCGCGTACCGCCCATGCACGAGAGGTGTGGCGCTACCGGCAGTCCGTGTTCGCGGTGCAGCCGCGCCACCGTGTCGCCGGTGTAGCTCAGCGTCGAGCCGCCCGCGCCGAACGTCACCGAGACATAGTCCGGCGCGTACGCCTTCAACGTCTGCGCGGCGCGATCCAGTTGCGCACGCTGCTCATCGGTCTTGGGCGGGAAGAATTCGAAGCTGATCGCGGGCATGGGCGACAGGTCCTTGCAGGCAGGCGGCCATTCTATCCGTTCATCGCGATAAAAGGATAGATGACCAAAGCTGGTCGCCCGCCCGCCGCCCTCCCGCCGACCCGCCTGCACAACCGTTCATCGCCACGGCTGACCGCTCGTCATGTTTTTCGCCAGCGAGGGTTCGCGGGCGCGCAGGCTTCTCCCATCCCGACCCGACAGGAGATCTGCCATGTACCGCCTTGCCCTGATCCGCCGCGGCATCCGCCTGGCCACGCTGGCCCTCGCCCTTGGCGCCGCCAGCCTGGCCGCCCACGCTGCCGACGCCGCCGACCACGGCGTGGCTGTCACGGTGGTGGGCAAAGGGCGGCCGGTACTGATGATCCCGGGCCTCAACAGCGGCGCCGACACCTGGAAGGAGACCTGCGCCGCGCTGCAGAGCGACCATGTGCAGTGTCTGATCGCCCAGCTGCCGGGTTTCGCCGGACAGCCGGCGATCGCCAGCGGGCACTACCTGGACGACATGAGCGAGGCCCTGCTCGATTACCTCGACCGGCACCACCTCGCGCAGCCGGTGGTGGTCGGCCACAGCCTCGGCGGCGTGGTCGCGCTGAAGATGGCGATCGCGCGGCCCCAGGCGATCGGCAAGCTGGTGATCGTCGACGCACTGCCGTTCCTGCCCGCCGCGCAGAACCCGGCTGCCACTGTGCAGGCCATGCAGCCGGTGGTCGCCGGCCTGCGCGCGCAGCTGCTCAAGGCAGACGATGTCGCGTACCGCGCCCAGGCCGAAGCGGCGGCGCGCGGCATGGTGCATGCCCCCGCGCGCGTGGCGCAGATCGTGGGCTGGGGCATGGCCAGCGACCGCGCCACCACGGCCGAAGCCATGGGCGAGATGATGACCACCGACCTGCGTCCGGCGCTTGGCGCGATCAAGGCGCCCACGCTGGTGCTCGCCTCGTGGGCAGCCTACGCGCCCTATGGCGCCACCAGGGAGTCGACCGCCCAGCTGTTCCGCAGCCAGTACGCGAAGCTCGACGGCGTGCGCGTGGAGATGAGCCAGGCCGGCTACCATTTCCTGATGTGGGACGACCCGCAGTGGCTGCAGGCGCAGTTGCGCGGCTTCATCGACGGCAAGACCACGGCTGCGCGCTGAGCGCGGCCCTCGAGCGGGGGACGACGGTGCGCGACGGACGGCGGTGGTTCGGGTGGATCAACCTGGTGCCGTGGGCGATCTATCTGGCGATCAGCCTGGCCTTCGGCGCGGGCTACGGCATGTCCGGTTCCGGTGTGCTGCTCCTGTTCGTGACGATCGCGCTGGCGCTTTATCTGGTCTCCGGCGGCCTGCGCACGCTCGCCCTGCGGCGCGGGTGGCTGCAACGGGACGGCTGGGCGCTGAGCGGCCGCCTGCTCGCCGGCGTGCTGATCGGTGCGCTGGTGGTGCAGGCGCTGGTGGCGCTGGTCATGGTGCCCGCGGTGGCGCTGCACGGGGTCGCGATGCCGGGCGGGCGGCTGGACTACCGCCCCGCCGCGGTGCTGGTCTACTGGTTCAACGCCGCCATCGTGCTGGGTCTGTGGACCGCCGGCTGGGCCGGTGCGCGGGTACTGGAACGCGCCCGCCACAGCGAGATCGCACGACTGCGCGCCGAGGCCGAGCGCAGCGCGCTGGAGCGCGACGCGCTGCGCGCCCGGCTCAACCCGCACTTCGTGTTCAACGCGCTGAACAACCTGCGCGCGCTGATCAACGAAGACACCGAGCGCGCCCGCGAGATGGTCACCCGGCTGTCGAACACCCTGCGCCATGCCCTGGAACAGAACGACCGCGAGCGCGTGCGCCTGGGCGAGGAACTGGCGGTAGTCGATGACTACCTGGCGATCGAGGCGGTGCACTACGAGCAACGCCTGCGCGTGAACCGCCAGATCGCGCCCGCCGCGCTGGATGCGCGGCTGCCGCCGATGGCGCTGCAGTTGCTGGTGGAGAACGCGATCCGCCACGGCATCGCCGTGACGCCCGGCGGCGGCGAGCTGGACCTGCGCGCGCGCTGTGAGGACGGCATGCTGCGGCTGGAGGTGGCCAATCCCGGCCGGCTCGGCACGGGCAACCGCGGCCACGGCGTGGGGCTGGCCTACCTGCGCACGCACCTCGGGCACCAGGGCCGCTTCGAACTGACCGAGCACGAAGGCCGCGTCCTGGCCCGCCTGGAGATCGCCCAATGAGCCTGCGCATCCTGATCGTGGACGACGCCCGCCTTGCGCGGCAGGAACTGCGCACCATGCTGTCCGGCATCCCCGGCGCCAACTGCGTGGGCGAGGCCGACGACGTGCCGTCCGCGCGCGAGGCGATCGCCGCGCTCAGGCCGGACCTGTTGCTGCTGGACATCCAGCTGCCTTCGGGCAGCGGCTTCGACGTGATAGAGGGCGTGCAACCGCTGCCCGCCGTGGTCTTCACCACCGCCTACGACCAATACGCGGTGCGCGCCTTCGAAGCAAATGCGCTGGACTACCTGGTCAAGCCGGTTGCGCCCGAGCGCCTGCGCGCAGCGCTGGAGCGCGCAGGCGCGGCGGCACCGGCACCGCCCGCGCGTGAACTGCTCGGCGCCGATGACAGGGTGTTCCTGCGCGAAGGCGAGCGCTGCTGGTTCGTCACGCTGGGCGAGATCCAGCGCATCGTGGTCGACGGCAATTACGCCCGCGTGTGGTTCCGCGACCAGTGCGTGCTGCTGGCGCGCAGCCTCAACGCGTTGGAGGCCCGGCTGGACCCGGCGCTGTTCTTCCGCGCCAACCGCAACACACTGGTCAACCTGCGCATGGTGCGTTCGGTCGAGCCGTCGGTGGGCGACGGCTACGTGCTGACGCTGAAGGACGGCAGCGAAGTGGAGCTGTCGCGCCGGCAGGCGCGCGAGTTCCGTGAGCAGATGGCCTTCTAGCGCGCCCTTGTGCAGTCGTGTGGCGGCCCCATCAGGGGAGCTCGCACAAGGACACAGCCAACACTTGCGCAAGTTGTGGCCCCTCACCCCAACCCTCTCCCCGCAGGGGAGAGGGAGCCAGACTCGCGGCACACGAAAACGCTGCCGGAACCTGCTTCTGCTCCCTCTCCCCTCCGGGGAGAGGGTTGGGGTGAGGGGCCGGGGCTCGCGGGAAACAAAAAAGGGCCGCATCGCTGCGGCCCTTCCTTCGTGGAGTGCCACTCTCCCGGACGTGCCGGGGAGGGGCGCTCAGTAGCGGTAATGATCCGCCTTGAACGGGCCTTCCACCGGGACGCCGAGGTAGGCGGCCTGCTCGGCGGTCAGCGTGGTCAGCTTGACGCCGATCTTTTCCAGATGCAGCCGCGCCACTTCCTCGTCCAGCTTCTTGGGCAGGATGTAGACCTTCGGCTCGTAGCTGTCCTTGTTCGCCCACAGGTCGATCTGTGCCAGCGTCTGGTTGGCGAACGAGTTGGACATCACGAAGCTCGGATGGCCGGTGGCGCAGCCGAGGTTCACCAGCCGGCCTTCGGCCAGCAGGAAGATCGAGCTGCCGTTCTTGAAGGTGTACTTGTCCACCTGCGGCTTGATGTTGAGGCGCTCGGCGCCGGAGGCGTTCAGGGCGTCGACCTGGATCTCGTTGTCGAAGTGGCCGATGTTGCAGACGATCGCCTGGTCCTTCATCGCCTGCATGTGCTCCAGGCGGATGACGTCCTTGTTGCCGGTGGTGGTGACGTAGATGTCGCCGCGGCCGAGGGTCGACTCGACGGTGTTGACCTCGAAACCTTCCATCGCCGCCTGCAGGGCGTTGATCGGGTCGATCTCGGTGACCACCACGCGCGCGCCGTAGGCCCGCAGCGAGTGGGCGCAGCCCTTGCCGACGTCGCCGTAGCCGCACACCACCGCGACCTTGCCGGCGAGCATCACGTCCATCGCGCGCTTTAGGCCGTCGGCCAGCGACTCGCGGCAGCCGTACAGGTTGTCGAACTTGCTCTTGGTGACCGAGTCGTTGACGTTGATCGCCGGGATCAGCAGCTTGCCTTCCTGCGCCAGCTGGTAGAGGCGGTGCACGCCGGTGGTGGTCTCTTCGGAGACGCCCCTCCAGTCCTTGACCACGGTATGCCAGTAGCCCGGGCGCTCCTTGTGCACGCGCTTGAGCAGGTTCTTGATCACCTGCTCCTCGTGGCTGCCCGAGGGGGAATTCACCCAGTCGCTGCCGTTCTCCAGCTCGTAGCCCTTGTGGATCAGCAGCGTGACGTCGCCGCCGTCGTCCACCACCAGCTGCGGACCCAGGAAGCCGCCCTTGCCGTCGGGGAAGGAGAGCGCGTCGAGCGTGCAGTCCCAGTACTCCTCCAGCGTCTCGCCCTTCCAGGCGAACACCGGGGTGCCGGTGGCGGCGATCGCCGCGGCGGCGTGGTCCTGCGTGGAAAAGATGTTGCACGAGGCCCAGCGGACGTCGGCGCCGATGTCCTTGAGCGTCTCGATCAGCACCGCGGTCTGGATCGTCATGTGCAGCGAGCCGGTCACGCGCACGCCCTTGAGCGGGGCCTGCGGGGCGTACTTGCGGCGGATCGACATCAGGCCGGGCATCTCGTGCTCGGCGATGTCCAGCTCCTTGCGGCCGAACTCGGCCAGGGAGATGTCGCGGACCTTGTAGTCGTGTTCGGGGTGGGCCTGGATGGCGGCGTTCATGCTTGTCTCCGGTTCTTTGGGGAACCTTTGCCACTGCGGGCGAAAGGTCCGCATGGGTGAGCGCCGTTGTTGCGCATGCCATGCCGAGCCTGGCCGTCCCACGACGGTCGCAGCGCCCCTCGGCGGGCACGTAAGTCGCTCATTATACCGTCCCCGGATGCATCCTGTAGGAGCGCACCCTGTGCGCGACCGGAAGGCCCGCGGCCGCGCACCAGGTCCCCTCCTACAAGGGCTTGGCGGGCGATTCGCTAGTCTTGGGGACCCCTCCCGGAGAGCCGCCCATGGAAGCCAGCCGCGACACCGACTACCTGCCGCACGACGGCCCCCTGCGCGAGGACGTCGGCCGGCTCGGGCAGTTGGTCGGCCGGATGCTTGCCGAGCAGGGTGGCGAGCGCTTCTTCGAGCGGGTCGAAGCGGTGCGCCAGGCGGCCATCCACCGCCGTCGCGAAGGCGACCCCGTGTCCACCCTGGCGCATGCGCTCGAAGGTCTGGATACCGACCAGGCCGAAGCCCTGGCGCGCGCCTTCGCCACCTACTTCCAGGCGGTCAATATCGCCGAGCGCGTGCACCGCATCCGCCGCCGCCGCGACTACCAGCGCGAGGGCGGCCCGCCGCAGCCCGAGTCGCTGCTGGACGTGCTGGGCCGGCTCAGGCACGAAGGTGTCGGCGCTGAAGAACTGCTGGGCTGGCTTGCGCGGCTGTGGATCGAGCCGGTGTTCACCGCCCATCCCACCGAGGCGATGCGCCGCTCGCTGCTGGAGAAGGAGCAGGCGATCGTGGGCGCGCTGGTCGACGGCTTCGACACCAGTCGCACCCCGCAGGAGCGCGCCGAGGACCAGGACCGCATCTACATGGCACTGTCCACCGGCTGGCAGACCGCCGAGGCCTCGCCGGTGCGTCCCACCGTGCAGGACGAGCACGACCACGTCGGCTTCTACCTGTCCAACCCGATCTACCGCATCGTGCCGGCGCTTTACGAATCGTTGGCCGGGGCGCTGCAGGCGGTCTACGGCATCGCCGTTCCGCTGCCGCGGCTGCTCGGCTTCGCCAGTTGGGTCGGTGGCGACATGGACGGCAACCCGAACGTCGGTGCCGATACGATTGCCGCTGCGCTGGCGACCCAGCGCGCGCACGTGCTGGAGCGCTACATCGCCGACGTCGCCAGCCTGGCGCGACTGCTCAGCCAGACCGCCGGTCGGGTGGCCGTCGACCCCGCGCTGACCGCGCGCCTGGCCGACTACCGCGAACGCTTCCCGCAGGCCGCGGCGCGCATTCGCCCGCGTCATGCGGACATGCCCTACCGCTGCCTGCTCACGCTGATCGGCGCGCGGCTGGAGGCGACCGGCGAAAATGGCGGGGAAGGCTACGCCTCGGCAGCCGAGCTGCTGGACGACCTGCAATTGATCGACGACAGCCTGCTCGGCCACTGCGGCCTGCACGCCGGTGCCTATGCCGTGCGCCGGCTGGTCTGGCGCGTGCGCACCTTCGGCTTCCACCTCGCGCGGCTGGACGTACGGCAGGACTCGCGTGTGCACGACGACGCACTGGCGGCGTTGCTCGACGATGCCGATTGGGCCAGCCGTGCGGCGGCCGACCGGGCGGCCGCGCTGTCGGCGTATGCCGCCGGGAAGGACCGCTTCGCGATCAGCCATGCCGAATCGGTGATCGCGCTCTACGACGTGTTCGCCACGCTGGGCGACGCCCGCCGCCGCTACGGCAGCGAGGCGGTCGGGCTGTACATCATCAGCATGGCGCGCTCGGCGGCGGACGTGCTGGCGGTGCTGGCGCTGGCGCGCTACGGCGGGCTTGTGCAGCCGGCTCCCCTCAGGGAAGGGAATTCTGGCCGGGGGCCACTCTCGCCGGATGCCAGCAACGAAGCGCGGGGCTCTGCGCCCTCTCCCTTCCGGGGAGAGGGCCGGGGTGAGGGGACAACCTCGCGGGGAGCCGGCAACGAAGCACCCGCCTCTGCTACCTCTCCCCTCCGGGGAGAGGACCGGGATGAGGGGACAACCTCGCGGGGAACCGGCGAGGAAGCGTTTGCATCAGCGAGCTCCCCCGCAAGCCCCGGCCCCTCACCTCAATCCTCTCCCCGGAGGGAAGAGGAAGCTGGGAACGCGATACCCCTGGACATCGCTCCGCTGTTCGAGACCGTCGACGACCTCAAGCAAGCCCCAGCCACGCTCCGCGCCCTGCTCGACGACCCCGTCTACCGCGCCCACCTGCGCGCCCGCGGCGATCGGCAGTGGGTCATGCTCGGCTACTCCGACAGCGGCAAGGACGGCGGCACGCTCGCCTCGCGCTGGGCGCTGCAACGCGCGCAGGTGGAACTGCTCGAGGTGGCGAACGAAGCCGGCATCCACCTGGCCTTCTTCCACGGCCGCGGCGGCTCGGCCAGCCGCGGCGGCTCGCGCATCGCGCCGGCGTTGATGTCCTCGCCGCGCGGTTCGGTGGCCGGCGTGTTGCGGGTGACCGAGCAGGGCGAGGTGATCCATCGCAAGTACGGCATCCGCGCGCTGGCCCTGCGCAACCTGGAGCAGACGGTCAGCGCCGTGCTGCGCGCCTCGCTGCGCCCGCGCGGGCAGGAGCCGCGCGAGGCCCGCTGGCGCGAGCAGATGGAGGTGCTCGCCGCGCACAGCCGCCGGCACTACCGCACATTGGTCGAGCGCGAGGGCTTCGTCGACTACTTTCGCACCGCCACGCCGATCGACGTGGTCGAGCGCATGACCCTGGGATCGCGTCCGGCCAGCCGGCGCAACATGCGCGGCGTCGAGGACCTGCGCGCGATCCCGTGGGTGTTCGCGTGGACCCAGTGCCGCTCGATCATCACCGGCTGGTACGGGCTCGGCAGCGCATTGGAGCAGGGCGCCGGCACCTTTGGCGAACAGGCCCTTGCCGACATGGCGCGGGACTGGCCCTTCTTCGCCAACGCGCTGGACGACGTGGCGATGGTGCTGGCCAAGTGCGACCTGGACATTGCCGAGGCGTTCTCGCGCTTGGCCGGCGAGCTGCACGCGCCGTTCTTCGGGCTGATCCGCGAGGAATACGAGCGCACCCACCATTGGCTGCGCAGGCTCAAGGGCGGCAGCACGCTGCTGTCCGACAACCCGCGCCTGGCCGTGTCGATCCGCCTGCGCAACCCCTATGTCGACCCCATGAGCCTGCTCACCGTCGACCTGCTCGCGCGCTGGCGCGCCGGCGGCAGCGGGGACGACGCCCTGCTGCGCGCGCTGGTCGCCTGCGTCAACGGCGTTTCGCAGGGACTGCAGAACACCGGTTGAGGTCTTCAGGCCGGTGCCTGCGGCGTGCCCGCTCAGCCGTCCAGCTCGCTCCAGCGGGCGTAGGCGGCGTCCAGTTCGGTCTGCAGCTTCGCGAGGGCTTCGTTGGCCTGCACGATGGTGGCGCTGTCCTGCTGGAAGAACGCCGGCTCGTTCATCGCCGAGGTGCGCTCGGCGATGTCCGTCTCCAGCTGCTCGATGCGTGCCGGCAACTGCTCCAGCTCGCGCTGGTCCTTGAAGCTGAGCTTGCGGCGTGCCGGGGGCGGCGCGGCGGGAGCGGCGGCCGCCGGGGCCGGGGGGCTCGTCGCCGGGGCCGGTGCCGGTGTCGGTACCGCGGGGCGCTGGCGCAGCCAGTCGCTGTAGCCTCCCACGTACTCGCCGACCCGTCCTTCGCCCTCGAGCACCAGCGTGCTCGAAACCACGTTGTCCAGAAACGCGCGGTCGTGCGAGACCAGCAGCAGCGTGCCGGTGTACTCGGTCAGGAGCTCTTCGAGCAGCTCCAGCGTTTCGACGTCCAGGTCGTTGGTCGGTTCGTCCATCACCAGCAGGTTGGACGGCTGGGCGAACAGCTTGGCCAGCAGCAGGCGGTTGCGCTCGCCGCCGGAAAGGCGGGTGATTGGCGCACGTGCCCGCTCGGGCGAGAACAGGAAATCCTGCAGGTAGCCGATGACGTGCTTGCGCTGCCCGCCGAGCTCGATGTATTCGCGGCCCTGCGCCACGTTGTCCAGCGCGTTGAGGCTCTCGTCCAGCTGCACGCGGTGCTGGTCGAAGTAGGCGATCTGGATGCCGGTGCCGAGCTCGACCGTGCCCCGGTCAGGCTTGAGTTCGCCGAGCATGATCTTGAGCAGCGTGCTCTTGCCGGCGCCGTTGGGGCCGATGATGCCGATGCGGTCGCCGCGCATGACCGTGGTCGAAAGATCGTCGATCAGCACGCGGCCGCCGTAGGCCTGGTGCACGTGGTCCAGCTCGACGACCTTCTTGCCCGAGGCCTGCGCGCTGGCCAGCGTCATCTTCGCGTTGCCGGAGAGCTCGCGCCGTTCGGCGCGCTCGCGGCGCATCGCCTTGAGCGCGCGCACGCGGCCCTCGTTGCGGGTGCGCCGGGCCTTGATGCCCTGGCGAATCCATACCTCTTCCTGCGCCAGCTTGCGGTCGAAGTGCGCGTTGGCCTGCGCTTCGGCATGCAGGCGCTCCTCGCGCCGGCGCAGGTAGTTGTCGTAATCGCCCGGCCAGTCGGTGAGCTGGCCGCGGTCGATCTCCACGATGCGCGTGGCCAGCGCACGCAGGAAACTGCGATCGTGGGTGACGAACACGATCGAGCCATCGAAGGACTTCAGGAAGCCCTCGAGCCAGTCGATCGCCTCGATGTCCAGGTGGTTGGTCGGCTCGTCCAGCAGCAGCACGTCGGGCTTCTGCACCAGCGCCTGCGCCAGCAGGACCCGGCGCTTCATTCCGCCGGAGAGGGCGGCGAAGTCGGTTTCGCCCGGCAGCTCCAGCCGCGCGATCACCTCGTTCACCCGGCGGTCAAGATCCCAGCCCTGGCGCGCCTCGATCGCCTGCTGCACCTCGCCGAGCGCCTCGAGGTCGCCAGCAGCCAGCAAATGATGGTAACGCGCCAGCAACTGGCCCAGATCGCCCAGGCCTTCGGCCACCACGTCGAACACCGAGCCGGCGGTGTACTGCGGAACTTCCTGCGCCATGCGCGCCACGACGGTGCCGTTCTGCACCCTCACTTCACCGTCGTCCGGGTGCAATTCCCCGGCGATCAACTTCATCAGAGTGGACTTTCCCTCGCCATTGCGGCCGACCACGCAGACGCGTTCACCGCGCTCGATCGACAGGTCGACATCGGCAAGCAGAAGGGGACCGCCGATGCTGAAATCGACGCGCTGCAATTGGATCAGGGACATCCGCCGATTGTAATTGATGCGCCTGTACGTGATGCGCATCCGGCGAATGCGGCGTGCCCAAGGTTCTTGAACGTGCCCATGGCCGGGAAGGCCCGGGTGCCGAGGATCCCCATGCGCATCGCCCAGATCACCCCGCTTTGCGAATCGGTCCCGCCGCGTCTTTATGGCGGCACCGAACGCATCGTGTCCTGGCTTACCGACACGCTGGTAGAGCTGGGCCACGAGGTCACCCTGTTCGCCAGTGCCGACGCGCGCACCCGCGCCGAACTGGTCGCGGTGCGCGACCAGGCGATCCGGCTGGACCCCACGCCGGCGAAGTCCGAGCTGGCCGCCCATCTTTCGATGCTGCAGGAGGTGCGCCGGCGCGCGGATGAATTCGACGTGCTGCACTTCCACGTCGACATGCTCCACTTTCCGATGTTCGAGGATTGCGCCGGCCGCACGCTGACCACGCTGCACGGGCGGCTGGACCTGAAGGACCTGGCCGAGGTGTACCGGCGCTGGCCGCACTATCCGCTGGTCTCGATCTCGCACCATCAGCGCCAGCCGCTGCACTTCGCCAACTGGGCCGGCACCGTGCACCACGGTCTGCCGGAGGACCTGCATCGCCCGCACCCGCACCCGGGGGGCGGCTATCTCGCATTCCTGGGCCGCATCTCGCCGGAGAAGCGGCCCGACCGTGCCATCGCGATTGCGCGCGCCAGCGGCATCCCCCTGAAGATGGCCGCCAAGGTCGACCTGGCCGATCGCGCCTATTTCCACGAGGTGATCCAGCCGCTGCTGGACGATCCGCTGGTCGAGTTCATCGGCGAGATCGGCGATGCGGACAAGGAGGATTTCCTTGGAAACGCCGCTGCGCTGCTGTTCCCGATCGACTGGCCCGAGCCATTCGGCCTGGTGATGATCGAGGCGATGGCCTGCAGCACGCCGGTGATCGCCTGGCGCTGCGGCTCGGTGCCCGAGGTGGTCGACGAGGGCCTCAGTGGCTTCATCGTCGAAAGCGAGGCCGAGGCGGTGGAGGCCGTGCGCCGGCTCCCGCAGATCGACCGGCGGGAGGTGCGCGCCTGCTTCGAGCGGCGTTTCTCGGCCGAGATCATGGCAAGCAACTACGTGGATCTTTACGAACGACGCTGCCGCGTCGCGCCGGCGCTGCCGGCGTGGCCGGTGGCCTGGGAGGCGGCACGATGAGCGAAGCGACGCAAGACGACGAAAACCCTTCGGCCGGTACCTCGCGCGGGCAATATTCGCTCAAGTCCGGCGATACCTTCGTCGTCTGCGATGCCTTCGGCGACATCCGCGGCGATTCCAGCGGCCTGTTCCACAACGACACGCGGCTGCTGTCCGCCTTCGCGCTGGATCTGGGGGGCAAGCCGCCCTCGCTGCTCAGCGCGGCGATCTCCCACGACAACGTGCTGTTCACCGCCAACCTGTCCAACAAGCCGCTGCCGCCGATGGGTGAGCGCGCCACGCCGCAGGGGGTGATCCACCTGCAGCGCACGCGCTTCCTCTGGGACGCGCGGATGTACGAGCGCATCGCCTGCGTCAATTACGGCGACAGCGAAGTGCAGGTCACGCTCACGCTGCATTTCGCCGCCGACTTCCGCGACATCTTCGAGGTGCGCGGCACGCCACGGCGCAAGCGCGGCACGCTGCATCCGCCGGAGGTCGGCGAGAGCTCCGTCGCGTTGCGCTACGACGGCCTGGACGGCGTCGCGCGCTGTTCGGTGATCTGCCTGTCGACTCCCCCGGACCGGCTCGACGGCAACACGGCCGAGCTTGCGCTGACGCTGCCGCGGCTGAGCAACACCGAGCTCTACGTGGAAGTCGGGCCGGAGCGCGTCGAGCCCAGTCGCCAGCGCTTCCGCGCCGCCGCCGCCAAGGCACGCCGCGCGATGCGCCGTCGCCGCGGCCACGGCGCACGCCCGCGCAGCAACGCGCGGCTGTTCAATGCATGGCTGGAGCGCTCGCGCGCCGATATCGCGTTGCTGACCAGCGAGTTCCCGACCGGACCCTATCCATGCGCGGGGATTCCGTGGTTTGCCACGCCGTTCGGGCGCGACGGCATCATCACCGCGCTTCAGTTGCTGTGGCTGGACACGGGCCTGGCCCGCGGCGTGCTGGGCTACCTCGCCGAGCACCAGGCGCACGAGACCTCGACCTTCCGCGATTCGGCGCCGGGCAAGATCATGCACGAGACGCGCAAGAGCGAGATGGCGGACCTGGGCGAAGTGCCCTTCGGTCGCTACTACGGCGGCGTCGACACCACGCCCCTGTACGTGATGCTCGCCGGCGCGTATGCCGAGCGCACCGGCGACGACGTCTTCATCGACAAGCTGTGGCCCGCGCTCACCGCCGCGATGGGCTGGATCGAACGCACCTGCGACCGCGACCCGCACGGCTTCCTCACCTACGCGCAGGGCGAGAAGGGCGGCCTGCTCAACCAGGGCTGGAAGGACAGCGAGGACTCGGTGTTCCATGCCGACGGACGCATCCCGCCGGCGCCGATCGCGCTGGTGGAAGTGCAGGGCTACGTGTATGCCGCACTCATCGCCATGGCCCGCCTGGCCGAGCGGCGCGGCGACGACGAGTCGGCAGCGGGCTGGCGCCACCGGGCGCTGGCCATGCGCAAGGCGGTCGAAGAGCTTTTCTGGGACGAGGAGATGTGCAATTACGGCATCGCCCGCGACGGCGACGGCACGCTTTGCCGCGTGCGTGCGTCGAACGTCGGCCACCTGCTCTACGTGGGCCTGCCCAAGCTGTGGCGGGCGAAGAAGGTGATCCGCCAGTTCCGCTCCGCGCCGTTCGACAGCGGCTGGGGCGTCCGCACGCTGGCGATGCAGCAGGCGCGCTACAACCCGATGTCCTACCACGACGGCTCGGTATGGCCGCACGACGTGGCGATCTGCGCCGCCGGCATGGCCCATTACGGCGAGCGCGAGGACGCGGTGCGCCTGCTCGGCGAAACCTTCGAGGCGGCGGTGCACTTCGGCATGCGCCTGCCGGAACTCTTCTGTGGCTTCCCGCGCGCCACCGGCGAGCCGCCGATCGCCTACCCGGTCGCCTGTCTGCCGCAGGCGTGGGCCGCCGGTTCGGTCTTCATGATGCTGCAGGCCTGCCTGGGCGTGACCGTCGACGGCTGTCGCGGCGAAGTGCGGATCGACCGGCCGCGCCTGCCCGAGGGCCTTGACCGGCTGACCCTGCACCGCCTGGACGTCGGCGGCGACACCATCGACCTGGGCTTCGAGCGGATCGGCTCGCGCACCGTCGCCTTCCGCGCCGGCGGTTCGGCCGACGTGCGGATCCTCGCCAAGGTCTGAGCATGCCGCGGGGCCTCCCTGTCCGCGCTCCGGGCACATCCTCGTAAACGGGGAAGGTACAGCCTGCGACGTGCCACCGCGCCACGCGGTAAAAGGATCGGGCAAGGCGCGACGGCTCCCCCTCCCGCGCCTTCCGCCGTGGATGCGGGAGAAGGGCCGACAGGCGGATGGGGGCGCCTTTGGGCGCAGAGGCCGCGGGAAGACCCACCAGCCCGGCGGCCCTACGTGCCACGACATGTGATTTCTACGTGAAACCGGCGCCATAATCCCGGTCCGGGACCGGGGGATCGCATGGCAGGGCAGCTGACCGATCGCTACGTCGAAGCCAAGCGCATCGCCATGGCGGCGATGGACGTGCCTGCGTCCGCGCGCGATGCGCTCATCGACGGGCATGTGGGCGAGGACGCCGAACTCGAGCGCGAGGTGCGCTGGATGCTCGAGGCGATCGAGCGCACGCATACCGCCACGCTGCCGTTTTCGCCGGCGGCCGTGCCGCCCGACCTCAGCGGCCAGCAGACGCAGGCCACCGCACCGCGCAACTACCGCATCCTGCGCCTGCTTGGCGAGGGCGGCATGGGCATGGTGTACCTGGCCGAGCGCTGCGACGAGGGGTTCACCCAGCAGGTCGCGCTGAAGTTCCTGCACGCGTCCGCGCAAGGCTCGCCGATCCTGCACGAGCGCTTCAGCCAGGAGCGCCGGCTGCTGGCGCGGCTGGAACACCCCGGCATCGCACGCCTGCTCGATGGCGGCGTGATGGACGGCGGCCAGCCGTTCCTGGCGATGGAGTACGTCGAGGGACGGCGCATCGACGAGTGGTGCGACGCGCACGCGCTGTCGCTCAACGAGCGGATCCTGCTGTTCCTCAAGGTATGCGACGCGGTCGAGTTCGCGCACCGCAACCTGGTGATCCATCGTGACATCAAGCCGGCCAACATCCTGGTCGGCGCCGACGGCTCGCCCAAGCTGCTGGACTTCGGCATCGCGCGGCTGATCGAGGACGGTGGGCAGGTCCTCGCCACCGCTACCGCGGCGCACGCGCTGACGCTGGCCTACGCCAGCCCCGAGCAGATCGAGCAGCAGCCGCTGACCACCGGCGCGGACGTCTATTCGCTGGGTGTCGTGCTGTACCAGCTGATCGCAGGACGCCGGCCCTACCAGCACCTGGTCACGCCGCATCTGTTGTCCAACGCCATCGTCGGCGGCCAGATGGAGGCGCCCAGCCGGAGCCTGCGCGCCGCGCCGGCCGATCCGCGCCGGCCAAGGAAGCCGATTCCCGCCGACGTCGACGCGATCGTGCTCAAGGCGCTGCGACGGCAGGTCAGCCAGCGCTACGCCAGCGTGGCCGAGTTTGCCCAGGACCTGCGCCACTACCTGGCACAGCGGCCGGTCAAGGCCCGTCGCGGGCGCCAGTGGTACCGGCTGCGTCGCTACGTCCAGCGCAACCGCTGGCCGCTGGCCGCCGCCGGCATGGTGCTGGCGGCGGTGCTGGCCGGGCTCACCGCCTCGCTGCTCGCGCTGGCGCAGACACGCGCCGCGCAGCGGCTGGCCGAGCAGCGCCAGCATGACCTCGAGCGCATGGTCGCCTTCCAGCAGTCGATGCTGCAGAGCGTGGACATCGACGCGATGGGGCACGCGCTGAGCCACGAAGAGAGCACGCGGGTACTCGCGCGTTTCGACGCGCTGGGCCGGCCGGCTCTCGATCGCCGGCAACTGGAGCAGGCGTTCGCCGGCATCGACGCATCCGGATCGGCGAGCGACGCGCTCGATACCTACGTGGTGAGCCACGCGCTCGCGCGGCTGGACCGCGATTTCGCCGACGCGCCGCTGCTCGCTGCCGACATGCGCCAGTCGCTCGCCCGCGTGCTGCTGACCATCGGCAGCTACGCGCACGCGGCGGTGGAATTGCGCAACGTGGTGCAAGTGCGCAAGCAACGCCTGCCCGCCGACGCCCCTGCGCTGGTGTCCGCGCGCGTCGACCTGGGCGATGCGCTGTACCGCGGCGGGCAGATCGACCAAGCGGCGCAGGTCTACGACAGCGCGCTGCCCGCCGCGGCAGCGCTGCCACCGGCCGATCCCCTGCAGGTCGCCGCGCTCTCCGGCCGGGCACGCGTGCTTGCCGCGCAGGGTCATCTCGGGCAGGCACTGAACCGGCAGGAAGCGCTCTACGCCGGCCTCGCGCCACGCCTGCCCGCCACCGACGAGGGATTGCTGCAGCTTCGCCGCGACCGCGTGGAAACCCTCATCCAGCTGGGCGAGCGCGATCGCGCGCGGGCGGAACTGGAATACCTGGTGCCGCTGTACCGGCAGGCGTTCGGCGCCGAGCACCCGGAAACCCTGGCCACCACGCTCACCCTCGCCACGCTGCTGTATTCCCAGGACAACGAGTACGAGCGCTCGCTGGCGCTGGCGCAGGACGTGGCGGCAATCCGCCAGCGCCGGCTGGGCGCGGATCATCCGCTGGCCCTGCAGGCGCGCGCGCTGGCGGCATCGAACGAGGTGCGCCTCGCGCTCGACCCCGCGACCATGGCGCAGGTGCACGCGCGCCTGGACGCGATCATCCAGGGCTACCGGCGCGTGCTGGGGCCGGACAACCCGCAGACGCTCGATGCGATGACCGACATGGTGCGACTGCTGTCCAAGCAGGACCGCTACCCCGATGCCATCGCCATGGAGCGCGAGATCCTCGCCGGGCGCAGCCGTACGCTGGGCCCGGGCCACTTCAGCACCCTGTATGCGCGCGGCAGCCTGGCGAGCCTGCTGTGCGGCAACGGCCAGTACGCCGAGGCCAGCAAGCAGGGCGAGCAGGTACTCGACGCGTTGCGCCGTCAACTGGGCGAGGATCATCCGATGACGCTGGCGACCTACGACCTGGTCGGCCGCATCGAGGCCAGTGCCGGCCAGTGGGCGCGCGCGCGCGATGCCCATGCCAGGGCGCTGGAAGGCCGCGCCCGCACCCTCGGCAACACCGACGCGCACACCATCGAGAGCGCCTCGCGGCTGTACGTGGTGCTGCGCAAGTTGCACGACGCGGCGGGTGCGCGGCACGTACTGGCCACTTACCTGCAGCCGGTGATCGCGATGCACCCCGAAACGCTCAACGCCGGCATGCGCAGTGTGCGCGAAGAGGCGATGGAAGCGGTCGGCAGCTAGGTGGCTGTGTCGACCCCGGCGGCCTGTCGGGGACATTGCCGGGGTCGCCGGCCGCTCCAGGGGAACTCCGCGCAAGCGGACTCGACCGGACCGGTTCGACATCCTTGCTACAAAATCACGGCACAACAGCCATTTGCAGGACGAACTTCTGGCTTTTCGGAGTAGCCGTGCATTAAGGTTAGCTCAACGCTACATGACGTCGTCGGCGGCGGCGGGGATCAACCGGTGTGAAATCAGAATTGCTTTCGACCAGCGGGCTCAGCGCCTTGTGCGCGGTATTCCTGTTGTGGCTGGTCGCCAGCGTGGCCCACGCCGGCCAGGCCGCCATCGTGGTCGATGCCACCACCGGACGCGTACTCGGCCAGGTGAACGCCGACGAGCAGAACTACCCCGCCTCGCTCACCAAGATGATGACGCTCTACCTGACCTTCCGCGAACTGAAGGCTGGCCGCCTCACGCTCGAGGACAACCTGCCGGTGTCGCGCTGGGCGTCCGACCGGGAGCCGAGCAAGCTGGGCCTGCGTCCGGGCCAGACCATTTCGGTCGAGGACTGCGTCCTGGCGATGGTGACCAAGTCGGCCAACGACGCCGCCACGGTGGCGGCGGAAAGCATCGGCGGATCCGAGGCGGGTTTCGCCGACATGATGAACGCGCAGGCGGCCCTGCTGGGCATGGCCGGCACGCACTTCGACAACGCCTCGGGCCTGCCGGACCCCAGGAACGTCTCGACCGCGCGTGACCTGCTCACGCTCGCGATGGCCCTGTACCGCGACTTCCCGCAGTACGCGCACTACTTTTCGGCGACCGAGTTCACCTTCCAGGGGCGCGTGGTACACGGCCACAACCACCTGATGGACCGTTACGACGGCATGGACGGCCTGAAGACAGGCTACACCGCCGCGTCGGGCTTCAACCTGGCTTCCACCGCCGTGCGCGATGGTCACCGCCTGTTTGCTGTCGTGCTGGGCGGGCGTACCGCGGCCAAGCGCGATCGGCTGATGGCGAGCCTGCTCGATGCCGGCTTCGAACAGAGCGAAGCGGCCGCCGCGCTGGCCGCCGCCGGCCAGCCGGCCACGGGCGTGGCCCATCGCGTACTGGCCGCGCTTTCGCCGATAGCCAACGCCGAGGCGGACCCGGCGCCGGCGGCGGCGCCGCGTCACGCCAAACGCCATGGCAAGACCTCGACGGCCCGTCGTTCCAGCCACCGCGCGAGCCATCACGCGGTCAAGCTGGCCGATCGCAAGAGCAAGCACGCGGCCAAGGGCGGCGACGACTGAGCTTGTGCCGGGCGCCTTGGGCGGACACAAAAAAACCCGCGGCAGGCCGCGGGTTTTTTTTCGTGCCGCAAGCGCTTACTTGCGCTTGCCGTTCAGCCCGGCATCGGCGCGCAGCGCCTCGGCCTTGTCGGTCTTCTCCCACGAGAACGCGGTGAAGGTCGAGCCGTCGGCCGCCTTCATCTCGTAGGGCTGGCGGCCGAAGTGGCCGTAGCTGGCGGTCTGCTGGTACATCGGGTGGATCAGGTCCAGCATCTTGATGATGCCGTACGGACGCAGGTCGAAATGCTTGCGGATCAGCTTCTCGATCTTCTCGTCCGGGATCTTGCCGGTGCCGAAGGTGGTCACCGAGATCGAGGTCGGCTCGGCCACGCCGATGGCGTAGGAAACCTGCACTTCGCAGCGGTCGGCGAGGCCGGCGGCCACCACGTTCTTGGCGACATAACGCGCCGCGTAGGCCGCGGAACGATCGACCTTGGACGGATCCTTGCCCGAGAACGCGCCGCCGCCGTGGCGGGCCCAGCCGCCGTAGGTGTCGACGATGATCTTGCGGCCGGTCAGGCCGCAGTCGCCTACCGGGCCGCCAATCACGAACTTGCCGGTCGGGTTGATGTGGAACTTGGTGCCCTTGTGCAGCAGCTTCGCCGGCAGCACGGGCCTGAGGATCTCCTCGCGCACCGCCTCGACCAGGTCCTTCTGCTTGATGCCCGGGTCGTGCTGGGTCGAGAGCACCACGGCGTCGATCGCCACCGCTACGTCGTTCTCGTAGCGCAGGGTCACCTGGCTCTTGGCGTCCGGGCGCAGCCACGGCAGCGGCGAGTTCTTCTTCTTGCGGATCTTGGCCTGCTGCTCGACCAGCCGGTGCGAGTAGTAGATCGCCGCCGGCATGAAGTCCTTCGTCTCGTTGGTGGCGTAGCCGAACATCAGGCCCTGGTCGCCGGCGCCCTGTTCCTCGGGCTTCTTGCGGTCCACGCCCTGGTTGATGTCCGGCGACTGCTTGCCGATCAGGTTGAGCACGCCGCAGGTGGCGCCGTCGAAGCCGACTTCGGAGGAGTCGTAGCCGATGTCCAGGATCACCTTGCGGGTCAGGCCCTCGAGGTCGATCCAGGCGGAGGTGGTGATCTCGCCGGCGACGATGGCCACGCCGGTCTTCACCATGGTCTCGCACGCCACGCGTGCACGCGGGTCCTGCGCGAGGATCGCGTCGAGGACGGCGTCGGAGATCTGGTCGGCGACCTTGTCGGGATGGCCCTCGGAGACCGACTCGGAGGTGAAGAGGTAGTTGCTCATCGCGGGTTATATCCTTCCTTTCGGATACAGAGATAAAGAAGCCGCGCATGATACACGCGGCCGCGGCGGATTGCAGGCCAGCGTACTACCCGGGGGTGAAGGTTTCATACCCGTTCAGGCGGTGGACGGCTGGACGGCCAAATGCACGCCGCACGGAGGCCGCGTCCCCGCGCATCCCCCGCAACGCCGGGGAGGCGGCGCCGACAGGCGAATGGAGACTCCTGGCGAGGGGCGCGGCGGAAGTCCTCCGCAAGCCTGCCCCGTCCGCCCTCCGGGCACCTCCCACCATGGAAAAGCTCGATCATCCGACGGCGCACTGGGCCCAGGCGCGCGGAAGGCGCGTACCCGTGCCCTCCCCGCAACGCGGGGGTGCCGACAGGCGGATGGGGCGCTCCTGGCGAGGCTGCGGTGGAGGTTTTCCGCAAGCCTGCCCCCATCCGCCCTCCGGGCACCTTCCCCGTGGAGCGGGGGAAGGCTCGATCACGCGGTGGCGTGTTGGGCTCGGGTGCAGGCAGAGCGCATACCCGAGCCTTCCCCGCAGCGCTCGATCATGCGGCGAAGCGCTGTGGGGTTCCCGAGGCGAGCGACTCGAAGTATTCGTGCGTGAGGCGGACTTGTTCGGCCGCGCTCTCGGCACGGTTGACCACATGCCGGAAGGCCGCGTTCTCCGGCCTGTCCTTGGCGTACCAACCCAGATGCTTGCGCGCGATGCGCACGCCGGCGCGTTCGCCGTAGAAGGCGTACAGGTGCTCCAGATGGCCGAGCAGGATCGCGCCGACCTCGGCCGGCGTGGGCTCGGGCAGCTTCTCGCCGGTGGCGAGATAGTGCGCGACCTCGCGGAAGATCCACGGCCGGCCCTGCGCGCCGCGCCCGATCATCACCGCGTCGGCGCCGGTCACGTCGAGCACGTGGCGGGCGCGCTCGGGGCTGGTGACGTCGCCGTTGGCGAGCACCGGGATACGCACGGCCGCCTTCACCGCAGCGATGGTGTCGTACTCGGCCTCGCCCTCGTACTTGTCCGCGCGCGTGCGCCCGTGCACCGAGAGCGCGGCGATGCCGCTGTCTTCGGCGATGCGCGCGATGTTCAAGGCGTTCCTGTGCTCGCGATCCCAGCCGGTACGAATCTTCAACGTCACCGGCACCTCGACCGCGCCGGCCACCGCCTTGCAGATGCGCGCCACCAGCGGCTCGTCCTGCAGCAGCGCCGACCCCGACCACACGTTGCAGACCTTCTTGGCCGGGCAGCCCATGTTGATGTCGACGATCTGCGCGCCGTTGGCCACGTTGAAGCGGGCCGCTTCGGCCAGCATGCCCGGGTCGTAGCCGGCGATCTGCACACTGACCGGTTCCGGTTCGCCGGCGTGGTCCATGCGATGCAGTGACTTGCGCGTGTGCCAGAGCTTGGGATCGGCGGTGGTCATTTCCGACACGGCCAGTCCCGCGCCCAGCCGTTTGCACAGCAGGCGGAAAGGCTTGTCGGTGACCCCGGCCATGGGCGCGAGCACCACGGGCGGGTCGATGCGGTAGGGGCCGATCTGCATCCGCCCATTGTACGAGCTCCCGTAGGGTGGGCTTCAGCCCACCGCGTTTCTGAACCGGGATGGTGGGCTGAAGCCCACCCTGCGCGGGCGTTACATCAACGCGTAGTGCACCACATGGAAGAACACCGGCGCGGCAAAGCTCACCGAGTCGAGCCGGTCGAGCATGCCGCCATGGCCTTCGATCATGTGGCCCCAGTCCTTCGCGCCCAGGCTGCGCTTGACTGCCGACAGCGCCAGTCCGCCGAGGAACCCGGCGATCACGATGATCAACGACATGCCGGCCGAACCCCAGAACGGGAAAGGCGTGATCCACCAGAGGCCCGCGCCCACCGCCACGGCGGACAGCCCGCCGCCGACCAGCCCCTCGACCGTCTTGGACGGGCTCACCGAGGGCGCCAGCTTGTGCCGTCCGAACAGCTTGCCGAACACGTACTGGAACACGTCGCTGATCTGCACCACCAGCAGCAGGTACAGGAGCAGCAGGAGGTTCTGTCCCTCGTAACCGGGCACGTGCAGCAGCAGGACCGCCGGCGCATAGCTGATGCAGTAGACGGTGAGCATCAGACCCCACTGGATCTTGGTGGTGCGCTCCAGGAACGATTCGGTATCGCCACCCAGCGCGGTGATCGCCGGCAGCAGCAGGAAGCCGTAGACCGGGATGCAGATCGCGAACAATCCATACCAGTCGATGCCGATCAGCCAGTACTGCAGCGGAATGGCGAGGTAGAAGCACAGCACCAGCGGCAGGTGGTCGCCGCGGCGCGTCGGGGTGAGCGTGAGGAACTCGCGCAGCGCGAAGAACGAGGCCAGCGCGAACAGCACCAGCGTGGTGATGCGCCCGAGCAGGAAGCACACGCACAGGATCGCCACCATCCACCACCAGGCGCCGATGCGTGCGTTCAGGTTGGCGATCACCTCGCGCGAGCCGTCGCTGCGCGCGCGCCGCGCCAGCGCCCAGCCGACCAGGCTCGCCACCACCAACAGCGCCAGCACGGCGCCCATCACGGTCCAGAACTTCTGTTGGGGATTCATGCCAGCTCCACCACCGCCGCGTGGGCGCGTTGCAGGAAGCTTTCCTTGTCCTCGCCCTCGGCCAGCCGCAGCGCGCGGCCGAAGCGCACCATGCAGGTCAGCGGCACCGGCAGCAGGCTGCCCTTGGGCATCGCGCGGTGGAGCGTGTCCAGGTAGACCGCTACCAGCTCGGCCTGAGGGTGGCGCTGGGCCAGGTGGTAGAGGCCGGCCTTGAACGGCTGCGGCAGGGGATCCGGGCTGCGCGTGCCTTCGGGGAAGATGATCAGCGAGTCGCCCGCGGCCAGGGCGGCGCACAGGGGTTCGAGGGGGTCGCCTTCGCGGCGCTCGCGGTCACGCTCGATATAGACGGCGCTGAAGCCGTGTTCGGCGATGAAGCCGCGCAGCCCGCCCTTGCCCCAGTAGTCGCGGGCGGCCACCGGGCGCGTGCGCTGGCGCAGCCGCGGCGGCAACGCGGCCCACAGCGCCAGCGCGTCCAGGTGGCTGCTGTGGTTGGCGAAGTAGATGCGTTGCACGGCCTTCGGCTCGCAGCCGAGCCAGCGGCCGTGTGCGCCGACCAGCAGGCGCACGAGGCCGACCAGGATGCGCGAGGTGATCATGCGTCGGCGCCCCTCAGTCGCGCGGCGATCGCGCGGGTGCGCGTCATGCAGGTGAGCGCCGAACCGGCGGCGATGACCGCCGCGGTCGCCAGCAGGATCGGCTGGCGCCACGTCGGCAGCAGCGCCGCGAGCACCAGCGCGAGGCCAAGCAGCCACATGCGGTGCGGCTTGGCCATCGGTCCGCGGAAGTCCTGGACCTGGCCGAGCGACCCGCCAAGCGCCCGGATGTAGGCGGTAAGCGCTGCCAGCAGGGCGGCCAACCAACCGAGCCACGGCACGGCGGCCGCGTAGCCCAGCGCGACCAGGAACAGCGAGTCGGCCAGCCGATCCGGCACCTCGTTGAAAAGCGGCCCGGTGACGGAGCCCTTGCCGCCTTCGACGGCGACCATGCCGTCGAACAGGTTGCACAGCAGCCGCAGCAGGATGGCCAACGCGCACAGCAGCGCACCGACCGCGCCGGGCAGGGCGAGCAGCGCCCAGGCGCCGGCCAGCGCGAACAGCACGCTGAGGACGGAGATCTGGTTGGGTGTCAGCCGGCTGCGCGCCAGCGCCGTGGCGATGCGTTGCGCCCAGCCGCTGCCGCGCACGGCAATCGGGCGTCGATTGGCGTCCTGCATGGCGTGTCCCCCGTGGCCAGCACGCATGCTAGCGCGGCTGTGGGGGCGCGGCTTGTCGGCCTCAGCCGCGGCGCTTCGTGCGCGCCTGCCAGAACAGGAAGCCGGTGACCAGGAAGAACGGCGGCAGCAGGCCGGAGACGATCACCAGCGCGTGCCAGAGCGGCCCGGTGGTGCCGGCGTGCAGCGGGTAGATCGCGTTGTTCACCTGCACGCCGGTGTCCGCGCGGGTGGCATCCGCTACGCCCAGCACGCGTGCCTGGTAGGGATCGATCCACAGCGTGCTGCGGCCGGTGGGATTCCATTCGCCCGGCAGGCGTACGCGGAGGGTCACGCGGCCGTCGCGTTCGCTCGGAAAGGAAAGCCGGCCCAGCACCGCGCCCGGCAGTGCCTGCCTGGCGGCAGCCAGCACGGCGGCCCAGTCGATCGGGTCCTGGCGCAAAGCGAGGGTTGCCGGTGATGCCGGTTCCGGCGTGTCGCCGAACAATCCCTGCAACGCCGTGCGGGTGCCGCCGTGGTAGCACATCAGCGTGCCGGTGAGGGTCACCAGCAGCACCACCGGCAGGCTCAGCGCGCCGAAGCTGCGGTGCCAGCTCAGCCAGCGCCGCGCCGGCGGCTGCGCGTGGGGCTTCAGGTGGGTGAGGAAGCGGCCGCGCCCGGGCCACCACAGCACGACGCCCGAGATCAGCATGAACAGGCTGGACCAGCCGAGCACGCCGAGCCAGGTTTCGCCCGCGTGGCCAGCCAGCAGGTGGGTATGCCAGTCACGCAGGGCGAGCAGCGCGTCGCTGCCCGGCGTGCGGGTGAGCAGCAGCGCGCCGCTGGCCGGATCGAGGTAGCGACGCACGCCACCGTTGAAGTAGAGCTGCCATACGGGCAGTTCGGGGTCGGGCAGGTCGGCGCTGCGCAGGCCGTGCGGCGACCACTCGCGCGCGATGCGCTCCAGCACCACCGCTTCCTGTGCCTGCGTGGGCAGCGCGTGCGCAAACAGCGCCGGGTGCAGTGCGCGCAGCAGCGGTCCCTGCAAGGCCAGCACGCTGCCGCTCAGCGCGACCAGCGCATACACCGTGCCCAGGCTCAGGCCCGCCCACAGGTGCAGCTTGCGCAGCCAATGGCGCAGGCTGGACGTGGAGCGGGCCTGCACCGCCGGGTGGACGGCGTCGCGCATCAGAACACCTGCTGCCAGCTGAGCGAGACGGTGCGGCCGCGACCGGCGAAGTAGGAGTCGTCGTCGCCCACGGTCTGCGACACGTAGTTGATGTACTGCCTGTTGGCGAGGTTCTGCACGCCCAGCGTCCAGTCCCCCGCGGCGCCGGCGTGCCACTTCACGTAGGCGTCGGCGGTGACATAGCCGTCGAAGTGCGCGGTGCGCTCGCCCAGCGTGGCAAAGTCGCGGCTGGCCAGGCGCGAGAGCTGCAGGTAGCTCGACAGCGCGTCGCTCCAGCGCTGGGTCCACGAGAGGTTCAGGCGGTTCGGCGCGATGTTGGCGCCGTCCAGGTCCGAATCCACCTGGCCATCGCCGTCGCGATCGGAGCGGCCATGGTTGATCGCATAAGACGTGTCGATCCGCGTGCCCTCGCGCGGCGTCCAGCCGGCGCGCGCCTCCCAGCCGCTGATCTCGGTGCGCTGGCGGGTCACGTTGTAAACCTGGTTGGGCGCATCGAACACCAGCAGGGCGCCGAGCTGCGAGGTCGAGGTCCAGTAGCTCACGCGCGCATTGAAGGCGGCGCCCGCGTACTCGGCACCCACTTCGCGGTTGTCCGATACCACCGGCTTGAGGTCCAGGAAATCATTCACACGCTGGCCCGGCACGCTGATCGCGCGCAGCACGCGCCCGACGTCGGGCAGGGTGTAGCCCTCGGCGTAGCTGGCGAACAGGTTGAGCGCGTCGGTGAGGTACCAGACCGCGCCGATGTTGGGCAACGTTTTCTTGAAACTGCGCGAGCCGCCCCCGACGGTCGCGCCGCCGTAGGACGCCAGCGTGCGGAAGGTCGGCACGTCCAGCCGGCCGTGCTCCTGGCGCAGGCCCGCGTTGATCGACAGCGCCTGCAGCGGCCAGTACTCGGCCTGCAGGAACGGCGCCCAGCCGGTGTAGGTGCTTTCGGGCACCCAGTCGCGGCCGGTCTGCGCCAGCGACTGGTGGGTGCGGTCGCGGTAGCCGTCGGCACCGGCCAGCACACTCAGCGTGCCGTCGAGCAGGCCGCGGCGCGACCACGACAGCCGCGCGCCATCCTTCACCGACTCGTTCTGCGACTGGTCGAACACCAGCGGGCCGTAGGCCGGATCCTGAAAGGTGCCGAAGGTGCCGCCGCCGAAGAGCTCGCGGTTGCGCTGGTGATAGAGCTGCGCGCGCAGCTCGCCGTCGGCCAGGTGCGGGTCGCGGTAGTCCAGGCTGGTGGTGAGCACGCGGTTGCGCGGTGCCAGCCCCGGCTGCTTCTGGCGCACCGAGGTGGTCGGCATGCCGGCATCCATGTCGCCGGAGACGGCGATGTAGTCGCCGTTGCCTTCCAGGTCGAAGCGGTTGGCGGTCAACTGCAGGCGGCGCTCGCCGGCGAAGGTGTAGCCGAGCTTGACGAAGCCGTCCCAGCTCCTCGAATCCATCAGGTCGCCCTGGGTGCCGTCCACGCCGATCAGCCGGCCGCGCGCATCGGAGTACATGCCGCGCTTGCGCCAGGAGGCGCCGGCGACAAGGTCGAATGCGCCCGAACGCGCGCCGACCAGGTAGGCCGCGCCGTAGCCCAGCCCGTCGGCGCCCTGGGTCGGCGCGCTGGCGTCCAGCGTGACTTCCTGGCGCAAGCCGTTCTTGGCCGGCGCGTGCTTGGTGATGATGTTGATGATGCCGCCGGCGGCGCCCAAGCCCTGCAGCGAGTTGGAGCCTTCGACGATCTCGATGCGCTCGATCATCGCCGTGTCGATGGTGTAGCCGTCGCGCGAGCCGTTGCGCAGCGGGCTGGACTGCGGCACGCCATCGATCATGTACAGCGGGTTGCGCCCGCGCAGGGTCTGCCCGCGCACCGAGAGCTTCTGCGTCGAGGGCGCGAAGGAGGGCACCAGTGCGCCGATCGCGTCGCCCAGGTCTGGCGTGATGGCCAGCTGGTTGGCGAGGTCCTGATGGTCGATCACGGTGATCGTCATCGGCAGCGCGCCCTGGCTGCGCGGCAGGCGCAGGGTGCTCTCGGAGACCTCGACCCGCTCGAGATTGGTCGCCTGCTGTGCGTCCGCGGCGTGCAGTGGAGCGGCCAGGGCCAGGGTCAGGGCGAGCGCGAGCGGGCGTACGGACGACGACATGACAGCCTCCAGTGGGGAAGGCTGTGCATGCTAATGAAAATGATTCTCAACAACAAGCAAGAAGTTGCGGGCCATGTGCCTCCCCTGCGTGCAGGGTAAGGAGGGCGCGTCAGATCCCCGCTTGCTGTCCCAGGTTCGCCCGCGCCGCGTTCTCCGGAATGTGCTTGTGGCGGAACAGGATCACGAACAGCACCGCAACCACCAGCGCGTAGCCGGCGAAGCTGAGCCAGATGCCATGCCACTGCAGCGCACCGTCCGGCGCGGTGAAGAAATGCTCGATCACCTGGCCGCTGATGGAGCTGCCCAGCACCGCGCCCACGCCGTTGGTCATCAGCATGAACAGGCCCTGCGCGCTGGCGCGGATCTTCGGATCGGCCTGACCCTCGACGAACAAGGAGCCGGAAATGTTGAAAAAGTCGAACGCCATGCCGTAGACGATGTTCGACAGGATGATCATCCACAGCAGTTCGGCCGGGTTGCCGTAGGCGAACAAGCCGAAGCGCAGCACCCAGGCGACCATGCTGATCAGCATCACCGTCTTGATGCCGAAACGCTTGAGGAAGAACGGAATGGCCAGGATGAACAGCGTTTCGGACATCTGCGAGATCGACAGCACGATGTTCGGGTAACGCACCGTCAGCAGGCCCTTGTACGCGTCGACCTTGCCGAAGTCGTGCAGGAACGTGTCGCCGTAGGCGTTGGTCAGCTGCAGCGCGGCGCCCAGCGCCATCGCGAACAGGAAGAACACCGCCATCTTGTAGTTCTTGAACAGCGCGAACGAACGCAGGCCCAGCACGTCGATCAGCGAGGTGTGGCGGGTATCGCGCGGCGGACAGGCCGGCAGCGAGAACGAGTACAGGCCCAGCAGCACGGCCGCGATGGCCGCGATGCGGAACTGGTCGGGCGAGGTTTCGATATGCAGCAGGCTGATCGCCCACATCGCCACGATGAAGCCGACCGTGCCCCACACGCGGATCGGCGGGTACACCTTGACGATGTCCACGCCCTCGGTCTTGAGCGCGTTGTAGGCCACCGTGATCGAGAGCGCGATCGTCGGCATGTAGAAGCACATGTTGACCAGCATCACCCAGAACAGCGTGGCCGGATTGTCGATCGTCGGCACGATGAACAGCATCAGCGCGCCGCCCAGATGCAATACGCCGTACAGGCGTTCGGCGTTGATCCACTTGTCCGCGATGATGCCGGTGATCGCCGGCATGAACAGCGAGGCGATGCCCATGGTGGAAAAGATCGCGCCGAACTCGGCGCCGCCCCAGTGGCGGGTCTGGAACCAGTAGGCGCCGATGGTGGTGAGCCACGAACCCCACACGAAGAACTGCAGGAAGTTCATCACGATCAGACGCAGCTTGATGTTCATGGTGCAAAGTCCCGCATGTGCTTTTTCCCCTGCAAAAGCCGCGGGACGTGCGCCCTGGCTGCAAAGTCAGGCAGGTTAGAGAAAGGGATGCAGGCGGGCAAGGCGCGGCGCAGCGCGTCGTCCATGACCTGCGCAGCTTGCGGCTGCCGGTGGAAGGGTTGGCGGCATAAACTCCGGCGATCGCCCCGCGGATCCGGACCGTGCACCTCTTCCTCACCATCGCCATCGTCCACCTGGTCGCGCTGCTCAGCCCTGGCCCGGATTTCTTCTTCGTCTCGCAGACCGCGGTCAGCCGCTCGCGCAAGCAGGCGCTGTTCGGCGTGCTGGGCATCACCCTCGGGATCACGCTGTGGTCGGCGCTGGCGTTGCTCGGCCTGCAGCTGGTGCTGCACCGGTTGGCGTGGCTGCAGCAAGTGGTCGCCATCGCCGGCGGCCTGTACCTGACGTGGATGGGGCTGCGCATGCTGCGCGGGGCGTTCGCGCATGCGCCGGCGACGCATGGCGAGGCGAGGGCCACGCCGGGCGGGGAGCTGGCCACGCTGCGCGCGGGGCTGCTGACCAACCTGGCGAACCCCAAGGTCGTGGTCTATTTCGGCAGCGTGTTCTCCGCCTTTCTGGGCGACCGGGTGGATGCGGCCACGCGCTGGGGCCTGTGGGGGCTGATCATCACCGAGACGTTCATCTGGTTCGCGCTGGTGGCAGCGTTCTTTGCCTTGCCGGCGATGCGCCGCGGTTACCTGCGGCTGGCGCGGTGGATCGACGGCCTCGCCGGCGCGGTGTTCATCACCTTTGGCCTGCACCTCATCCTCGCCCGCCGCGGCTGATTTGCAGGGGTGCAGGGTGGGCTTCAGCCCGCCGCTCCGATCGGGCGCCTGGTGAGCTGAAGCCCACCCTACGAGTGCAATGCGCGGGTGACGCGTTCGCGCAATACCGGCAGCAGTTCCTCCGCGAACCACGGGTTGCGCCGGGTCCAGATCTGGTTGCGCGGGCTCGGATGCGGCAGCGGAAGCACGCCGCGGGCCAGGTGCGTGCGCCAGTCGCGCACGGTGTCGGTGAGGTTCGCACACGCCTGCGCGCCGAGCAGGCCGACCTGGGCGTAGCGACCGATCGCCAGGGTCAGGTCCACCTTCTTCAGCAGCGGCAGCAGCCGCGGATGCCAGGCCGGCGCGCACTCGCGCCGCGGTGGCAGGTCAGCCCCGCGCGCGCTGCCGGGGAAGCAGAATCCCATCGGCACGATCGCCACGCGGCGGGCGTCGTAGAAGGTGGGTTTGTCGATGCCGAGCCAGTCACGCAGGCGCTCGCCGCTCAGGTCGTCGAACGGCACGCCGCTCGCGTGCACCTTGCGGCCGGGGGCCTGGCTGACGATCAACAGTCGTGCGGTGGCCGAGGCCTGCAGCACCGGGCGCACGCCATGCGCCAGTTCGGCGGCGCAGAGCTGGCAGGCGCGGATTTCGGCAAGAAGACGATCGAGGGCGGAAGGCATCGGAAAAGGGTGGCACAGCTTGCCGGCCACCGATGCTCTTCGTGGCATCGGGCAACGGCTTGCGGGGATCAGGCGGGCAGGAGTTTCCCCGGGTTGAGAATGCCGTCGGGATCGAACACGCGCTTGAGCTCGCCCATCAGGTGGAGCGTCGTCGGCTGCAATGCAAGTGGCATGAACTCGCGCTTGATCCGGCCGATGCCGTGTTCGCCGGACAGTGTCCCTTCGAGTTCGATGACCAGCGCGAAGATGTCGGCCAGGCAGGCGTGCGCGCGCTCGCGCTCGGCGGCATCGCGCGGCAGCAGGTTGACGTGGAGGTTGCCGTTGCCGGCGTGGCCGAAACTGACGACGAGTACGTCGTGGCTGGCGGCAAGCCGCTGGATGCCCTGGACCAACTCGGGCAGGCGGCTGACCGGAACGACCACGTCCTCGTTGATCTTGTCCGGCGCGATCGTGCGCTGGGCGGGCGAAAGCGCCTTGCGCGCGGCCCAGAGCTTCTGGGCTTCCTCGATGGTAGCGGCCGTGTGGAGGGACTCCATGCCGTCGCCGCGCGCGGCAGCAGAAACCGCGGCCACGGCGGCTTCAAGCGTGCCCGGTTCGCCATCGACCTCGATCATCAGCAGCGCGCCGGCCAGCGGCACCTCGTCGCCGGCATGCGCGTGGGCGAGCTTCAACGCGGTCTCGTCGATGAACTCGAGTGCGCAGGGCGTTATGGGCTGCCCCATGATGCGCGCCACCGCCTGCGCGGCGCTGCCGACGTCGCGGTAGGTCGCGCGCAACGTACGGAGGGTGGAGGGGCGGGGCGTGAGCCTGAGCGTCGCTTCGGTGACCAGCGCCAGCGTGCCTTCCGAGCCGATCAGCAACCGGGTCAGGTCATAGCCGGTGGCGCCCTTGGTGGTCCAGGTGCCGCAGCGGAAGCCTTCGCCCGTGCCGGCGACCGCGCGCAGGCCCAGCGTGTTCTCGCGTGGCGTGCCGTACTTGACCGCGCGCGGGCCGGCGGCGTTGCAGGCGAGGTTGCCGCCGATGCTGCACCAGGGCGAGGAACTCGGGTCCGGTGGCCAGAACAGGCCGTGCGGCGCCAGCGCGCGCTGCAGGTCGGCGTTGATCACGCCCGGCTCGACCACCGCCAGCCGGTTGGCCGGATCGATGCGCAGGATGCGGTTCATGCGCTCGAAGCTGGCGACCACGCCGCCTTCCACCGGCACCGTGGCACCGGTGGTGTTGCTGCCGCGCCCGCGCGCGGTGAGCGGGACGCGGTGGTCGCGGCAGGCGCGTACCAGCGCCTCGACCTGCGCGTGTTCGGTGGGAAACACCACCGCGTCGGGTGGGGCGTTGAGGCGCGAGTTGTCGTACGCGTAGGCCAGGCGATCGGCCGGTCCGGTGCGCAGGGCGTCGCCGAAGATCGAGTGCAGCGTGCGAAGCAGCGTGTCGGGTAACGGCATGGGCTTGGTACCAATGAAGGAGTCGCAAGGAAGGGCCCACATCTATCAAAGCAGCGCAACGATACGCAGGCGACGAGCGGCGTTTCGCGCGAGTTCTGGCGCCTCACCCCGGTGCCCGTCCCGTCAGGCGGATGCAGTCAAGCTCGCCGTCACTCCGCCTCGAAGGCGCCCTTGAGCCAGTGCATCGTGGCGTCTCCGACGGGGCCGTCGTAACTGACCACGTCGAAGCGACACGGCCGGTTGGCATGCTGGGCATGTGCCGCCAGCCAGAGCTGCGCGGTGCGGATCAGCTTCTCCTGCTTCGACCGCGTGACCGAGGCTGCGGCGTCGCCATGGCCGGCGCGCACGCGATAGCGCACTTCCACGAAGACCACCGTGTCACCGTCGCGCATCACCAGGTCGAGCTCGCCGTGGCGCGTGTTGTAGTTGCGCGCCAGCGGCTTCAGGCCCGCGCGCTCCAGCTCGCGGCAGGCGCGCTGTTCGAAGGCGTCGCCCGCGGCGCGCATCAGTGGCCGGCGGGCGGAAGCGTGGTCGAGGCGGCCGGCGGTACCCCGGTCGACGTGGCGGGAATCGGCGTGCTGGTGCCTTCGTTGATGGGCGGGGCGGCAGAGGGCACGTCGTCAAGCTGCAGGCTGCCGGTCAGCGGACGGGCGAGGCCATCCTGGAAGCGCGCCCAGATCAGCACGCGGCGGATGCGACCGAACTGGTCGGCGGCGAGCTGGCCGCTCGCGCCGGGCAGGTAGCTGCCCGGGTGGTCGCGCAGCCAGTCGAGGTAGGGCACCAGGTTCCACGCGTCCATGCCGAAGGCGAACAGCCGCGCCGAGGTGCCGCGTGCGGCGGGCAACCTGGCGGCGATCGCGTCATGGCTGGGCAGGCCCGGCTGGGCGTCGAACAGCCAGGGCGCGTCCGAGAACTCCACCCCGTCCAGATCGCGGTTGGCGGCCGCATCGTCCACGCCCGCGTAGATATGCGAGGTGGCGAACACGGGCAGGCCGAAGTGGGCGACGTGCAACTGCGGCAGCAGCAGGCGCGCCTGCTCCGGCCGCATGCTGATGAAGATGCCGGTGTCGCCGGTCGGTACCGGCGCGGGCAGGGCCTCCGCGCTGCCGGCGACGGCAGGCGCCGAGGCGGCCTCGGCCGGTTCGGTCCCGGCCAGCGGCGTGGCGGTGGTGGGCATGTTCAGGCCGGCAATCGCGTTGGCGTAGTTGACCTTGCCTGGCGGCAGCGTGGCCATGCCGGCGACGTGGCCGCCGCGGGCCTCGAATTCTGCCTTGAAGGCGCCGGCGGCGCGCTGGGCGAAGTCGTCGTCGGACACGACCACATAGGCGCCGTGGATGCCACGCTCGACCATGTGGTCGGCGGCCTGCGCCCCCTCGGTTTCCGGCAGCAGGCCGAACTCGGTGGCGCCCGCGGCGGGCAGGCTCCTGTCGTCCGGGTGGTTGAGCGCGAGCAACGGTACCGGCAGCTGCGCCTGGCCGAATACCGCGGCGACCTCGGTGCGCGTGAGCGGGCCGACGATCAACTGGGCGCCGTCTCTGGCAGCCTGTTGATAAGCCTTGATCGCGCTGTCGGCCGTGCCGCCGCTGTCGTACACGCGCAGATTGGCGCGCGGCGCGTGGGTGCGCGCGGCATCGGCGTAGCCCGCGAAAAAGCCTTGCCGGATCGCGCCGCTGGCGCCGGCGAAGTTGCCGCCGAGCGGCAGCAGCAACGCGACGTTGGCGGGCATGCGATAGCCCTCGCGCACGTTGGCGTCGGCGCCCGGCAGCATGGTGCCGACCGGCTGGTCGAGGTCCGGCTGCGGCTGCGCCACCGGCACGCCGAGCTGGGTCAGCGCCTCGTTGATCCACGGCAGCATGCGGTCGCCTGCCTGCATGGCGGCGCCACGGCGCTTGAGCGGTTCGACCCCCAGGCGGCCGAGCAGGTCGAGGATCTGCTTGCGGTTCTGCGTGTGGTCGAGGCCTTCGAGCCGAGGATCCATCTGTACACGCGTGCGTGCGGCGCCCCACAGGTCGCCGCTGGCCTCCATGGCGCGCGCGCGCAGTTCCAGCAGGCGCAGTTCGAGCGTCGGCGGTACCGGCGCGGGCTGGGTGGTCAGCTGCAGCGCAGTGTGGGCGTCGTGGTGGGCGAGCGCCAGTTCCGCGCGAAGCAGGTCGTAGCGGGCGGCGTCCTCGCCCTCGAGGCGCGGGCGGCGGACCTGGTCGAGCAAGGGCGCGGCCTGCTCGAGCGCGCCTTCCTCGCGGTACACCTCTGCGGCCAGGATGTTGTAGTGGTCGGTGTCGCCGGTCTGCCGGCCCAGGTCGAGGTAGGCCTGGATGGCCTGGTCGAACTGCCCCTGGCTGGCGAGCTGTTCGGCGTGCTGCGCGGCAGCCAGTTCCTGCGGGGAGCGGGTCACCTTTGTCGGCACGCAAGCGCTCAAGACGAAGGCGATCAGCAGGCCAAGGCCGGCGGCGCGGAGCAGTCGCATGGAGTGTCCCTTGGTCGTGGTCGACATGGTGAGCGATCATAGCCGATCGTGCCGCGCGCCCTTTGCGCACTGCCTTTCGGAGTTTCCATGCCTACTGTCCAGCCCGGCAGCCTGTGGGTGGTCGCCACGCCGATCGGCAACCGCGACGACTTCTCGCTACGCGCGATCGCGACGCTGCGCGGCGCCGACGTGATCGCCGCGGAGGACACGCGCCACAGTCGCCCGTTGCTGGTTCATCACAACGTCGACGTGCCGCTGGTCGCGCTGCACGAACACAACGAGCGCGACGTGGTGGACGCACTGGTGCGGCGGATGCTGGACGGGCAGTCGGTGGCGCTGATCTCCGATGCCGGGACACCGCTGGTCAGCGACCCCGGGTTCCGGCTGGTACGCGCAGCGCGCGCAGCGGGTATCCGCTGCGTGCCGGTCCCCGGCGCCTGCGCGGCGATCGCGGCATTGTCGGTGGCCGGGCTGCCGAGCGATCGCTTCGTGTTCGAGGGATTCCTGCCGCCAAAAGCAGCCGCGCGGCGCAGCCGCTTGCAGGCGTTGGCGGGCGAGCCGCGCACGCTCATCTTCTACGAGTCCTCCCATCGGGTGGCCGAGAGCCTGGCGGACATGCGCGAGGTATTCGGCGGCGCGCGCGAGGCGGTGCTGGCGCGCGAGCTGACCAAGCTGTTCGAGACAGTGATCGGCGAGCCGCTCGACGACCTCGCCCCGCGCGTGGCGGGCGATCCGGACCAGCAGCGCGGCGAGTGCGTGATCCTGGTCGCCGGTCGCGGCGAGGAGGCGGACGCGCGGCTGGCCGAAGGGCAGCGGGTGTTCGCGCTGCTGCGCGAGGAACTGCCGCCGGCCAAGGCAGCCAAGCTGGCCGCGGCCATCACCGGCGCGCCGCGAAAGGCGCTCTATCAAATGTAGGAGCGCACCGGTGCGCGACCGCCATCTCCCATGAGACGTGGCGGTCGCGTACAGGTGCGCTCCTACAGGGGGCGTTTATCGCAAACCGCTCCCGGGCCATTACAATGGTCCGCGGAGTCGGCCGGACAGTCGCGTCGCACGCAAGTGCGTCGAGGAAAGTCCGGGCTCCACAGGGCAGGGTGCCAGGTAACGCCTGGGCAGCGCGAGCTGACGGCCAGTGCAACAGAGAGCAGACCGCCGATGGCCCTCCCACCTTCGGGTGGCGGGGGATCAGGTAAGGGTGAAAGGGTGCGGTAAGAGCGCACCGCGTGCGGGGTCAACGTCGCACGGCACGGTAAACCCCACCCGGAGCAAGACCGAATAGGGGAACGATAACGCGGCCCGCGTTGTTCCCGGGTAGGTCGCTGGAGCCAGGCGGCGACGCCTGGCCGAGAGGAATGACTGTCGCGCCGCAAGGCGTACAGAACCCGGCTTACAGGCCGGCTCCGCCTCTTGCGGCGGCGCGCTTCGGCGCGCTGCCAGGGAAGGGCCAGGGTGGCGCGGAAGTTGGCGCCACCCTGGCCCTTTTTCGTGCCTCGCCGTTGTAGGAGCGCGCCTGTGCGCGACCGCCATGCATGGCGCGCTGGGATGGCGGTCGCGCATGGGGTGTGCCCCGGCATGTGCGCCCGTGGGCTGAACAGGCAGTTCATGTGCACCCCTCGCCAAGGCCAAAACGCCCGTGACCTGCCTCACAACCGATTTGGAAAAATCCCCAGCTTTCAACCACCTTGCCGACCTTTCTCCGAAACGGCTGGAAATACGTCCACACTTCCGTCTTTCTCTTTGATTCGCAAGCAAAATTCCCTTGACGTCTCAAAAGGCGAGACGTATCGTGGGACCCTGTGTGAAATCGTGGGAATCAGTGGAGTCCACGCAGGTGTTCCAGGGCGAGACCGCCATCACCGTTGACGACAAGGGCCGACTGGCCATCCCGACTGCGTATCGGGAACTGGTCGCGGGCGAGTGCGCCAATCGTCTGGTGGTCACCTACAGCCCGTTCGAGATGGGCTGCCTGTGGATCTACCCCTACGCCGAGTGGGAAACGGTGCGCGACCAGGTCAACGCGTTGCCGATGGTCAAGGCGTCCCACCGCAATCTGCAGATGAAGCTGGTGGGTGCGGCGAGCGTGGTCGAGCCGGATGGCGCCTCGCGCATCCTGCTGCCGGCGAGCCAGCGCGGCGCCGCCGGCATCGAGAAGAAGGCGGTACTGCTGGGCATGGGCAACAAGTTCGAGCTTTGGAGCGAACAGGCCCACCTGGCCAAGATCCGCCAGACGCTCGGCGAAGACGACATCACTGACGACATGGCGGACCTGCGCCTTTGAGGCGCGGTGTTTCGGGCGGACTTTGGACGGGACGGGAGGTGCGGCGTGGCCGAGTTGCGGCACATCCCGGTGATGCTGGTTGAAGCGGTGGAGGGCCTTGCCGTGCAGGCAGGCGGGCGTTATCTGGATGGCACCTTCGGGCGCGGCGGTCACGCACGCGCGGTGCTGTCGCGCCTGGGGCCCGACGGCCGGCTGCTGCTGATGGACCGCGATCCCGCCGCGATCGCCACGGCCCGCGAAGCCTTCGCAGGCGATCCGCGCGTATCGATCCGCCACGGCAATTTCGCCGACCTGGCCGAATGGGACGAAACCTCCCCCGGCCTCGACGGCGTGCTGCTCGACCTCGGCGTGTCCTCGCCGCAGCTGGACGAGGCCGCGCGCGGCTTCAGCTTCATGGCCGATGCGCCGCTGGACATGCGCATGGACACCACCCAGGGCGAGAGCGCGGCGGAGTTCCTCGCCCGCGCCGACGAGCACGAGATCGCCGACGTGTTGTGGACCTTCGGCGAGGAGCGCTTCAGCCGCAAGATCGCCCGCGCCATCGTGGCGCGCCGGGCCGAGGCGCCGATCGCCCGCACCGGCGAGCTGGCCGCGCTGATCGAGCGCACCATCGGTCGCCGCGAGCCGGGCAAACACCCGGCCACGCGCAGCTTCCAGGCCCTGCGCATCCGCGTGAACGGCGAGCTCGATGCCGTGCAGCGTGGCCTCGACGCGGCGCTGGAGCGGCTCAAGGTCGGTGGGCGGCTTTCGGTGATCAGCTTCCACTCGCTGGAAGATCGCGCGGTCAAGCAGTTCATCCGCGACCATTCCGGCCGCGTGCAGGGCAGCCGGCGCGGTCCGCCGGTAGCGGCGAAGCCCGCCCGGCTGGCCGCGGTCGGCAAGGCGCGCTTTCCGTCCGACGAGGAGCTGGCGGTCAACCCGCGCGCCCGTTCGGCAGTGCTGCGCGTGGCGGAGAAACTGGCATGAAGGCGATCGGCGGCGCGGCGATCGTGATCCTGCTGCTGGCCGTGCTGGTCAGTGCGATCGGCGTGGTGTGGACGCGCCACGAGAGCCGCGTGCTGTTCGTCGAGCTGACCCGGCTGCAGAACCAGCGCGACGAACTCAACATCGAATACGGCCGGCTCGAGCTGGAGCAGGCGACCTGGGCGGAGCCCCGGCGCATCGACCAGGAGGCCCGCAGCAAGCTCGGCATGGTCACGCCCAGGCCGCAGGACATCCAGCTGGTGCGCCGATGAGCCTGCGCCGGCCGATCCCCCAGCCTGCCGCCGGCCGCCGCCGTGGCGCCGGCCCGAGCCCACGCCGGCGCATGTTGCTGGTCGTGGGCGTGCTGTCGCTGGCCTCGATGGGGCTGGTTGCGCGTGCGTTCGACCTGCAGGTGCTGCGCAAGCAGTTCTACCAGGACCAGGGCGACGCGCGCTTCCTGCGCGAGGTCAAGATCCCGGTCTCGCGCGGCACCATCTTCGACCGCAATGGCGAGCCGCTGGCGGTCTCCACGCCGGTGATGTCGGTCTGGGCGAATCCGCCGCAGGTACTGGAGAACGCCGACCGCATTCCCGACCTTGCTGCGGCGCTCGGCGTGGACGCCGGCGAATTGAAGGAGCACCTGGCGCAGCGTGCCGACCGCGAGTTCGTCTACCTGCGCCGGCAGATGCCGCCGGAAGCCGCCCAGGCCGTGCTCGACCTGGACATCCCCGGCATCAATGCGCAGCGCGAGTACCGCCGCTATTACCCGTCGGGCGAAGTGACCGCGCACGTGCTCGGCTTCACGAATATCGATGATCACGGCCAGGAGGGCCTGGAGCTGGCGTTCGACGACTGGTTGTCCGGCCAGCCCGGCGCCAAGCGGGTCATCCGCGACCGCATGGGGCATGTGGTGGAGGACGTCGAGCAGGTGCGCGAGCCCAAGCCCGGCAAGAGCCTCACGCTGAGCATCGACCGTCGCATCCAGTTCCTCGCCTACAACGAGCTGAAGAACGCGCTGACCGAGTTCGACGCGTCCTCGGGATCGATGGTGATCCTGGATGTGCCGACCGGCGAAGTGCTGGCGATGGTCAACCTGCCGACCTACAACCCCAACTCGCTTTCCGGCAGCAAGTTCTCCGACCGGCGCAACCGTGCGGTGACGGACCTGGTCGAGCCGGGCTCGACGATCAAGCCGATCCTGATGGCCGCGGCGCTGTCCAGCGGCAAGTACACGCCGACCAGTCCGCTGATCGACACCACCGGCGGCCACTGGTATTTCCAGGGCCACGACATCCACGACACCCACAACTATGGCCTGCTCACGCCCACCGGCGTGATCACCAAGTCCAGCAACGTCGGCGCCGCGCACATCGCGATGACGCTCGACACGGCGCTGATGTACAACACCTACCGCGCGTTCGGCTTCGGCAACAGCACCAACAGCGGCTTCCCGGGCGAGTCCTCCGGCCTGCTGCGGATCGGCCGCGACTGGCGTCCGCTGGAGCAGGCCATCATGGGCTACGGCTACGGCCTGAACGTGACGCCGCTGCAGTTGGCCAACGCCTACGCCACGCTGGGCGACCACGGCGTCATGCACTCGCCAAGCTTCATCAAGGGTGCCGACAACGAGGCCAAGGCGATCGTCTCGCGGCAGGTTGCCGACGAGATCGTCCAGATGATGGAAACGGTGACCGCCCCCGGCGGCACCGCGACCACGGCACGCATCGCCAACTACATCGTGGCGGGCAAGACCGGCACGGCGCACAAGGCCAACGCCGGTGGCTACTCGCGCGACAACTACACGGCCGCCTTCGCCGGCCTGGTGCCGGCCAGCAACCCGCGGCTGGTCGGCGTGGTCATCATCGACGACCCGCAAAAGCGCAGTTACTACGGCGGCATGGTTTCGGCGCCGGTGTTCGCGCGCGTGATGGAAGGCGCGTTGCGCCTGCTCGACGTGCCGCCCGACAACATCGGCCGCTGGTACGCCGGCGGTCCGCTGATGAGCCCGACCGGGCTGGCTGGCAGCAAGCCACCGGTCGACCCGCCTATCGACGATGCGCCGGTCGAGGACGAGCCGTGACGACGCGCCTCCTCGCCTCCCTGCTGGATGGATTCGCCGACGCAGGTGCGCTCGGCGATCTTCGTATCTGCGGCCTGAGCCTGGACTCGCGCCAGGTACGCCCCGGCGAAGCCTTCGTCGCGCTGCACGGCACGCGCACGCACGGCATTGCCTTTGCCGCCGAGGCCGTAGCGCGCGGCGCCGCGCTGGTACTGGCCGAGGCGCCGGCGGTGGCGGGTTTCGCGCCGGGCGTGCCGGTGCTGTGGATCGACGACCTGCATGCGCGCCTGGGCACGATCGCCGCGCGCTTCCACGACCACCCCTCGCGCGCGTTGCGCGTGGTCGGCGTCACCGGTACCAACGGCAAGACGTCGACCGTGCAGCTCATCACCCAGGCGCTCGCGCGGCTGGGCCACACCGCGGCGAGCATCGGCACGCTCGGCGCCGGCCTGTATGGCGCGCTGGACGAAGGCGAGCGCACCACGCCCGATGCAATCAGCGTGCAGCGCCTGCTGGCGCAGTTCCGCGACCAGGGTGCGACGCACGTGGCGATGGAAGTGTCCTCGCACGCGCTGCAGCAGGGGCGCGTGGGGGCGGTGGATTTCGAGGTCGCGGCCTTCACCAATCTGACCCGCGACCACCTGGACTACCACGGCACCATGGAGGCCTACGGCGCGGCCAAGGCCAAGCTGTTCGCCTGCCCCGGTCTGAAGGCGGCGGCGATCAACGTGGACGACGCGTTCGGGCGCACGCTGGCCGACCGGATCCCGTCCAGCGTGCGGGCGCTGCGCACCAGCGTCGCGGGTCCCGCCGACGTGAGCGCGACGGCGGTCGTCACTTCCGCCGAAGGCCTGGCCTTCGAACTCGCGACGCCGTGGGGCACGCATGCGATCCGCAGTGGACTCTTAGGGCGCTTCAACGTCGCCAACCTGCTTGCGGTAGTGGCCTGCCTGGGTGCGCTGGGGGAGCCGTTCGCGCGCATCGTCGAGGCAGTGGAGTCGCTCGCGCCGGTCAACGGCCGCATGAGCCGCCTCGGCGGCGACGGCCGCCATCCGCTGGTGGTGGTCGACTACGCGCACACCCCCGATGCGCTGGAGCAGGCGCTCGCCGCGCTGCGCGCGCATTGCGCGGGCCGGCTGATCTGCGTGTTCGGCTGCGGCGGCGAGCGCGATGCGGGCAAGCGGCCGCAGATGGGCGCGATCGCCGAGCGCCTCGCCGACGTCGCGATCGTCACCGACGACAATCCCCGTGGCGAGGACGGCGACGCCATCGTCGCGCAGATCCGCGCAGGCATGCGGCATCCGTCGGCGATCGAGCGCGACCGCGCCGTTGCCATCGGCATGGCCATCGCCCAGGCCGGCGCCGACGACGTCGTGCTGATCGCCGGCAAGGGCCACGAGACCTATCAGGAAGGCGCTGCCGGCAAGCGCCCCTTCGATGACCTCGCGGTCGCCCGCGCGGCCCTTGCACAACCGGCCAGGGAGAACCACGCATGATGCGCCTCTCCGAAATCGCGGTGTGGACCCATGGCCGCCTGCTCGGCCCGGACCTGCAGGTGGACGGGGTGGCGATCGACACCCGCCGGCTGCAGGCCGGCGAGCTGTTCGTCGCCATCAGGGGCGAGCGCGTCGACGGACACGACTTCGTGCGCGAGGCTGCTCTGCGCGGCGCCTCGGCGGCGCTGGTCACGCACCGCGTCGATGTCGACCTGCCGCAGGTGCTGGTCAACGACACCCAGGCCGCGCTCGGTGACCTGGCCAGCGCCGTGCGCGCGCAGCGCGACGTGCGCGTGGTCGGCATCACCGGTTCGAACGGCAAGACCACGGTCAAGACGCTGACCGCCTCGATCCTCTCGCGCCACGGCCGTACCCACGTCAACGCAGGCAACTACAACAATGAACTGGGGTTGCCGCTGACCCTGCTGGCGATGCCGGCCGACAGCGAGTACGCGGTACTGGAGATGGGCGCCGGCAAGCCGGGCGACATCGCCTATCTGGCCGCCATCGCACGGCCCGACATCGGCCTCGTCAACACCATTGCGCCGGCGCACCTTGAGCGGATGGGCAGTCTCGAAGGCGTCGCCGAAACCAAGGGCGCGCTGTACCAGGCGCTGCCGGCCGACGGCGTGGCGATCATCAATGCCGACGACGCCTTTGCCGGTTTCTTCGAGGGCCTGGCCGGATCACGCGCGACGCTGCATTTCGGGCTCGACGGCCACGTCGATGTGGGCGCGACCATCCTGGAACAGCGCGTGGACGGCTCGCGCTTCGTGTTGCGCACGCCCGAAGGCGAGGCCGAGGTGGCGCTGCCGCTGGCCGGTCGGCACAGCATCGCCAATGCGCTGGCTGCGGCGTCGATCGCGCTGGCGCTTGACGTGCCGCTGGCGACCATCGTCGCCGGCCTGCTGCACGTGCCGGGCGTGGCCGGGCGCTTGCGCAGTGAAATCATGCCGGGCGGCTGGACGTTGATCGACGACAGCTACAACGCCAATCCTGGCTCGGTCGGCGCGGCAATAGACACGCTGGCGCTGGCCACGGGCGAGCGCTGGCTGGTCCTCGGCGACATGGCCGAGCTCGGGCCCGAGGCGCGCGCGCTGCACGAAGGCATCGGCGCCCGCGCGAAGGCCGCCGGCATCGACCGGCTGTTCGCGGTCGGCAACTTGAGCGTCGGCGCGGCCAAGGCCTTCGGCAGCGGCAGCGAGCACCACGCCGACAAGGCGGCGCTGGCCGCCTCGCTCGCGCGCCAGTTGCACGCGGGCGTGACCTGCCTGGTCAAGGGCTCGCGCTCGGCCGGCATGGAGCAGGTCGTGACCTTGCTCAAAGATCAAACCCACGCCTCCGGAGGCCCCGTCGATGCTGCTTGAGCTGGCCGACTGGATGGCGCGGCATTTCACCGCCCTGCATCTGTTCCAGTACATCACCTTCCGCACGATCATGGCCGCGCTCACCGCGCTGGCGATGTCGCTGCTGTTCGGTCCGGGCCTGATCATGCGGCTGGCGGCGCTCAAGGCCGGGCAGGTGGTGCGCAGCGACGGTCCGCAGACGCACCTGGTCAAGGCCGGCACGCCGACGATGGGCGGCGTGATGATCCTGCTGGCGATCGCCATCGCCACACTGCTCTGGGCCGACCTGCACAACCGCTACGTGTGGATCGTGCTGGCCGTCCTGATCGCCTTTGGCGTGATCGGCTTCTACGACGACTACAAGAAGCTGGTACTCAAGGACAGCCGCGGCCTGGCCTCGCGCTGGAAGTATTTCTGGCAGTCGGTATTCGGGCTGGCGGCGGCGGTGTTCCTTTACAAGACCGCCCAGCTGCCGGCCGAGACCGCGCTTTACGTGCCGCTGTTCAAGCAGGTGGCGCTGCCGCTCGGCGTGCTGTTCGTAGTGGTGGCCTACTTCATGGTGGTGGGCTTCTCCAACGCGGTGAACCTGACCGACGGCCTGGACGGCCTGGCGATCATGCCCTCGGTGCTGGTGTCCGGCGCACTGGGCGTGTTCGCCTATCTCGCCGGCAACAAGGTCTTTTCGGAGTACCTGGGCATCCCCTCGATTCCCGGCGCAGGCGAGCTCTCCATCTTCTGCGGCGCGCTGGCGGGCGCGGGCCTGGGTTTCCTGTGGTTCAACACGTACCCGGCGCAGGTGTTCATGGGCGACGTCGGCGCGCTCGCCATCGGCGCGGCGCTGGCCTGCGTGGCCGTGATCGTGCGCCAGGAAATCGTGCTGATCGTGATGGGCGGCGTGTTCGTGCTGGAGACCGTGTCGGTGATGCTGCAGGTGGCGAGCTTCAAGCTCACCGGCAAGCGCATCTTCCGCATGGCGCCGATCCATCACCACTTCGAGCTCAAGGGCTGGCCCGAGCCGCGGGTGATCGTGCGCTTCTGGATCATCAGCGTCGTGCTGGTGCTGATCGGCCTCGCCACGTTGAAGGTGCGCTGACGATGTTCGGCTTCGGCTCCAGCCAGGCGATCAAGCGGAACGGGCCGCGCGGCAGCTTCGACCTGCCGCTGCTGGTCGCGCTCGTCGGTCTGGCCAGCATGGGCGTGGTGATGGTGACGTCCAGCTCGATCGCGGTGGCCGACAGCCAGCACATCGGCGCGTTCTATTACCTCAAGAAGCACCTGTTCTACCTGGCGCTGGGCCTGCTGCTGGCCGGCATCGCGATGCGCACGGAGCTCAAGCAGGTGGAGAAGTACGCCTTCCCGCTGCTGCTGGTCGGCGGCGTCATGCTGCTGGCGGTGTTCGTGCCGCACCTGGGCATGCGCATCAACGGCGCCCGGCGCTGGCTCAATTTCATCGTGATCAGTTTCCAGCCCGTGGAGGCGGTGAAGCTGATCCTGGTGGTCTACGTGGCGAGCTTCCTGGTGCGCCACCGCGAGAGCGTGGAAACGAAGTTCTGGGGCCTGCTGCGGCCGATCATCGTGGCCGGCGTGATCGTGCTGCTGCTGCTCGCGCAGCCGGACTTCGGCTCGGCCACGCTGGTGATCGCGGTCACCATCGGCATGGTCTGGCTGGGCGGCGCGCGGCCGCTCTACCTGTTCCTGATGGGATTGCCGTTGATGCCGGCGCTCGTCGTCGCGGCGACCAGCGAGAGCTACCGCATGAAGCGGCTGACCTCGTTCATGGACCCGTGGAAGGACCCGTTCAACGACGGCTTCCAGCTTACCCAGTCGCTGATGGCGATCGGTCGCGGCGAATGGACCGGCGTGGGTCTGGGTTCGAGCGTGCTCAAGCTCTCCTATTTGCCCGAGGCGCACACCGATTTCATCCTGGCGGTGATCGGCGAGGAACTGGGCCTGGCCGGCATCGCGCTGGTGATCGGACTGTTCGCTACCGTGGTCGGGCGGGGCCTGTACCTGGGACTGAAGGGCGTGGAAGTGGGCCAGCGCTTCGCCGGCTACGTGGCCTTCGGCATCTCGTTGATGATGGGGTTGCAGGCGATGGTGTCGATCGGCGTGAACCTCGGCGCGCTGCCCACCAAGGGCCTGACCCTGCCGCTGATCAGCTCGGGTGGCTCCTCGGTGCTGATGACCTGCGCCATGGCGGGCGTGCTGCTGCGCGCCACCTTCGAGATCAACCGCGCGCTGGACGCGCGCCAGATGGCCACGCGCATGCCCGCGATGGCGGTGGCAGATGCCAACGCCGCGGTGACGACGCCGCGCGAGCGCGAGGCGGTGGCCGCATGAGCGAGAACGGTCCCGTGCTGATCATGGCCGGCGGTACCGGCGGCCACATCTTCCCCGGCCTGGCCGTGGCCGACGTGCTGCGAGCGCAGGGCGTGCCGGTGGCGTGGCTGGGCGCGGCCGGCGGCATGGAGACGCGGGTGGTGCCGGCGCACGGCATCGAGCTGCACACGGTTGCGGTCGGCGGACTGCGTGGCAAGGGCCTGAAGACGCGCCTGCTGGCGCCGTTGATGCTGGCGCGCGCGCTGCTCGCCTCGTTGCGCGTGCTGCGCCGCGTGCGTCCGCGCAGCGTGCTGTCGATGGGCGGCTACGTGGCCGGTCCAGGCGGCGTCGCGGCGCGCCTGACCGGGACGCCGCTGCTGGTGCACGAGCAGAACCGCGTGGCCGGCTACACCAACCGCAAGCTCGCGGGTTTCGCCAGGCGCGTGCTGGCCGGGTTTGCCGATGCGCTCCCGAACGGCGAGTGGGTCGGCAATCCGGTGCGCGCCAGCATCGCCGCGCTGCCGGCGCCGGCCGAGCGCTTCACTACGCGCACCGGTCCAATGCAGTTGCTCGTGCTGGGTGGCAGCCTGGGCGCCCGCGCGCTCAACCTGGCGCTACCGCAGGCGCTGGCGCTGGTGCCAGCCGAGCGACGCCCGAGCGTGCGCCACCAGTGTGGCAGCCGCGGCCTCGACGAGGCTCGCGCGGCCTACGCGCAGGCCGGCGTCGAGGCCGAGGTCGTGCCCTTCATCGAGGACATGGCCGCAGCCTACGGCTGGGCCGACCTGGCCGTGTGTCGCGCCGGCGCGCTGACCATCGCCGAGCTCACCGCGGCCGGCCTGGGCGCCGTGCTGGTGCCTTTCCCCCATGCGGTCGACGACCACCAGACCGGCAACGCACAGGCGCTGGTGGAAGCGGGCGCCGCCGAACTGATCCAGGAACGTGATTTGGACGTACAGCAACTGGCGCGGCGCCTCGACGCGCTGCTCGCCGACCGCCGCCAGCTGACCGCGATGGCCGAGGCCGCGCGCGCGCAGGCCAAGCCCGACGCGGCCGCGACGATCGCCGCCGCCTGCCTGGAGGTGGCCGCATGACGCCCCGCCGGCTGCTCGCCCACGAAGACCTGATGACCACCTTCCGCCGCGTGCATTTCATCGGCATTGGCGGTGTCGGCATGAGCGGCATCGCCGAGGTGCTGCACAACCTCGGTTATGCCGTGTCCGGCTCGGACAAGTCCAATTCGCCCACCGCGCAGCGGCTGGCCGCACTCGGCATCGTGGTGCAGGTCGGGCACGAGGCGGCGCACGTGGCCGATGCCGACGTCGTGGTCACCTCCAGCGCGATCCGCCAGGACAACCCCGAGCTGCTCGCGGCCCGCGCCGCGCGCATCCCGGTGATCCCGCGTGCCGAAATGCTGGGCGAGCTGATGCGCTTCCGCCGTGGCGTCGCCATCGCGGGCACCCACGGCAAGACCACCACCACCAGCCTGGTCGCCAGCGTGCTGGCCGAGGCCAACTACGACCCCACCTTCGTGATCGGCGGCCAGCTCAACGCCGCCGGCGCCAACGCGCGGCTGGGCACCGGCCAGTACCTGGTGGCCGAGGCGGACGAGTCCGACGGCTCGTTCCTGCTGCTGTCGCCGGTGATCGCCGCGGTTACCAACATTGATGCGGACCATCTCGAGAACTACGGCGGCGACTTCGCGCAGGTGAAGAAGGCCTTCGCCGACTTCCTGCACCGCCTACCTTTCTATGGCCTGGCCGTGCTATGCGTCGACGACGAGGAGGTCGCCCGGCTCGCCAGGAACACCTCGCGCCGCGTGATGACCTACGGCATCAGCACGGCCGATGCCGACGTGCGCGCCACGAACGTGCGCCAGAGCGGCTTCCAGATGCAGTTCGACCTGCGCTTGCCCAATCGTGCCGAGCCTCTACCGGTGACCCTCAACCTGCCGGGCCAGCACAACGTGCTCAACGCGCTGGCCGCGGCCACGATCGGCTGGCAGCTCGGCGTCGAGGCGGAAGCCATTGCCCGCGCACTGGAGAACTTCCAGGGTGTCGGCCGGCGCTTCCACCGGCGCGGCGAGCTTGCCCTGGATCAGGGCAGTGCGCTGCTGGTCGACGACTACGGGCACCACCCACGCGAGCTTGCCGCTGTGTTCGCCGCCGCCCGGGGTGGCTGGCCCGACCGTCGCCTGGTGGTAGGTTTCCAGCCGCATCGCTACAGCCGCACGCGAGACCTGCTGGACGACTTCGCCAACGTGCTGGCCGAGGCCGACGTGCTGGTGCTGACCGAGGTCTACCCGGCCGGCGAGGCGCCGATCGCCGGCGCCGACGGGCGCGCGCTGGCCCGCGCCGTGCGCGCGCGCGGCAAGGTCGATCCCGTGCTCATCGAGCACCCGCGCGACTTCAAGGACACCCTGCCGACGCTGCTGCGCGACGGCGACCTCCTGCTGCTGTGCGGCGCCGGCGACATCGGCGCCGTGGCGGTGGAGCTCGCGCAGGCCGGCCAGCTCAAGACGCGAGGTAGCGAATGATGACCACGACGATCCCCGGCACCGACGCTCCCGTGCGCATCAGCGACCCGGCCCAGTTCGGCCGCGTCGCCGTGGTGATGGGCGGCAGTTCGGCCGAGCGCGAGGTATCGCTCGATTCGGGCCGCAACGTGCTGGCGGCGCTGAAGAGCCGCGGCGTGGATGCGCATGCGATCGACGGGATCCCGGCATTGCTCGACGCGCTGCGCGCCGGCCACTTCGCGCGCGTGTTCAACATCCTGCACGGCCAGCATGGCGGGGGCGAGGATGGCGTGCTGCAGGGCGCGCTGGAGTCCCTCCACGTGCCCTACACCGGCTCGGGCGTGCTCGGCTCGGCGCTGTCGATGGACAAGGTGCGCTCCAAGCGCGTGTGGCAGTCGCTCGGCCTGCCCACGCCGAAGTTCGTTGCGCTGGCGCGCGGCGCAGACGCGCAGGCCGTGCACGCGGCGGCGAAGCAGGTGGGTTTCCCGTTGATCGTCAAGCCGGCCTGCGAAGGTTCCAGCGTGGGCGTCACCCGCGTGTTCGAGGAGAGCCAGCTCGACAGCGCGGTGCAGCTCGCCGCCCGCTATCCGGGCGACCTGCTGATGGAAAGCCTGGTCGAGGGCCAGGAGATGACCGTCGCCATTCTCGGTCGCCAGGTGATGCCCTCGATCCACATCGTCCCCAAGGGGGCGTTCTACGACTACAACGCCAAGTACGTCGCCGAAGACACCCAGTACCTCTGCCCCGGGCTGGAGGGTTCGGCCGAGGACGAGTTGCGAGCGCTGGCGCTGGAGGCCTTTGACGCGCTCGGCTGCCACGGTTGGGGCCGAGTGGACGTGATGCGCGACCACGCCGGCCGCAACTTCCTGCTTGAGGTGAACACCGCGCCGGGCATGACCTCGCATTCGCTGGTGCCCAAGGCGGCCAAGGCCGCCGGCATCGACTACGAAGAGGTTTGCTGGCGCGTGCTGGAAACCAGTTTCCGGGAGGGCCTGTGAGGGGAGCCATCCGCCTCGTTGCCTGGTGCCTGGCCATCGCGTTGGTGGTGCTGCCGGTGGTCGGCGTGCTGCGCGGCTGGTTCGCCGCCGACCGCTGGCCGGTGACGCAGCTGACCGTGCAGGCCGAGTTCAAGCACGTCAGCGCCGAGCAGATCCGCGCGGCCGTGCTGCCGCGTCTGGGTCATGGCTTCTTCGCGCTGGACCTGGATTCGGTGCAGCAGGCGGTGGCGGCGCTGCCTTGGGTGGAATCGGTCGAGGCGCGCAAGCGCTGGCCGGACACGCTGATCCTGCGCATCTACGAGCGCCAGCCGTTCGCGCGCTGGAACGGAACCCGGCTTATCAGCCGGCAGGGCGTGCTGTTCGACGGCGGCAGGATCGCGCCCTCCGCACCGCTGCCGGACCTGCACGGCCCGGATGCGCAGATGCCCGAGGTGGTGGCGTTCTACGCCGACGCGCTCAAGGCGGTCGCTCGCACGCCCCTGAAAGTGTCAGGCGTGGCGCTGTCCGAGCGCGGCAGCTGGAGCCTGACCACCGACGCGGGCGCGCAGATCGTGCTGGGCGACCGCACCCAGGCCGGCAAGCGCCTGCGCCGCTTCCTCGACGTCTACCCGCAGGTGATGGCCGGCCACCCGGCCGCCTTTGCCTACGCCGACCTTCGCTACACCAACGGATTCGCCGTGCGCTGGCCCGAGGCCGCCGCACCTGCCGCGGGGACGCCCCGCACATGAGCCTGACCCTATGAAGACGCGCAACGACAAGCAGCTGGTCGTCGGCCTGGACATCGGCACCAACAAGGTGACCGCAATCGTGGGCGAGTACGAGCCGGGTGAGCCGATCGAGGTGATCGGCATCGGCTCGCACGTCTCGCGCGGCATGAAGCGGGGCTCGGTCGTGGACATTGAATCGACCGTGCATTCGATCCAGCGCGCGGTGGAGGAGGCCGAGCTGATGGCCGGCTGCGACATCCGCTCGGTGTTCGCCTCGATCTCCGGCAGCCATCTGGAAACCAAGAACTCGCACGGTACCGCCGCGATCCGCGATCGCGAGGTCACCCCTGGCGATCTGGAGCAGGTGCTGGAGGCGGCCAGCGCGGTGGCGATCCCTGCCGATCGCAAGGTCCTATATAAGGAGTCGCAGGAGTACCGCATCGACGGCCAGGACGGTATCCGTTCGCCGGTCGGCATGAGCGGCGTGCGCCTGGAAGCGTCCGTCCACCTGGTCACCGGCGCGGCCGCAGCGGTACAGAACATCTCCAAGTGCATACAGCGCTGCGGGCTCTCCGTGGACGAGCTGGTGCCTTCGGCAGTGGCCAGTGCCAAGTCGGTGCTCACCGACGACGAGCGCGAGCTGGGCGTCTGCCTGGTCGACATCGGCGCCGGCACCACGGACATCGCCATCTATACGCAGGGCTCGATCCGCTACACCAAGTCGCTGCCGGTCGGCGGCGACCAGGTCACCAACGACATCGCCTATGGCGTGCACACGCCGACCGCGCATGCCGAGGAGATCAAGATCAAGTACGCCTGCGCGCTGGCGCAGCTGGCGCACGCCGAGGAGACGATCCAGGTCCCCAGCGTCGGCGACCGCCCGCCGCGCCGGCTCGCCCGGCAGTCGCTCGCGCAGAGCGTGCAGGCGCGCTACGAGGAGATCTTCGAGATGGTGCAGGACGAGCTGCGCCGCTCCGGCTACGACAGCCTGGTCGCCGCGGGCGTCGTGCTGACCGGCGGCGCCTCCCGCATGGAAGGCGCGCTGGAGCTGGCCGAGGAGATCTTCCACAAGATGGTGCGCATCGGCGTGCCGCAGCACGTCACCGGCCTCGGTGAGGTGGTCGCCAACCCGCTGCACTCGACCGGCGTGGGCCTGCTGCTGCACGGCGCGCGCGCCGGCGGCGTGCGCGTGAGCCACCCGGTTGGCGGCAGCGTCGGTGGGCTGGTGGACAAGGTGCGTGGCTGGATCACCAAGAACTTCTGACGGGGAGGGCGACGCCCTCTCCGGGAGTGGATTTTTCGGCTGGCGCGGAGCGCCACCGCGGGCGAAAGGAGGTTTCGCCCACCACCGCAGGGCGGCAGGACGCCGTTCCCGCGGCAACAACGACAACGAAGAGTCTCTACGGAGGACGGGAAATGTTTGAACTTATCGAAAAACTGGCACCCAATGCGGTCATCAAGGTCATCGGCGTGGGCGGTGGCGGCGGCAACGCCGTGGCGCACATGCTCAATGCCAACATCGAAGGCGTCGAGTTCGTCGTCGCCAACACCGACGCGCAGGCGATGAAGAACTGCGGCTCGCGCACCCACCTGCAGCTCGGCGCCAATGTCACCAAGGGCCTGGGCGCGGGCGCCAATCCGGAAGTCGGCCGCCAGGCTGCGCTGGAAGACCGCGAGCGCATCGAGGAAATGCTCGACGGCGCCGACATGGTGTTCATCACCGCCGGCATGGGTGGCGGCACCGGCACCGGTGCGGCTCCGGTCGTGGCCCAGCTTGCCAAGGAGAAGGGCATCCTCACCGTGGCGGTGGTCACCAAGCCGTTCCCGTTCGAGGGCCGTCGCCGCATGCAGGTGGCGATGAAGGGCATCGAGGACCTCTCCCAGCACGTCGACTCGCTGATCACCGTGCCGAACGAGAAGCTGCTCTCCGTGCTCGGCCGCGAGGTCACGCTTCTCAATGCGTTCAAGGCCGCCAACGACGTGCTGCAGGGTGCGGTGCAGGGCATTGCCGACCTGATCACCGCCCCGGGCCTGATCAACGTCGACTTTGCCGACGTGCGCACGGTCATGTCCGAGATGGGCATGGCGATGATGGGTTCCGGTACCGCCCGTGGCGACGACCGCGCCCAGGCCGCGGCCGAGGCGGCGATCAACAACCCGCTGCTGGAGGACGTCAACCTCAATGGCGCCTGCGGCATCCTCGTCAACGTCACCGCCGGCCCCAACCTGACCATGCGCGAGTTCGACGAGATCGGCCGGGTCATCCACGACTTCGCCAGCGAAGACGCCACCGTGGTGATCGGCACCTCGCTCGACCCGGAAATGCAGGACGACGTGCGCGTGACCGTGGTCGCCACGGGCCTCAACCGGGCGGCCGCCACCCGCCAGGCGCCGCGCGCCGTGGCTACCCAGCAGGTGGAGATGCGCCAGCGTCCGCGTCCGGTGGTGCTGCGTACCGGCACCGGCAACGAGGTGGTCGATTACGCCGCCCCGGAGACGGTGGCATCGCACACCCGTGCCGAGCCGCCGGCCAAGGGCGCCGATCCCAGCTTCGATTACCTGGATATTCCGGCGTTCCTGCGCCGTCAGGCCGACTGAATGGCTCTCACCGGAGGCCCTTGCGAAAATTGAACAAAACACCAGATCGGCTGGTCAGTGCATGACGTGGCCCGGCAGGCGTCCAGCGCCTGCGTGGTTTTCGTGACCGTCCGTCAGGTGATTTTGGGGTGAAGACAGCGCACCGAGGACCGGTGCGCGCACCGGCCGGCAGGGAGCCGCCGGCCTGTCCGCCCCCTTGCGCCGGATACCCGTCTTCCCGGCGCAGGGGGCGTGTCGCGGTAACTGATTGAGGCGGCGGGGGATTTGCCGGACTTGATGACCGGCGTCACAGATGAAGGAATGCTAAAGAGGCGACCAGACTGTACGGTACGGTTTGCTATTGCGACAGGTTAAGACTGTGTTAGCATCCGACCCCTGATTGGCTGCTGCCCACACTGGTACCTATAAAAATGATCAAGCAGCGTACGCTCAAGAACATCATCCGTGCGACCGGCGTCGGCCTGCACACCGGCGACAAGGTCTACATGACCTTGCGCCCCGCCGCGCCGAACACGGGCATCGTGTTCCGACGTACGGACCTCAATCCGCCGGTCGACATCCATGCGCGCCCGGATTGCGTGGGCGATACCCGCCTTTCCACCACGCTGGTCAAGGGGGATGTGCGCGTCTCCACGGTCGAGCACCTGCTCTCGGCGATGGCCGGCCTGGGCATCGACAACGCGATCGTGGAGCTGTCCGCGCCGGAAGTGCCGATCATGGATGGCAGCGCCGGTCCCTTCGTATTCCTGCTGCAATCGGCCGGGATCGAGGAGCAGAACGCCGCCAAGCGCTTCATCCGCATCAAGAAGCCGATCAAGGTGCAGGAAGGCGACAAGTGGGCCAGCTTCGAGCCGTTCGAGGGCTTCAAGGTCGGCTTCTCGATCGAGTTCAACCATCCGATCATCTCCAAGCGCACCTCGCGCGCGGAGATCGACTTCTCGACGACCTCCTTCGTCAAGGAAGTCAGCCGTGCCCGTACGTTCGGCTTCATGCGCGACATCGAGATGCTGCGCGAGCACAACCTGGCGCTGGGCGGCTCGATGGACAACGCCGTGGTGCTGGATGACTACCGCGTGCTCAACGAGGACGGCCTCCGCTACGAGGACGAGTTCGTCAAGCACAAGATCCTGGACGCCATCGGCGACCTGTACCTGCTCGGCCACAGCCTGATCGGCGCCTACCACGCCCACAAGTCCGGCCACGAGCTCAACAACAAGCTGCTGCGCACCCTGATCGCCGATCCCGCTGCATGGGAAGAGGTGGTCTACAAGGACGATCCGGCCGTCTCGCCGATCTCTTACGCGCACCCGGCCCAGGCGATCTGATCAGGCCTGTCCCGTCGGCCCGACGCCTGCCCCGAAGGCCGCCCCGCAAGAGGCGGCCTTCGTCGTTTCTGTGACGCAGGCCGTCCACCCTACACGCCGTGATTCACGCTACGGGGACATGTCGGGGTGTACCTGCCCTCCCACCGTGCTATAAACCTTCTGCCGCCCTCGGGGTGGCAAGGGGGAAATCGGTGCCCGCAGGGCACGCTGCGAAGGCACGGCGCCCCGCGCCGGTCAGTCCTTGGCGACCGGGAATCCAGCAGTATCGGCGATGGACGCCAGCTCGAGGAACAGTCCCTTCAGTTCCGGGTCTGTGATTGATGCTGCGGCGGCCTTGAGATGGTTGGCTGCAGCAGGCGAAAGCGGTTTTGACCGATCCGGTTCCGTTGCGACCGGTCGGGGGGGAGCCACTTTCACGGTGACCGAACTGGCGCTCGTGCCGATGGCACGGGCGGTGGTGAGTATCTGCGCCTGCATCAGGCGCAGGCGCGCTGCCCAGGCCGGTGAGGACGCCAGGAAGACGAGGCGGCCGTTGCGCAGGTGGGCGAATCGCACCTGCTCGCGCAAGGGCATCGGCAACGTCTGGCGCAGGGCACGATCCAACGCATCCAGCTCACCGGCCTTCCGGGCCAGCGAGGCGAACGAACCGCATTCGGCCAGCGGCTTGGGGCCACGGTCCGGACGGCGGGAAGCGGGGGGATCGGCGCGCTGCATGGCCTCATCTGAAGTGAAGAAAAAGCAATGCAGATCATACTCGTATCCCGCTCCAGGAAAGTGCCCAGGACCTTCGATCTCGCCCAGCGCCGGTTGCGCTGGCGGCTCGCGGGCCTGGCGATGGCGGCGGTGATCGGGTGTGGCGTGCTGGGTGCCGCGGTGGCGCTGACCGTGTCCAGTCCGCGCGACCGTGCGCTGGCGGAGATCCAGCAACTCAAGCAGCAGATCCGCGAGCAGGATACGCAACTGGCGGGCGTGCGCAAGGACTCCCAGCGCGAGCTCGACGCTCTGGCGATCAAGCTGGGCCAGCTCGAGGCACAATCCACCCGCCTCAATGCGCTGGGCGAGCGCCTGACCGAGGTCGGCAAGCTCGACCCGGACGAATTCAACTTCGACCAGCCGCCCGCGATGGGCGGCCTGGAAGATACCGCCGGCAGCGCCTACGCCCTGCCGCCGACGCTGGACAAGGGCATCGACCAGCTGGCCGGCCAGTTCGACGTGCAGCAGGCCCAGCTGTCGGCGCTGCAGAGCCTGTTGCTCGATGCCAAGATCGACTCCAACCTCAAGCCCACCGGCATGCCGGCGTCGGGCTACATCTCCTCCTATTTCGGCGTGCGCCCGGACCCGTTCGATGGCCACAGCGCGCGGCACACCGGCCTGGACATTGCCGTTCCCTTCGGCTCGCCGGTCCACGCTGTCGCCGAAGGCATGGTCACCTTCACCGGCGTGCGCAGCGGCTACGGCAAGGTGGTCGAGATCGACCACGGCAACGGCTACATGACCCGCTACGCCCACAACAGCAAGTTGCTGGTGCATCCGGGCCAGCGCGTGCATGTGGGCGAGGTGGTTTCGCGCGCCGGTTCCACCGGCCGATCGACCGGCCCGCACGTGCATTTCGAGGTCTGGTACAAGGGCCGCGTGGTCAATCCGCTGGCCTACGTGAAGAGCCACCGCTGAGCCGCTTACCCGGCCGCTCCTTGTAGGGGCCGCTTGCGGGCGACGCATCCCCGCGGCCGCCAGCCCCGGACACGCCCCGCAAGCGGGCGCCTGCCGGTTCCGGCTTCGCCGGAACGCCCACTTGAATCCCGCGCCTCCCGCCGCCATCCCGGCCAGCTGGAGCGGCTGTAGTAACATGTCTCCTTTCGCCCGTGACCGCCGCGGGCCTTGAGCCTTCACTGACGGAAGATCGATGTTCAATCGTGCCCTGACCAGCCTTTTCGGCAGCCGCAACGAGCGCGTGCTGCGCCAGCTTTCCAAGACCGTCGCGCGGATCAACGCGCTGGAGCCGGAGTTCGAGAAGCTGGACGACGCGGCGCTCAAGGCCAAGACCGGGGAGTTCAAGGAGCGCCTGGCCAAGGGCGAGACGCTCGACAAGCTGCTGCCCGAGGCCTTCGCCGTCGTGCGCGAGGGCGCCAAGCGCGTGCTGGGCATGCGCCACTACGACGTGCAGATGATTGGCGGCATGGTGCTCCACCAGGGCAAGATCGCAGAGATGCGCACCGGCGAGGGCAAGACCCTCGTGGGTACCTTGCCGGTCTACCTGAACGCCCTCGAAGGCAAGGGCGTGCACGTGGTCACCGTCAACGACTACCTGGCCCGCCGCGACTCGGCGCAGATGGGCAAGCTCTACAACTTCCTGGGCCTGTCGGTCGGCGTGGTCTACCCCGGCATGGACCACGGCGACAAGCACGCCGCCTACGGCGCCGACATCACCTACGGCACCAACAACGAATTCGGCTTCGACTACCTGCGCGACAACATGGCGCTGTCGAAGGAACAGCGTTATCAGCGTGGCCTCAACTACGCGATCGTCGATGAGGTCGACTCGATCCTGATCGACGAGGCGCGCACGCCGCTGATCATCTCCGGCCCGGCCGAGGACTCGCCGCAGCTGTACCTGGCGGTGAACCGCATCGTGCCGCAGATGAAGCGACAGGAAACCGAGGACGGCGCGGGCGACTACTGGGTCGACGAGAAGCAGAAGCAGGTGCACCTGTCCGAAGAGGGCATGGCGCACGCCGAGGAGTTGCTGCGCAAGGCCGGCGTGATCGATCCGGACAGTGGCCTGTACGACGCCCGCAACCTGGCGGTGGTACATCATCTCAACGCCGCGCTGCGCGCCAACGCGATCTACCAGCGCGACGTCGACTACATCGTGCGCGACGGCGAGGTCATCATCGTCGACGAGTTCACCGGCCGCACGCTGGCCGGCCGCCGCTGGTCCGACGGCCTGCACCAGGCGGTCGAGGCGAAGGAAGGCGTGCCGATCCAGCGCGAGAACCAGACGCTGGCGACGGTGACGTTCCAGAACCTGTTCCGCATGTACAAGAAGCTGGCCGGCATGACCGGCACGGCCGACACCGAGGCCTACGAGTTCCAGACCATCTACGGCCTGGAAGTGGTGGTGATTCCCACCCACAAGCCAATGATCCGCAAGGACAACCTGGACATCGTGTTCCTGAGCCAGCAGGCCAAGTACCGCGCAGTGATCGAGGACATCAAGGATTGCCACAAGCGCGGCCAGCCGGTGCTGGTCGGTACCACCTCGATCGAGGTGTCCGAACTGCTTTCGGACATGCTGACCAAGGCCAAGGTCCCGCACGAAGTGCTCAACGCCAAGCAGCACGAGCGCGAGGCGCACATCGTGGCGCAGGCCGGCGCGCCCGGCTCGGTGACCATCGCCACCAACATGGCCGGCCGCGGTACCGACATCGTGCTCGGCGGCAGCCTGGAAGCCGCGCTCGCCGCGCTGCCGGAGGACGCCTCCGAGGTCGACCGCCAGCGCGTCAAGAGCGAATGGAAGAAGCGCCACGAACAGGTGCTTGCCGCCGGCGGCCTGCACATCATCGGCACCGAGCGGCACGAATCGCGCCGCATCGACAACCAGCTGCGTGGCCGCTCCGGCCGCCAGGGCGACCCTGGCTCCTCGCGCTTCTACCTGGCGCTGGAGGACAACCTGCTTCGCATCTTCGGCGGCGAGGGCCTGGTGCGCTGGATGAAGCGCTTCGGCATGAAGGAGGACGATCCGCTCGAGGAGCGCATGATCAGCCGCCAGATCGAGAAGGCGCAGCGCAAGGTCGAGCAGCACAACTTCGACATCCGCAAGCACCTGCTGGAGTTCGACGACGTCGCCAATGACCAGCGCAAGGTGATCTACCGCCAGCGCGACGAGCTGCTCGAGGGCGAGGACGTCTCGGCCACCATCGCCGACATCCGCGAGGACGTGGTCGAATCGATCGTCAATGCCCACGTGCCGCCGGACAGCATCGACGAACAATGGGATATCGCCGGCCTGGAGCGCGCGCTGGACAGTGAGTTCGGCATCGCCACCGGCCTGAAGGCCTGGGTGGAGAAGCAGCACGAACTGGATGCGGCGCAGATCCGCGACCACGTGCGCGAGGCGATGGACCAGGCGTTCAAGGACAAGGAAACGCAGATTGGCGCCGAGACGATGCGCCAGCTCGAAAAGCACATCATGCTGAGTGTGGTCGACAACGCCTGGAAGGAACACCTGGCCAGCATGGACTACCTGCGCCAGGGCATCTACCTGCGCGGCTATGCGCAGCAGGATCCCAAGCAGGCGTTCAAGCGCGAGTCGTTCGAGCTTTTCTCCGAGATGCTCAACCGCATCAAGACCGAAGTCGTGCAGATGCTCGCGCGCGTGCGCATCCGCAGCGAGGAAGAGGTCGCCGCGATGGAAGCCGAGCAGCAGCGCCTGGCGGCGCGCCTGCAGCAGCAGATGCTCGCCAGCGGCGGCGGCGCTCCGGTCAACGCGCTGGGCAACGATGCGTCGCCGGCGGCCGCGCCGGGGACCGTGCAGCACGAAGGTCCCAAGATCGGCCGCAACGATCCGTGTCCCTGCGGCTCGGGCAAGAAGTACAAGCACTGCCACGGCCAGTTGGCCTGAGTACGCCCGCGCGCCGATCTCACGTCGGCGCGCCCGGCTGCAGGAGCGCATCCGGTGCGCGACCCGAATGGCGGTTGCGCACCGGGTGCGCTGCTACAAAGCAATCTGCATCGTGATCACCGCGAGCCCCGAACGGTCACCTCGGGGCGGCGGTCAGTCCCCACCGCCGGACGGCCGCTTGCGGTGCGGCTCCGCATTCACGGTGGTGTACTGCGGTTCCTCCTCGCCCACCCGCAGCGCGGTCAGCTGACCGCCCCACACGCAGCCGGTGTCGATCGCATACACGCCCAGGCCGGCGAAACGGCCCAGCGCGGACCAGTGCCCGCAGACCATGTTGACCTCGCGCCGGCGCATGCCGGGCACGGCGAACCACGGGTACAGCCCCGGCTTCTGCGAACCGGGCATGCCCTTCGCCTCGAAGTCGATGCGGCCGTTGACGTCGCAGTAGCGCATGCGTGTCATCGTGTTGATCGTGGCACGAAAGCGCTCGATCCCCTGCAACCGGCTGGACCAGGCGGCCGGACGGTTGCCGAACAGGTTGCGCAACAGCCGCGGGTGACGCGGGCTGGACAGCTCGCGCTCCACTTCCTGCGCCGCGCGCAGGCCCTGGCGCAGCGTCCACGACGGCGCCAGGCCCGCGTGCACCATCCCCCAACCGAGCGCCTCGTCGTAATGCAGCAGCTTCTGGTTGCGCAGCCACTCGAACAGCACCGGCGCGTCGTCGGCGAACAGCACCTCGCGCAGCTCCGGGTTGACCCGCGACTGGGCGTCGGGCTTGCGTTGGGCGATCGCCAGCAGGCTCAGGTCGTGATTGCCCAGCGTGACGACCACGTTCTCGCGCAGGCCGTGCAACATGCGCAGCACCTGCAGCGATTCGCCGCCGCGATTGACCAGGTCGCCGCAGAACCAAAGCTGGTCGCGCGCCGGGTCGAACCGCAATTTGTCGAGCAAACGCGAGAGCTCCGGATAGCAGCCTTGCACGTCGCCGATTGCATATGTCGCCATCAGAACTCGTCCGTCCGGTCCATCGCAGGCGAACCTTCGGTTGTGCGTGCCATCAGTGCAGGGTGCGCGGTATGGACAGCGTGAACGGCGGGATCGGCGCCTCGAAGCGGGTGCCGTCGTCGGCGAGCATCTGGTAGCTGCCACGCATCGTGCCGACGGCGGTGTCGAGCACGGCGCCGGAGCTGTACTGGTAACGGTCGCCCGGCCGCATCCACGGTTGGTCGCCGACCACGCCTTCGCCGCGCACCTCTTCCACCTTGCCGTTGGCGTCGGTGATCACCCAATGGCGGGTGAGCAGGCGCGCGGGAACGTCGCCGGCGTTGTGCAGCGTCACGGTGTAGGCGAACACGTAGCGGTTGTCGTGCGGCTTGGACTGGTCGGGAACGAAGCGGGTTTCGACCTGCACGTCGATCGTGTAGGAAGGTTTGGGATTCATGCGTCGATTGTACGGCCTGCGTGCGGGCCTGCGCGTGTAGGGGGCGCGTCAGGCCGCGAGCTTGGCCAGCCGCACGAAGTCGCCGGGCGCGAGGGTCTCGGCGCGCGTCTTCGGGTCGATGCCTGCACTGGCGATGGCAGCGCTGTCGAGCAGGTTCTTCAATCCGTTCGCGAGTGTCTTGCGCCGCTGCGCGAAGGCTGCCTTGACGATCGCGTGCAGTCGTTGCGGGTCGGCGTCGTGGCGTTCGTGCTCGGCGAGCGGCACCAGTCGCACGACGGCCGAGTCGACCTTCGGCGGCGGACGGAACGCGCCCGGCGGCACGGTAAACAGCGGCTCGACGCGACAGGCCAGCTGGAGCATCACCGACAGCCGGCCATACACCTTGCTGCCCGGGTCCGCGGCCATGCGGTCGACCACTTCCTTCTGCAGCATGAAGTGCATGTCTTCGATCGCGGCCGCATGATCCACGCAATGGAACAGGATCGGGCTGGAGATGTAGTAGGGCAGGTTGCCGGCCAGGCGCACGCGCGCCACGCCGAGGCTCCGCGCTAGTGCGGTGAAGTCCACCTTGAGCACGTCGGCATGGATGATTTCCAGCGTGCCCACGCTGCTCGCGCGCGCCTGCAGGCCGGGGATCAGGTCGGTATCCAGCTCGACCGCAGTGAGGCGGCCGGCGGCGGCCAGCAGCGGCAGCGTCAGCGCGCCCTCGCCCGGGCCGATTTCCACGACGCGGTCGTCGGCCTTGGGCGCGATCGCGCTGACGATGCGCTCGATGTAGCGCTTCTCGTGCAGGAAGTGCTGGCCGAAGCTTTTCTTGGGGCGGGCGTTCATCGGGTCTTCTCGCAAAGCCGGGCCTTCAGCCGGCGCAGCCACGGCGAGCGGCAAGGTCCAGCGCCATCCGCGCAGCCGCGATCAGGCTGGATGGATCAGCTCGTCCCGTGCCCGCCAGGTCCAGCGCGGTGCCGTGGTCGACCGAGGTACGGACGAAAGGCAGGCCCAGGGTAATGTTGACCGTGCGATCGAAGGCTTCGCTCTTGAGCACGGGCAGCGCCTGGTCGTGGTACATCGCCAGCACGGCGTCGTAGCGCTCGCGTTGGCTCGGCACGAAGGCGGTGTCCGCCGGCAGCGGACCGAGCAGGTGCATGCCCTGCGCGCGGAGCTTCGCCAGCGCGGGCTCGATCACGTCGATTTCCTCACGGCCCAGGTGGCCGCCTTCGCCGGCGTGCGGGTTGAGGCCGAGCACCGCGATACGCGGATCGACCAGGCCGAAGCGCGCCCGGAGCTGGCCATGCACGATGTGCAGCGTGCGCTCCAGGGATTCGCCGGTAATCGCCGCGGACACCGCGTGCAACGGCAGGTGCGTGGTGGCCAGGGCCACGCGCAGCTCCGGGCTGGCCAGCATCATCACCACGTCCACGCCGGTGCGCTCGGCGAAAAATTCGGTATGGCCGCTGAAGGGAATACCGGCGTCGTTGATCGAGGCTTTCTGCAAAGGCGCGGTGACCACGGCGGCGTAGCTACCCGCGAGGCAGCCATCGGCCGCCTCCGCCAACGTGGTCAGGATGTGGCGGGCATTGCGCGGATCGGGCCTGCCGGGGCGCTCCTCCACCACCAGCGGCACGTGCTGGACGCGCAGGCTGCCCGGCACGTGCGCATGCGGCTGGCCGTCGTCTTCGTGCAGTTCCAGCGGCACGCCGCAGCGGGCGGCAGCGCGGCGCAGCAGGTCGCGGTCGGTGATCGCGACGAGTCCGGCCGCAAGCGGTGTCGATGCGAGCCGGACCAGCAGTTCGGGGCCGACGCCGGCCGGTTCCCCGGCGGTCAGCGCCAGCCGCGGCAGGTCGGCGTTCAAGGCACGACTCAGCTCTTTTCCCGCGCGTCCGGGTCCTTCAGTTCCGGCACCAGGATGTTGACGTAGGCATCGGCACGCAGCTGGCGCAGGAAGTCCTCGTACGCCTGCTCGGCCTTGCGGTTGCCGATCGCCTGGCGCGCCTGGTTGCGCTCGCTTTCCTCGGTCACGTCGCTCTTGCGCGTGCCTTCCAGCTGGATGATGTGCCAGCCGGCCTCGCTCTGGAACGGCTGGGAGACCTCGCCGTCCTTCAGCTGCGACAGCTGCTGGGCGATCGTGCTGCCCCACTGGTCGCGCTGGAACCAGCCCATGTCGCCGCCGGCGTTGGCGGTGGTCGGATCCTTGGAGTTCTCCTTCGCCAGCTTGGCGAAGTCCTCGTGCTTGTTGACGATGCGGTTGTACAGGTCCTGCGCCTTCTGCTGCGCCTGCTCCGGCGTCACCAGTTCGCTCGGGCGGATCAGGATCTGGCGGGCGTGGTACTCGGTGACTACCTGGCGGCTGGGTTCGCGCTGGTCGACCAGCTTGAGGATGTGGAAACCGGTGGGGCCGCGCAGCGCAGCGCTGACCTGGCCGGGCTTCATGCCGGCGATGGTGTCGGCGAAGGCCGGCGGGATTTCGTCCATCTTGCGCCAGCCGAGGTCGCCGCCTTCCAGTGCGTCCTGCGCGTCGGAGTAGCGGATCGCCGCGGCATTGAAGTCCATGCCGCCCTTGATCGCGTCGATCGCTTCCTGCGCCTTGGCCTGCGCGGCGCGGATGTCCTCGGCGGTACCGCCGGCCGGGATCGAGACCTGGATGTGCGCCAGGTGGACTTCGCCGGCCTTGTAGGTCGGGCTGTTGAGCAGGTTGTTGATTTCGCTGTCGGTGATGTTGACCGAATCGCGGACCACGCTCTCGTGCAGACGCTGGACCATGATCTGGTCGCCGAGCTGGTCGCGGAAGGCCGCGAAGCTCTGGCCGCTCTGCTCGACCGCCTGCTGCAGCTGCTCGGGACTCATGCGGTTCTGCTGGGCGACCGCGGCGACCGCCTGGTCGATGTCCGAGCTGGACACGCGGATGCCCTGCTCGTTGGCCTTGGCGACCTGCAGCTTCATCAGCACCAGGCGATCGAGCACCTGGCGCTTGAGCACGTCCTCCGGCGGCAGCCGGTCCGGGGTGCTGGCGTACTGCTGCCTGACCGAGCGCACGGCGTCATCCAGTTCGCTCTGCAGGATCACGTTGTCGTCGACCACCGCAATGATGCGGTCGAGCGGCTGCGTGCCCGAGGCCGTGGCGTCGCCCTGGCCCTGGGCCTGGGGCAGCAGCTGGGCCTGGGTGGGCAGGACGGTGGCCGCGGCGAGCGCGAGGAGGAGCAGCGCGGTGGGGTGCTTCATCGGTCGGAAACCTTCAATCGCCTGTGCGGCGATGGTTGGAGGGGTCGGTGCCTTCAGGTCCGGTCGTGCCGGTCGACAACCGTGGATCGCAACGGCAGCGGAAAGTTCGCGGCAAGGCCGTTACTGATAGCCAAGAATACCACGCCGCAGCACGTCTTCCGCCTGGCCGTTGAAGGCGCCCAGGCCCTTGAAGACCAGCTCGAACATGAGCGCGTTGTTGCTTTCGCCGCGGTCGCCGATGGGGCCGCGGGAAACCACGTAGTGGCGCCCGACCACCCGCACCGCGACGCAGCAGCTGTCGTATTCCACGCCAGCCAGCGCCTCGACGGTACGCTTGTCGCGCACCGAATAGACCCATCGCGCGAGCAGGCGCCAGCGTTCGGAGATCGGGTAGATCGCCGAGGTGTCGTACTGCTCCACCAGGCCGCGGCGGAAGCGGTAGGAAAAGTTGAAGATGCCGTCCGCCCCGATGCGCCGTTGCAGGCCCAGCGTGCCCAGGCTCGTCTGGCGCGTGTTCGGGCTCCACTGGTAGGCGCTGTCGAGGCGCCAGCGGTCGTTCAGTTGCACGCCGAACTGGGCCACGTAGTCCGAGCGCGTCCAGTCGGTTGGCGCGGCGGTGGTGGTTGCGCTGTCGGGCAGTTGCACCCGCTGGGGCGCGAAGTAGTGGATCTGCCCGATGCTGGCCGAGAGCCGCTCCACGCCGTCGTCGTCCAGCAACCGGGTGGTCAGCGCCGCGGTGAGGTTGTTGGCGTTCATCTGGCGGTCGGCGCCGGAGAACTGGTTGGGGGAGAACAGCTGCCAGTAGTCGAACGACATCCGCCGCGTGTCGAACAGCGGCAGGTCGTCCTGGTTGCGGTAGGGCACGTACAGGTAGTACAGCCGCGGCTCCAGCGTCTGCGTGTATGTGGTGCCGAACAGCGAGGCCGGGCGCTCGAAGATCAGCCCGGTATCCAGGCTTGCGATCGGCAGTGCGCGGCTGGGTGTGCGGTCGTCGAAGGGCGACACCTGGCTGCCGCTCAGCGGTCCGCGGTAGCCGTAGTCCGCGTAATTGCCGTCGAGCTGGTAGGCGGTAAAGCGGTAGGCGAGTTTCGGCCGCACGAACCAGGCCGCACCGCGGAAATCGGCGGCAAGGTACGGATACAGGTCGAGGCGGTCGCCCTCGATGCGTTCGTCCTTGCGGAAGGCGGTGGCCTCGGCCTCGGCGCCGAACTCCAGCCAGCGGTTGATCGGGATGTCCAGGCCCAGGTTCGCGGTCGGCCAGCGCTTGTACTGCACCACCGTGTCGGGCAGGTACGGATCGACGTTCTGGTAGCTGCTGGCGCCGAAGGAGGCGTTCCACCAGTCGCCGTTGCCGCGGACGTAGCCGCTGGAGGTGAGCGTGCCGACCGAAGTGGTGTAGAGGTCGTTGCCGAAGTCGCGCAGGTAGCTTCCGTCGGAAACGCGGTTGATCGAGGTGCTGAAGTACCACGGCCCGCCCAGGCGCGTCACGTCGGTGTACTTGAGCCACCAGCGGTCCGTGCCCTTGGTCGGCTCGTCCACGGACGTGTTGTCGCCACGGTCGTTCGGCAGGTACTGGAAATCGAACTGCCCGCGCGTGCCGGGCACCAGGTAACGGAACTCGCCCGCCAGCATCGCCCCGCGCTGGGTGTAGATGCGCGGCTCGAGCGTGGCGTCGTAGTTCGGCGCCAGGTTGAGGTAATAGGGGATCGAGAACATCGTTCCCGACCGGTTCGAACTGCCGAAGGTCGGGTACAGGAAGCCGCTCTTGCGCCGGTTGTCGACCGGGAAGGTGAAGTAGGGCAGGTACAGGAACGGCACGTCCGCAAAGCGCATGGTCGCGCCGTGGGCCTTGCCCACGCCGGTCGCCTTGTCGATCTCCAGGCTCCTGGCGCGCACTTCCCACAGGTGGTGGCCGACGTCGCAGGTGGAGTAGCTGACCAGGTTGTAGCGGCTGCGCTGGGCATCGAGCAGCTCGCCGCGCGCGGCGGTGCCGTTGCCGCGCGACTGCAGCAGCTGGTAACGCACGTTCTCGGCCACGCCACGGTTGGCCTGGGTGTTGCCGTGCAGGCGGTCGGCACTGAGCAGTTCGCCGGCCTCCTGGTAGCGCACGTTGCCCTGGGCGTCGTAGTCGGTGGTGGCGTCGTTGTAGTCGATCCGATCGCCGCGCAGCAGCTGGTCGGCGCGCTCGATGCGCACATTGCCCGAGAGCCGGTAGACCGCCTGGTTGGAGCTGTCCACGTGGGCGGCGTCGACGACCGTGTCGGAGGTCTCGCGGCGCGAGGGATCGCGCGGCAGCGTCGGGTCGTAGAACGCCAGCAGCGCGTTGGGCCGGCACAGCGCGAAACTTTCCGGACGCGGCGGACAGTGGAACGCCCCCAGCGGGCAGCTCGACACCTCGGCGCCGGTGCTGGCCGGCGTGGCAGGCGCTGCGGCCTCGGATACCGCGGTCTGGGCCCCGGCCGGGCCGCCGAACAGGGCGAGGGCGGCGGCGACCGCCAGCAGGCGGCGTGGGGGCAAGGCGCGCGGGATCGTGTGGCTCGGCGTCACGGTGGGCTGTCGGCGTTCGTCAGGACGCGTAAAACTAGCAGAAAGGGGACATGGCCGGCAGGAAAGCGCGGGCCAGGCGCGCCGCAGGGTGGGCTTCAGCCCGCCGCCCCGCAGGCAGGCGGAGCTCGTCGCCGATACGTCCCCGCTCAGGCCATCAACGCCGCGACATGGGCGCTGGCGCTGGCAGCCAGGGCGTCGAGGTCGTAGCCGCCTTCGAGGGTCGAAACGACGCGTCCGGCCGCATGCACCCGGGCGATGTCCACCAGCCGCGCGGTCAGCCAGCCGTAGTCGTCGGCGTCCAGTCGCAGCTGTGCGAGCGGGTCCGCGCGGTGGCCATCGAAGCCGGCCGAGACCAGCAGCAGTTGCGGACGGAACGCGTCCAGCCGCGGCAGCAGCCGCTCCTCCCAGATCTGCCGGAAAGCACCCGAGCCGGTTTCCGGCGGCAGCGGGGCGTTGAGCAGGTTGCCCACACCGGTTTCCTGCGCGCCACCGCTGCCGGGATAGAGCGGCGACTGGTGGCTGGAGACGAACAGCACGCGCGGCTCGCGCGCGAAGATGTCCTGCGTGCCGTTGCCGTGGTGCACGTCGAAGTCGGCGATCGCCACGCGCTCGAGGCCATGCCCGGCCAGCGCGTGAGCCGCGCCGACCGCAACGTTGTTGAACAGGCAGAAGCCCATCGCCTGGTCGGCCGTTGCGTGGTGGCCGGGCGGACGCACGGCGCAGAACGCCCGGCTGGCCCGTTCATTGAGGACGGCATCGACCGCGGCTGCCACGGCACCGGCAGCGCGCAGCGCGGCCTCGGCCGAGGCCGGCGACATCAGCGTGTCTTCGTCGAGGCGGGCCAGCCCGTCCGCGGGGGCGCTGGCAAGGATGCGTGCGACGTAGGCAGGATCGTGCACGCGCTCGAGTGCCTCGATGCTCGCGCGCGGCGCCTCGATACGGTCGAGCGCGGCGAAACGGTCGCGGTCCAATGCTGCCAGCACCGCGTGCAGGCGTGCGGGGGACTCGGGATGGCCGGGGCCGGGGGCGTGCTGCAGGCAGACCGGATGGGTGTAGAGCCGCAGCATCGAAGGAATCAGCCGCGCGGGCGCCGCTCGTGCTGCCAGATCACCTCGCCGTGCCCGCCGGCACGGGCCAGCACGCGGCAGAGCACGAACAGCAGGTCCGACAGCCGGTTGAGGTAGCGCTGCGCCTGCGGGCGCACGGCCTCCTCGCGCGCCAGCGCGATGACCTCGCGCTCGGCCCGGCGGCACACGGTGCGTGCCAGGTGGCCGCAGGCCGCGGCCATGCCGCCGCCCGGCAGGATGAAATCCTTCAGCGGCGGCAACGGCTCGTTGAAGCCGTCGAGTACCGATTCCAGTCGCGCAATGTCGGCGTCCTGGACCATGGCCATGCCGGGGATGCACAGCTCGCCGCCCAGGTCGAACAGTTCGTGCTGGACCTGGGTCAGCGCCTCGCGCACGTCCGGCGGGACGCCGTCACAGGCGAGCACCATGCCGATCGTGCTGTTGAGTTCGTCCACCGTGCCGTAGGCGGCCACGCGGGCCGAATCCTTCGGCACGCGCGAACCGTCGCCCAGGCCGGTGCTGCCGTCGTCGCCGGTGCGCGTGTAGATCTTCGACAGGCGGTTGCCCATCAGTGCGCCTGGCCTTCGTGGGCCAGTGCGCGGGTCAGCTGGGTTGCCAGCACGTGCACCACGGCGCCCAGGCCGACGTACAGCGCGGTCACCTGCAGGAACGGCAGGTACCAGTCCCCCATGTTCTCGAACCAGGCCGCCATGCTGCGCGGCGCCGGCACGCTGTCGCTCAGCCAGTAGAAGCTGCCGTTGGAGACCACGAAGCAGGCCGCCTCGCTGACCAGCAGCGCGGCCACGGCCAGACCCGCGGTGGAAAGCTTCAGGCCGGCCTGGCGGCGGGCCAGCCAGCTGCCGCCCAGCCACAGCGCGCCGTAGGCGGCCACGAGGAACCAGTACGCCGGCGAGACGCAGTAGTGGCTCCAGAAGTCGAGGCCCTGGCCGGTGATCACCAGGTAGTCGACCAGCACGGCCTCGGCCATCAGCAGCGGGAACGCCCAGCGCCCGGCGCCGCGCAGCCAGAAGCCGGCCAGGAAGAACACGCCCCAGGACGCATCCGGGAACGCCTCGAAGTGGTGGGTGTGCACCGCGCCGCGGGTAATGGCCATCACCAGGGCGAGTGCCAGAAAGATGCCGAGGCGCTGGGTTCGCGTCATAGCCATGAAGTGCTCCGTATGCAGGCGGCGTGAGAATGAAGGCAGGACGGGCTAGTTTAGCCGAAGCCCGTCCGGGCCATGCGACGCCCGCGTGTTCGGCCGTATCATCCACGCCATGACAGTCCCCCCCTCCCCACGCGGGCCCGTGCTGATCGTCGGCGGCGGCCTGGTCGGCGCCAGCCTGGCGATCGCGCTGGATGCGGCCGGTGTCGATGCGATGCTGGTCGAAGCCGCCGCGCCGCGCGTCGAGGCGCAGCCGAGCTACGACGAGCGCAACCTGGCGCTGGCGCGCGCCACCGTCAACGGACTGGAGGCGATCGGCGTGTGGAAGCACACGCGGGAAGGCGCCACGGCCATCGAGCACATCCATGTCAGTCGCGCGGGTGAATTCGGCAGTGCGCGGCTTGAGGCGAGCGATGCCGGCGTCGATGCTCTGGGTTGGACGCTGCCGGCGCGTGAACTGGGCGCGGCGCTGCTGCGCCGGCTGGAGGAATGCACGCGTTTGCAACGGCTCGCTCCGGCCAGGCTGGAGGCGCTCGAACCGGTCGCCGATGGCTGGCGCGCGCAGGTGCGCACCGCCGAGGGCGTGCGACAGATCGACACGCCGCTGCTGGTCGGCGCCGACGGCACCCATTCGTTTGTGCGCGAGCAACTGGGCATCGCCGCAGATACCCACGATTACGGGCAGACGCTGTTCGTCTGCACCGTCACCCCCGAACGCGAGCACGGCCATCGCGCGTACGAGCGCTTCGGCGACGAAGGCCCGGTCGCCCTGTTGCCATTGGCCGGTCGCCGCTGCGGCCTGGTGCTTACCGTGCCGGGATCGCAGGCCGAGGCGGTGGCGGCGATGGACGATGCAGACTACCTGGCGCTCGCGCAGCGCCGTTTCGGCTGGCGGCTGGGCCGCCTCGGCCGTCCGGGCAAGCGCTTTCCCTACCCGATCCAGCGCGTCGCCGCCAACCGTCTTACCGGACCACGCGCGGTGCTGGTCGGCAACGCGGCGCAGACCGTGCACCCGATCGGCGCGCAGGGCTTCAACCTGGGCCTGCGCGACGCGCTGACCCTGGCCGAGCTCGTGGCCGCCGCGGCCGACCCTGGCGACGAGCGCCTGCTCGCCACCTACGCGGCTCGCCGCGCTCCGGACCGCGACGGCACCATGGCGATGAGCCATGGCCTGGTGCAGCTGGCCTGCCTGCCACAACCGTGGCTCGGTCCGCTGCGCTCGCTGGCGCTGCTCGCCTGCGACCGCCTGCCGCCACTGAAGGATGCGGTACTCCGGCGCGGCATGGGCTTCCGCGGCGAGCCGCCGCAGGCCGTGCTGGAGCGCTCACCGTGAACGCGCGGCTCACCGAAGCGCGCCGGCGGGCGCCGCTGCTCGACGTGGCGGTGGTCGGTGGCGGCATGGTCGGCGCCGCGACGGCGCTCGCGCTGGCCCGCGCCGGTTTCGCCACGGCGCTGCTGGAAGCACGCCCGCCGACGCCCTGGCACGCCCGGGACGAGGTCGACCTGCGCGTGGTCGGGCTGGCGTCTTCGTCGGTCGCGTTGCTCGATGAGCTGGACGTCTGGGCATCCATCCGCGATTGCCGTGCCGCCTCGTACGGACGGATGCATGTGTGGGATGCGCGCACCGGCGCCGCAGTCGACTTCGATGCCATTGCCGAGGGCCGCGCCTGGCTGGGCTGGATCGTCGAGAACAACCTGGTGCAGTGGACGTTGTGGCAGGCGCTTGAAGCGGCGGGCGTGCAGCGGCTGTGCCCGGCGCAGGTGACCGGCTACGAGGCGCGCGAGGATCGCGTGCTGCTGCAGATGGAGGCCGCCGCGACCGCCAGCCTGTCCGCGCGCCTGCTGGTCGCCGCCGACGGCGCCGGCTCGCCGCTGCGCCGGTTGGCCGGGCTGGATACGCACGGCCGCGACTACGGCCAGCGGGGCGTCGTCGCGCATGTCACCACCGAACGCCCGCACCAGCACACCGCGTGGCAGCGCTTCCTGCCCGGCGGGCCGCTGGCGTTGCTGCCACTGGCCGACGGGCGCAGCTCGATCGTGTGGTCGCTGCCCGAGGCGGAGGCGCAACGCGTGCTGGCGCTGGACGATGCCGCCTTCTGCGCCGAGCTCGGCGTGGCCAGCGATTTCCGCCTCGGCCCGGTGCTCGCGACCACCCGCCGCGCCGCCTTCCCGCTCAGGCTGCAACTGGCCGACCGCTACCAGGCCGAGCGCCTGGTGCTGCTGGGCGATGCGGCGCACGCGGTGCATCCGCTGGCCGGGCAGGGCGTGAACCTGGGCTTGCGCGACGTGGCCGAGCTACGCGACACGCTGGTGGCCGCGCGCGAAGCCGGCCGCAACATTGCCGCGCCGCATGTGCTGCGCCGCTACGCGCGCCGCCGGCGCAGCGCCGACACGCTCGACGCGTGGAGCTTCGATGCGCTGGGCCGCATCTACGCCTGGCAGGCGCCGCCGCTGGTCGCGGCGCGTGCGCTGGGCGTACGGCTGGTCGACCGGCTGACGCCGCTCAAGCGACGCCTGGCCGCACACGCCGCCGGCCGATGATTCCACGCCGCGGCCGGACGCCGCGGAGCACCGGCGCGGAGCGCCACCTCACCCCACCGGAGCCGTCGCCATGCGTCGCATCCTGTTCGCCCTGCTTTCGCTTCCCCTGGCCTTCGCCGCCCAGGCGAAGATGGTGCATCGGTCGGTCGAGTGGACCGCTGGCGGCACCCGCTTCCACAGCGTGCTGGTCTACGACGACGCGGGTGCCGGCAAGCGCCCGGGCCTGGTGATGGTGCCCAACTGGTACGGGGTGAACGACCAGGCCATCAGGAAGGCCGAGATGATCGCCGGCAAGCAGTATGTGATCCTGCTCACCGACATGTACGGGCAGGACGTTCGCCCGACCAGCAACGACGAGGCGAAGGCCGCGGTGCAACCGCTCTACGCCGACCGCGGGCTGATGCGCCACCGCGTGAACACGGCGCTGGCGCAACTGAAGGCCCAGGCCGGCACCGCGCCGCTGGACACCGGCAAGCTCGCCGCGATCGGCTTCTGCTTCGGTGGCTCGGCGGTGCTGGACCTCGCCCGCAGCGGCGCCGACGTCGCCGCGGTGGTGTCCTTCCATGGCGCCCTGGCGGCCGGCAAGCCGGCGCTGCCGGACCACTTCAAGGCGCGCGTGCTCGCCATGAACGGGGCCGACGACAAGGGCACCATGCCCGATGCCGGCGCGTTCATGGACGAGATGCGCGCCAGCGCGGCCGACTGGCAGTTCGTGGTGCTCGGCAACGCGGTGCATTGCTTCACCGAAGTCGGCGAGAACGCACCCGGCTGCAAGTACGACGCCCGCGCCGCTGCGCGCAGCTATCGCATGATGCACGACTGGCTGGACGCGGCGTTTGCCGATCGACCGTAGTCGGCCCACGTAGGGTGGGCTTCAGCCCACCAGCCCGGCTTCGGGAGCGAGCGGTGGGCTGAAGCCCACCCTACGGTGCTCGCGCAGCTTACGAGGCCGCGACGCGGTTGCGGCCATCCCGCTTGGCCCGGTACAGCCGCGCATCGGCGCGCGCGATCAGCTCGTGCGTGCGTTCGCCGGGCTTGAGTTGCGCGGCCCCGATGCTGGCGGTCAGGCGCAGGCAATGGTCGCCATGGTCGACCTCCATGGTTGCGATTGCCGAACGCATCGCTTCGGCGCGCTGCGCGGCCGTGGCGAGGTCCGCACCCTGCATCACCACCATCAGTTCCTCGCCGCCGTAGCGGCCGAGTCGGTCGTCCTTGCGGCACAGCGCGGCGACGCGCTGTGCCGCGCTTCGAAGCGCGGCATCGCCGGCCTGGTGGCCGTGGGTGTCGTTGAGCGCCTTGAACGCATCCAGGTCGAGCATCAGGATCGACAGCGGCGCGCCCGTGCGCTGCGCGGTCTCGTGTGCGAGTTCGAGCTGGCGCATCAGCTCGCGCCGGTTGAGCAGGCCGGTCAGCTCGTCGACGCTGGCCAGCCGGTTGAGCCGCTCGTTGGCTTCCTGCAATTCGTGCGTGCGCTCCTGCACCAGTTGCGCAAGGCGGTCGGCACGGGCGAGCAGGTAGCGCGTGCGCAGGCGTACCAGCAGGTAGACCAGCGCCACGCCGAGCAGGCCCAGCACGATGCGCACCCAGCCCCGTTCGTACCAGCGGCCACGTACTTCCAGCGGGATCACGTCCTGCACCGTGCGTGCGTGCAGTCCGGGGATGTCGGCCTGCAGCCACAGGCGGTAGTTGCCACCGGGCAGATTCGTGTACGCCGCCGATGGCGGCACGCCGGACTCCAGTTCGGTCCACTGGGCGTCGAAGCCCTCCAGCCGGTAGCGGTAACGCACGTCGTCGGTGGCGGTGTAGTCGAGCAGGGCGAAGCCCAGCCGCAGCGCATGCACGTTGTCCAGCGGCAGTGGACGCCGTGCGGTCGGCAGCGCGGCGTAAGGCAGCGGCTTGCCATCGCGCAGTGCCGCGGTCACGGCCAGTGGCGCATCCGACTGGCGTGGCCGCACCTGCGGCGTGGGTTCGATCACGGTGAGTCCGCTGAGCCCGCCGAACAGCAGCTCGCCGGAGGGGCCCAGCGCGGCGGTGCGGTGGTTGTAGAAGCGCGCGCCGAGTCCGTCGCGTGCGCCCAGCGAGCGGATCCGGCCGGTCGCCGGTTCGTACACGGCCAGGCCGTTGGCGGTGGCGATCCACAGCCGGCCAAGGCGGTCGGCGAGCACGCTGGCGACGTTGTCGCTGCCCAGGCCGTCGCTGCCGCGCAGCACGGTGAAGCGGTAGCCGTGCGGGCCCGGCGGTGTCGCCGGCGTGGCGGCCAGCCCGCCGTAAGTGCCGACCCAGATACGGCCGCCCAGCTCGACCACGGAGCCGGCGTAGTTCTGCGGCAGGCTGCCCGGGTTGCCATCCTCGTGTACCAGGTTTTCGAACCCGCCTGCATCCGCGCGAAGGATGCTGATGCCGCCGCTGGTGGCGATCCACACGCTGCCGTCGGACAGCACCGCGATGTTGCGCACCTGGTCGTCGACCAGGCTGCGCGGGTCGCCCGGTTCGTGCCGGTAGTGCGTGACGTGCCGCGTGCGGTCGATTCGGTAGAGGCCATCGTAGGTGCCGACCAGCAGCTCATCGCGCCAGGTGCGCAGGGCGAGGATCGGCCGCGTGTCGAGGCCGTCGACCGACCACGGGCGGATCGCCAGCGACGCCGGGTCGATCGTGACCAGCCCGCGCGCTCCAGCCACGATGCGCCCGTCCGGCAGCGTGTCGATCGCGCGCACGTCCTGATCCTGCTGCGCGCCGTCCAGGGTCAGCAGGCGGATCTGGCCGCTGGCCGGATCGACACGCGCGAGGCGGCCGCGGTTGAAGCCGAGCCAGATCGCGCCCTGGCGGTCGGTATGGACGCTGCGCACGTTCTCGTCGAGGTTGGCATCCTGGCGACCGAACAGCGCCAGCCCGTCCAGCGTGTGCACGAGGGTCGGGCGCGTGTCGCAGCGCGAGGCGTCGGTCTCGGTGGCCGCCCACAGGCCACTGGAGCGGTCCAGGAACAGCGCCCGCACGATGTTGCCGCCCAGCGAGCCCGGGCGCGCATTGTCGTGGCGCAGGGTGTCCAGCGTACCGTGGTGGGGGTCGTAGACGGCCACGCCCACGCCATCGGTGGCGATCCACAACCGGCCGTCCGGCGCTGCCAGCAGGTCGCGGATGGTGCGGTGCTGGATCGCCGGCGCGTCGCCATCGAGCCCGGGCGGCACGCGCGCGTGGCCCTGGCGATCGATCACCGCCACGCCGCGGGTGCCGCTGCCCACCCACAGGTTGCCGGCCACATCCTCGCGCAGCGCCCAGATGTCCTCGTCCAGTACAAGGCTGGCGTCATCGTCGCCGCGGAACCGCACGAAGTGCGTCGTGCCGGCGCGCCGCAGGTACAGGCCTTCGCCGCTGCCCACCCACAGGTTGCCGCGCCGGTCCTGGCGCACGGCGAACACCGCCACGTCCGCCGGCAGGCCGGCGTCGGCCGAGGGCCGCTCGATCGTTCGCAGGTCGTTGCGCAGGTGGCTGAGCCCGTTCTGTCCGCCGACCCAGAAACCGCCCGCGCCGTCCGGGGCCAGGGTGAGGACGTGCGGGCCGGTGCCGTGGGCGGGCGAGGCGTCGTAGGTGGAGAAGCGGTTGTCGCGCGGGTCGAAACGAGCCAGCCCGCCGGCGGAGGTGCCGACGATCAGGCTGCCGTCGGGCGCGGCCTGCAGCGCGCGGATGTAGTTGTCCGGCAGGCCGCCGGGGCCGGACTGGCGGAACACCTGCACGCGGTAGCCGTCGTAGCGCACCAGCCCGCCGAAGGTGCCGATCCAGATCAGGCCGTCGCGGTCCTGTGCGAACGCGGTGGTGGTGGCGTGCGGCAGGCCCGCGCGCACGGTGAGGTGCTCGAAGGCCAGGCTGTCCCAGTGCGACCAGTCGGCGGCCGGGGCCGCGGCGACGGTCGTCGCGGGCAGCAGCAGCGCCAGCCCCAGCAGCGCGAGGGCCAGCCAACGGAGGGGGCGTGAGGAGGGCATCGGGGCCGTCATCGGCCGAAGCGCGGACGGCTTGAACACCGGCGCCGGGCGCGGCCCGCGGAAGCGGTCGGCCAGGCGCGCGGCACGGGCGGCTTAGGCGCTGCGCTCGACCGCGTAGGCGGCCAGTGCATCCAGCGCCTCGCGATAGGGCGTGGCGGGCAGCACCGCCAGCGCGGCGCGGGCGGCCTCGGCGTGCGCCACGGCGCGCTCGTGCGTGCGTTCCAGCGCACCGCTGCGGCGGATGGTGGCGAGCACGCGGTCCAGTGCGGTGAGGTCGCCGTGTTCGATGGCCTGGCGCATCGCCTGCGTTTCGTCGGCCGTGGCCTGCTTCAGGGCGTAGATCACCGGCAGCGTCGGCTTGCCCTCGGCCAGGTCGTCGCCGATGTTCTTGCCCAGGGTGTCGGCGTCGCTGGTGTAGTCGAGCAGGTCGTCGGCGATCTGGAAGGCGTAGCCCAGTTCCATGCCGTAGCGGCGCAGCGCGGCGACCTGGTCGGTCGGCAGGCCGCCGAGCAGGCCGCCCAGTTCGGTGGCGGCGGCGAACAGCACCGCGGTCTTGCGCTCGATCACCGCCAGGTACGCCGCCTCGTCGACGTCGGCATTGCCGATATTGAGCAGCTGCAGCACCTCGCCCTCGGCGATGGTGTTGGTGGTATCGGCCAGGATGCGCATCACGCGCATGTCGTCCAATTCCACCATCAGCTGGAACGAGCGCGAGTACAGGAAGTCGCCGACCAGCACGCTGGCGGCGTTGCCCCACAGCGCGTTGGCGGTCTTGCGGCCACGACGCAGGTCGGACTCGTCGACCACGTCGTCGTGCAGCAGGGTAGAGGTATGGATGAATTCGATCACCGCGGCCAGCTTGATGTGCTGCGCGCCCGCGTAGCCGGCGGCGCCGGCGGCCAGCACGTGCAGCATCGGGCGCAGGCGCTTGCCGCCGCCGGCGATGATGTGGTCGGCGATCTGGTTGATCAGCACCACGTCGGAGGCCAGCCGCGCACGGATCAGCGCGTCCACGCGCTGCATGTCGGCGGCGGCCAGTTCACGCACGGCGGCGAAGTCGGCGGTTCGGCTGGCGTCGGCGGGCATCGGTTGCATGGGCGTCCGGGTGGCAAGACGGGCGATTATAGGGCCAGCTCTGCCGTGTGCGGCGGCGCGACATGGCGCCGCAACCGGGCATTCCGAGGCGATCCCTATAATGGGCCGATGACTTCCCGCCCGTTCCCCTTCCGGTGAGCAAGCTCTCGCCCCTCGAGCGCCGCAGTGCGCTGACCCTGGCCTGCGTCATCAGCCTGCGCCTGTTCGGGCTGTTCCTGATCATGCCGGTGTTCTCGCTCTACGCGAAGCAGATGCCGGACGCGAGCGGCCTGCTGATCGGCCTGGCGCTGGGCGTGTACGGGCTGGGCCAGGTGCTGCTGCAGATCCCGCTGGGCCTGTTGTCGGACCGGATCGGGCGCAAGCCGGCGATCACCATCGGCCTGCTCATCTTTGCCGTCGGCGGGCTGGTGGCGGCGATGTCGCACACGCTGATGGGGATCGTGGCCGGCCGCGCGCTGCAGGGCATGGGCGCGGTGGCCGGCGCAGGCACCGCGCTGGCCGCCGACCTCACCCGCGAAGACCAGCGCGGCAAGGTGATGGGCATCATCGGCGTGTCGATCGGCGTGGCGTTCCTGCTGGCACTGATCCTGGGGCCGCCGCTGGAGGCGGTGGCCGGGCTGCCCGGGCTGTTCGGCGCCACCTCGATACTGGCACTGGCCTCGCTGGTGCTGCTGTGGCTGATCGTGCCCACGCCGCAGCGTGCGCAGGCGCCCGCCGCGGCGAGCCTCGGCGGCGTGCTGGCCATGCTGCGTGACGGCCGGTTGCTGGTGCTCAATGGCTCGGTGTTCTTCCTGCACCTGCTGCTGACGGCGAGCTTCGTCGGCCTGCCGCTGCTGCTGGCCGAGCGGCTGCACCTGCCGGCGGAGCGCCACTGGGAGCTGTACCTGCCGGTGATGACGATCGCCGCGCTGGTGATGGGCTCGGCCATGCACCGCATGAAGGAGATCGGCCAGAGCCTGCGCATTGTGCTGGTGTGCGTGGCGGCCATCGGGCTGGCGTTGCTCGGCTTTGCGCAGTCGGGCGGGCATCTGGCCTGGCTCGGCGTGTCGGCGGCGGCGTTCTTCTCGGCGTTCAACCTGCTGGAAGCGGCACTGCCCAGCCTGGTGTCGCGGCTGGCACCAGCGCACCTGCGCGGCGCGGCGATGGGTGCGTACTCGACCAGCCAGTTCGTCGGCGCCTTCGTCGGCGGCGCCATCGGCGGTATCGCGCTGGGCCGGCTGGGCGTGAGCGGCGTGTTCCTGTGCGCGGCGGCGACCACGCTGCTGTGGTTGCCGCTGGTGGCGTTCGGTGCCCGGCGCATCGCCGCGCGCAGTGCCGCCGAACAGGCGGCCGCCGCCGCAAGCCCGGGGCAGTAGGGCGCCGGCCGCAGCCCTTTCGGCCGCTGCCGGCCCGCCGGTTGCCCGGGATTGCGCCACGTCGTGGCCGCCCCCATATGGCGCGGCATCACTCCACGCGAGCCCGCCCGTGGCCCACCAGATCGTCGCGCTGATCGCCGAATACGGCCTGCTGCTGGTCTTCCTCAACGTGCTGGTCGAGCAGGCCGGGCTGCCGCTGCCGGCCGTACCGACGCTGGTGGTGGCCGGCGCGCTGGCCGCGGCCGGCAAGCTGCCGTTGTGGGGCGTACTGCTGGTGGCGCTGGCCGGGTGCCTGCTCAGCGACTTCGCCTGGTACGCCGCCGGCCGACGCTACGGCGCGGGGGTGATGCGCACGCTGTGCCGCATCTCGCTGTCGCCCGACTCCTGCGTGAAGCAATCGGAACTGCGCTTCCAGCGCTGGCGTGGAGCGGTGCTGCTGGTGGCCAAGTTCGTGCCGGGGCTGTCGACCGTGGCGCCACCGCTGGTTGGCGCGTGGGGCCTGGCGCCGCGGCTGTTCCTGCTGTTCGACGCGCTCGGTTCGCTGCTCTGGGCCGGCGTGGCGGTGGCGCTGGGCTATGCGTTCTCCGGCGAGGTGGAGCGCGTGCTGGCGGCGTTCGAGGGTACCGGGGCGCTGGCCCTGCAACTGCTGGGCGCGATGCTCGCGCTCTACATCCTGTTCAAGTGGTGGCAGCGCCGGCGACTGCTGGTGGCGTTGCGCATGGCCCGGATCGAGGTGGACGAGCTGGCGCAGGCACTGCGCTCGGCGCGGCCGCCGCTGGTGTTCGACGTGCGCGCGGCCGGCTCGCGCGAGCTTGACGACCGCGCGATTCCCGGCGCACTGGCATTCGATCCGCCGGCGCTGGACGCCGTACTGGCGGGCGTGCCGCACGAGCGCGAGCTGGTGCTTTACTGCAACTGCCCCAACGAAGTGTCGGCCGCCCGTGCGGCGCAGCTCCTGATGGCGCAGGGCTACCGGCGCGTGCGTCCGCTGCGCGGCGGGCTCCAGGCCTGGGTGGCCGCCGGGCACCTCGTCGGTCGTCTCCCGGCCCTGCCGCGGGGCGCCACGCCGGCGCTCTGATCAGCGCAGCCGGCAGCGGCCCGTCAGGGGCTGGCGCGCGGCGTCCTGCACGGCGGCGCTGGCGTCGTCGACCGGCTCGGGCGGCGCGAAGTCGATCCGGACTGTCAGGTTGCGCCCCTCGACGTCGCGGATATTGGCGATGCCGCGGAATCGCCAGAGCGCCCGGCTGCGCGCGTCGTAGGCCACGTCCAGATGCGGCAGGGCGAAGCCGATCAGGCTGTCGAGCCCCAGCCGGAAGCGCCGCACCGGGCGGCCGTCGATCACCTGGTCCGGCAGGCGACGCACCCTGAAGTCGAGCGTGCCGAGCCGGCTGGGCAGCAGGAACGGCACGCTGAGGCTGGCGTCCGGGGCGAGGTTCCAGTGCGCGCGCAGGAAGGCATCGAAGCCCGCGTCGATCACCGGCGCGGGTGCCTCATCCAGCAGAACACTGCGCTCGGCGCTGCCGGCATCGCGCCGCACGAACATCTCGCGGCGGCCATCCGCGCGCCGGCGCACGCCCTCGCGGTAGCCGCGGCGCGCATCCTCCAGTTCGAAGTCGGGCGACGCCGGCAGCCCATGGTCGCGCACCCACTTGCGCGCGAACGGCCCGCCGTCCGGACAGCGATACAGCACCAGGCGGGTGCGTCCCTCCGGCGTGGCAAAGACCCAGTGCGACTCGCGGTAGAGCAGGCGGCCATCGTCAGCGTAGGCGCGGGCTTCGAGGTGGACGGCGGGCGTGGCGCCGAATGCGGCCGCCAGCGGCAGGGCCAGGCACAGGCCCAGGGCGAGGCGGGGCACGGTGCGAAACGTTGGCAAGGCGGTCTCCGGCGGCCCAGGGTCGCCGGCGAACCGGCATGCAGGCAGATACGGTCAACACGCCGGGGCGGATGCGGACAGCGGCCGGCGCGCGCAGCCGGGGCGGGAAGCTATGATAGGGGTCGAGCCGCCGGCGACCCCGGCGAACCCATGACGAGGCGGGCGTGCGCCGGCCGCCAGCAAAGCGAGGAATTTCCATGGCACGCGGCATCAACAAGGTCATCATCGTCGGCAACCTGGGCGCCGATCCGGAGGTGCGCTACACCGGCGGCGGTACCGCGGTGTGCAGCCTGAGCGTCGCCACCTCGGAGCAGTGGACCGACAAGCAGTCCGGCGAGAAGCAGGAACGTACCGAGTGGCACCGCGTGAAGCTGTTCGGCAAGCTCGCCGAGATCGCCGGCGAGTACCTGAAGAAGGGCCGCCAGGTCTACATCGAAGGCTCGCTGCGCACCGACAAGTACACCGACAAGAGCGGCGTGGAGAAGTACTCCACCGACATCATCGCCAACGACATGCAGATGCTCGGCGGCATGGGCGGTGAAGGCGGTGGCGGCGGTGGCGGTGGCTTCCGCGAGCGCCCGCAGGGCGGCGGCCAGCGCCAGGGCGGCTACGGCGGCGGCCAGCCCCGCGGTGGCAACGACTACGGCAACGCTCCGCGCCAGAACGCCCCGGCGCCGGCCGAGAGCAGCGGCGGCTTCGACGACGACGACATCCCGTTCTAGAGGACACCTTAGACCGTCTTTGTACGGTTTTGACTCTCAAGCCCCCGATTCGTCGGGGGTTTTTCTTTTTTGGACTGGACGATTTCGTACCACGCTCCGTCCCGACTCGTCTCCTAAGCTGCGCCTTGAGAACTGTTGCGAGCTACTAATTGGGGCGGAGATGCAACTGAGATACAGAACTCGAGGTTTCGTCATGGGAGATGGTGAAAGGTGCCGAGTGCTTGTTGATCCTCGCTCGGGCATGCCCCTCTTCTATCCGAACCTGTTTGTAACGACACAGGTGCGCAATCGATCACTGTCGGTAGCGAGCATGGATGCTGCATGTGCTGCCATCAACGTGTTCCTTACCCATTGCAGCCAGTGCGGTATTGATCAGGAGGGCCGGATCAGAGATCGGCGCTTCTTGAGCCCCGCGGAGCTGGACGCGATCAGAGACGTTTGCCAAAAGCGGTTTGGCAAGCATGGCAGCGCAGTGGTAGTACCTCTTCGGCATAACAAGGCAAAGCAGCGGGTACAAACTGGGAGCGAGTACGTCCGCCTGACGCATGTGGCCAACTACCTACGCTGGCTATCCCACACCCTGCTGGGTTCCACACTGGACGAGTCGGCCGCGCGCCAAATTGAGCTGGTCCATCGTGGACTGACGAGTCGCCGGCCCATCGGAAGGCGATGCGCTGATGTAAAGATGGGGCCGACTTCTGAACAAGTAGCGACGCTCCGTGAGGTAGTGGATCCCGAAGGGGAAAGGTCGCCTTTTCGCCACACCAGCGTGCGTATAAGAAACGCACTGATGATGGATCTGTTGTTCTACCTAGGCATCCGTGGTGGAGAGCTTCTCAGCCTCTGCACGACCGATATCGACTGGGGCCGCTGCCAGATCGTGATTGCCCGTCGCCCGGACGAAAGAACGGATCCCCGCCAACGCCAGCCCTTGGTTAAGACGCTCGATCGTCGAATCCCTTTGAGCGACATGCTTGTCGCTCGATTGCACACCTACATAGTCAAGCATCGCAACAAGGTGCCGGGGGCAAGACGACATGTCTTTCTCTTTGTCACTCATAAGAGTGGAGCGACGCTGGGGGATCCCCTTTCCATTTCCAGCTACCAGAAGATGATCCGGTCTGTCGCCGCTGCTTCGCCTGAGCTCAAGGGACTCCACGGGCACTTGCTTCGACACGGCTGGAATGAACGCTTCTCCGAATATATGGACCGACAAGAGGCCCCACCATCTCCGGAGCAGCAGGAAGCTATGCGCTCCTATGCACAAGGTTGGAAGGAGGGTTCCGGTACCTCAGCAACGTACAACCGTCGATTCGTCGAGCGAAAGGCTCACGAGACGCAACTTCAGCTCCAGAACGAAACGGTCCGGCTGCCGAAAGGAATTGACAAGTGATCACGAAAAAAGCGCAACCACTGAAGACATCGAGCGGCCCGGAATCGGGGGCTTTGAGTGATCTGCTGACTCCGGGACGTGAGTACCATTCGCTCTATGGATACGCATTTGTCGTTACAAGCCCCAGGTGGGAGCTATCCAAAGGCATCAACCTCAATGTGGGTTCTCTGTTGGAGAAGCTTGACCCAAGTATTGCGGACGGCTTCGTGGCGACGCTTCTGCATTTTGCAAGAACCGCGTCAGCGCATCACGCCAAGAACTACTTAGTGCGATATCACCACATGGTTGATGTCGTGGGTGGTGTACTGAGCACTACGACGCTCATCAATTTTAGGTCGACGTTAGATCGCACTTCGGAGCATCACTTAGGTGGGCTCCGGAGCTTCCTCTATAAGTGGAATGAGCTCGGCTATCCAGGAGTGGATGCCTCAATCGTTGATCTCCTTCGTGGTTGGACACTCAGAGGGAATATCAAAGGCGATGCCGTTCAGCGCAGGGATCCAGAGAAAGGCGATCTCACGGAGAACGAGTTGATCGCCTTTAACGAGGGGGCTGCGAGGGCTTTTGAAAAGGAGCTACTTACCGCCACCGAACTCGCGATGGCCCTTCTGCTCAGTTGTAGCGGGCGTAGGTCGCGGCAAATCTCCCACATGAAGGTAATGGACGTGGAGATGTCTGCCCGTAAGGCCAATGACGAGGGTCAGGGGCTGATTCGTATCCCTCGTGCAAAGCAACGAGGAGCCGGTTTCCGCGATAGGTTCAATACGTTTCGCGCCTCAGGCGAGCTATGGACCATTTTGCGTGCGCAGCGAAAACAGTGTATCCGCGATGCAGAGCTTGCCGTTGGACGTGCACTGGATGCGGATGAGCGGCAGTTGTTGCCTCTATTTCCCGATGCTGATGCATTCCGATCGATCACCTCTTTCGCCGAGTTCCAATCGCTCCTGGGCACGGACCGGCTTCACTGCAGCCCAGATCTAATTAACCAAGTCCTGAAGAAAGTTGTCGAAGCATCCGGCTGCTATTCTGAACGGACGGGCAGGCTGCTAAGCGTAACCTCGCGCCGCTTTCGCTACACAACCGGAACGCGAGCTGCCCGCCAAGGCATTGGGCTGAGCGGTATCGCAGAGTTGCTCGACCATACGGATACCCAGAATGCGGACGTTTACGTCAAGAACATCCCGGAGCATGTGGCGGCCATTGATGCCGCTGTAGGCCATCAGCTAGCGCCCTATGCGCAAGCCTTCCAAGGCGTCGTCGTTGACTCAGAGGGTGACGCGAAGCGAGGTGATGACCCTACCAGCCGGATCCGTCATCGCGGTCGTGGGACGGCAACATGCGGGAAGTACGGGAGCTGCGGGGCTAATGTGCCGATCCCTTGCTACACCTGCATGTTCTTTCAGCCTTGGCTGGATGGCCCGCATGAGGCCGTCTACTCTGAGCTGCTGGCTGAAAGAGCACGCATCTTAGAGGAGACAGGGGACGAAACGATCGCCGCCATCAATGACCGAACGATATTTGCTGTGGCGGAGGTGATACGCCGTTGCGAGGAGCGACGTGAAGAGCTCGCTGCCGGAGGGAGTGTATGAGCGGAAACATTGTCCACTTCGTGCCGCCGTCGGTTCGTAGGGTCGCCGACAACCGTGAGGCGTTCATCCGGCTCTGTCGAGATGATCTTACGGTGTTTGGTCGTGACTTGAACTGGGCGAGCTGGAAGTGGCCTGGAGCCCTGTTTACCAAGATGAGTGTTCCCTCACGGGGCGTTTCAGCCGATGACCTACTTGATAGCGGAATCATGGAGTTTGCCAAGGCCTACTTTCGCTATCAGCAAGGCATGAAGCCAACCGGAACAAAGAACGAATTGAAGGCAATCAGGGCAATTGAGGCTGCGTTGCTGTCTTGCCGAGAAAGGGTCGATATTGATCTGGTAGACGCAGATGTGCTCGATCGCGCAGAGCAACTGTCGAGGGAGCACTACTCGGAAGCGGCTGCCTACCATGCCGCACGAGAGCTGGAGCGGCTCGCAGTATTTCTTGATAAGAATCGTCTCGTGAGAGCAGCGGTTGGTCAGTGGAAGCGGTCCACGCGCAAGCCTAGAGACGTTACGATCCAGACCGGTCCGGACGCACGGGCTAAACAGGCGGCAAAACTACCATCGCAGGATGCCCTCAACGCGCTAGCGGAAATCTTTTCGAATAATCCCGACGATCCACGAGACATTTTCACGGCGTCAACTTTTGCGATGACGCTCTGCGCGCCTGTTCGTATCACAGAAGTGCTTGAGCTTCCGGCTGACTGCGAGGTGGAGGAGCCGGATTTCAACGGTATCAATCGTTACGGTTGGAGGTTCTATTCCGGCAAGGGTTACGAGGGTGACATCAGATGGATTCCGTCTGTTATGGTCCCCATCGCCAAAGAGGCCATCGCTCGCGTTCGAGCACTCACCGAGCCGGCGCGGTGTCTGGCACGTTGGTTGGAATCACATCCGGACGAATTCTTCGGTCATCCTGGTTGTCCTCCGGTAGCACAGGACATGCCGCTTAGTGGCGACCAAGTTTGTGCAGCGTTGGGAGTCAAATCGCTGTGGGGCGCGGGGCTATCTAGACGGCCGGAGGGCTATACGCTTCGCGATCTTGCGCATTGGATAAAGGCGAAGCAGCCCGAAGACTTCCCGTGGGTGAGTCGTAGGGCGAACGTTAGATTCAGCAACGCCCTCTTTTGCATGACCAAAAATCAGCTTCACGCCCAGCGGGGGGCGAGCCCTGTGATCTTGTGGTCACCAACGGGAACCGTCTTCAATAGTGACCTGGGGCCGCGTCCCGGCGTTGAGTCCGAGCATCGATCGATTTTTGACCGTTATGGTTACCACGATAGTGATGGGGAGCGTTTGAAGCTAACGTCACACCAGGCGCGTCACCTTCTCAATACGATCGCCAATCGTGGCGGGATGTCGCAAGACCTCATCGCTAAATGGTCTGGAAGAGCTGACAAGAAGCAGAACCGCGTCTACAACCATATGGACGAGTTCGAGCGGGTCGCTGAGGCCGAGACGATCGACCCAGGGAGGGAGCTATTTGGTCCGGACGGCCAAGTGTCGGCTCATGCGCCGATCTCGATGAACGACCTGGCGCTGGTAGAGCGTGGGGCCGTCCACGCAACAGACTACGGAGTCTGTGTCCACGACTATGTGGTCAGCCCGTGCGACCGATTTCGCGATTGCTTGAACTGCCATGAGCAAGTATGCATCAAGGGAGACATGGAAAAGGAGAAGCGAATTCGCCTGCGCAAGCGGGAGGTTGAGATTGACTTGGCCGCTGCGCGCGACGCCGTGGACAAGGGATACATGGGTGCCGACCGGTGGTTGGAACATCATGAAAAGCTAGGTCGCCGGCTCGCACAGTTGGTGGCTATTCTCGACGATCCGGCCTATCCGAACGGTTCTTTAATCAAGCTGAGCGATGGCGGTGACTACAGTCATCTGGGCCGTGCCATCAAAGAAAAGCTTTTGCATGACACGCTTGAGGCCCCGGGTCACCGCCTTGGCCACTCTCCCGCGCTCGAAGAGAAGTAGCTATGGCTCAGCACCTCAAGTCTCGTGAGGTAAAGGTCATCGTGGAATGTATTCGCGGGTGGCCAGACGCGAAAATCACCTGGGAGAGGATATGTGCTGAGGCCGCTCAACTCCTTGGTCGCAGGCCTTCCAGGCAGACGCTGCACTCGAATGACGCAATCAAGATCGCTTATAAAGCGAGGCGCGACGGATTAAAGATCCGCGGTGCTCGCGCTCCGATGCCCAGCAGCCTTGCCATTGCAGCGCGGCGGCTTGCTCGCCAGCAGAGTGAGATTGATGAGCTCAAGGCGCAAAACAGCGCGTTGTTGGAGCGATTCGTTCGCTGGCAATACAACGCCTACAAGCACGGCATGACCGAGGCGCAGTTGGAAGCTGACCTACCGAGAATCAATCGAGGGCGCTCGGTGAAGTGATGGCGGGAGCTTCATTGGGCTTCGGGTCAGATCGTGCTGATGCGGATGTCCGGCAGGGCCAGGCGTAAGCGCCTTAGGCCTTACTCAATTTGTCACGTGGCAGTACAACGCTCACAAAAGGGGGCTCACGAAGTTCGAACTTGATGCCTCGCTTCTGAGAATAGATCGGGAGAGGTCTGAACCAAACAAGTGCGCCTGACAGGCTTGCCTCTTGGGGGAGGGGCTCCCAAGCAGCCATTTGCGTCGCGTGATAGCTGAAGACGACTCTTTTGGCGAGCGAATCAGGTGATCCTAAGGCTAGTTGGTGGGTGCCCCGGGCGCGTATTGCTCTAACCAGGCGGGGTCAATGTTTGGTGTGAGAATGTTCGACCCGCCAGCTAGGCTTGCTAGTAGACGCAGCGTGCTTTCGGTTGGGTAGTGCCGTGCGAGCCGACGAGCCTCCTCGCGGATGGCAGCCGGGACGCGCGGATGCATGCTCAATTCCTTCAGGAAGGCCCCTGCCTGCAGCATGCTGCGAGTGCGTTCGTCTGGCATAGTCATTCGCGGTCTCCGGGATGGGGCGTTGCACTGTATCTGCTGATGCTTCCCCTCCATGAGAGACACAAGGCGCGACGACAGAAAGGGTATAGAAAAGAGGTCTTGCGGAATTAGGCAACCGGAATTGAGCTAGCTAGACCGCACTTATGCTCCCGTGCCGGGTCGCGTGAACGAATTGATTGGGGGCACCGTCCCGGGGGAACCTTTCTTTAATCCGCGTACATCATGCGTTTTCAATAGATTTCAGGAGGCGATCCTTCTCGACTGGCAATAGCCGTTCAAAGGCCAGTATCAGCCGAGCTAGGCGGTCGTCGTCGGTGAACAGGTAGGCAGTGGGCACCCGCAGAGCTCGAGCAAGCCGTTCAATGCTAGCCAGGTCCGGCTGGTGGACCCCCAGCTCGTATCGATTTATTCGTGTACTAGCCACGAAGGGATCCAAGCCTGCATGGATGCCAAGTTCCTTCTGTGAGAGCTGGCGCGCGAGCCGTACCTCCTTGAGCCGGCGCTGAAAAACCAGCCGTACGTCTGTCGCGCGTGGCACATCTTGAGCCTGGTAGGGAGACCCTACGAGGCTCGTAGTTCCGGCTTGCCTGCGATACTACGAGTTTCGTAGCATCGCGTACAGGCAACCAACTTTGGTTGCACCGGAGCCACCATGCCTCTGCAACTGCTCTTCAGCGAAGACATCGAAGTTGGGATCCCGTTGGATCCGTCAATCCAAGAGGCGTGGCAGATCCAGTACGAACGTTCTCTGGAGGCAGGGAGAGCAGAGGGCTTTCAAAAGCGACTTGCAACGAGCTTCGCGCAGGCATTGACCGATTGCCTGGACGCAGACCTGAAGCCACCCACGGACGCACAGCTGCGATACGCGACCAGTATCGCTCGTGAACTCGGGGTTGCCTTGCCTCCAGAGGCGCTGCGGTTTCGTGGCGCCATGGCAGACTTCATCGGACGGTTTGCAGAGCGGCTTCGTGAGAAGAGGGGGCACTAGTCCCTACGCAAGCCTGCTCTTGGTCATCGATTTGGTGCGTAGCAGGCTTACATTTCGTAGGCACGTATTCTCCAAGAGCTGACACGTGCAGCAGTACACCCGCCAAGCTGCGCAGGTCTTGGGCGTTGTGCTGAGCTACGCGACGCAGGTCAGTTGCAGGTCCACCTCGAAGGAAGGTTAACCAGGCAGCTGGCGCCTCTGATCCTGGGAGGTCGTCGTCGCGTACCACTTTGAGGAGCTGCCGTTCGGCAGTCGCGAGGCGACAGTTCTCCCACACACCCTTCCAGCGCCGACGGACGGGGTGGAGCAGGTCAAGGTGACCGAGGCCGATGAGCGGGTTGGGCAGCCGAGCTAGGCGATAGCGGGTAGCGAGTAGCGGCGCGTCGTAGCACTTTCCGTTATAGCTGACGAGTACAGTGTCTTCGCGAAGCCATTCGGCGAAGGCCTGCAACATCGCCGTCTCGGCGGCCATGGTGGTGATCGTCAACTGGCGCAACCGGAACCGGCCGTCTGCCTCCCAATGAGCCGCGCCGATCATGAACGCACGCGTGCCAGTGCCGCCGGCGAGCCCGGTTGTTTCCGTATCGAAATGAACCAGTCGGCCGCTGGCGACCGGCTCACTCCAGCGGGCGAACGCCGTGTCGATCACGGGCGGCGGCGGGAGCCAGTCCACCACCGCTTCCGTGAGGAACAGTCCGCTTGCGATCTCTTCGCCAGGCACGAAGCGATCCGTTGAAAATGTACGGGGTTCCGCGCGCTGCAGCCGCGAACGGCCCTGGATCAGGCGCAGCACGTCGGCGGCCAAGTTGGGTTTCGGCGGCGCCACCTCGGCCGCGGAAATCGACAGCCCGGATTGCGCGCGCAGTTGACGCAGCCGGTCGGCAAGCGCGCTCACAGGGCCCCCAGCAGGCCTAGGACCCGCGAGGCCAAGGCCTTGGGCGTGTCCCCGGCCGCTTCGTCCGCGGCCAGGATCGGTCCGACGCAGGCCGGGCAGCCGGCGGCGCAGTCGCAGCGCTCAACTAACGTTATGGCCAGGCGCACCAGATCCTCGCGGCGCTCGAACAACGGCGCGCTCAGGCCCACGCCGCCGGGGAAGGCGTCGTAGAGATAAACCGTCGGGGTGAAGGGTGCATCGGACGCCAGTGCCGTTGGCTGTCCATCCATCCCGCGCAGCTGGCCGCGGCCCGCGATGTCCGAGGCGACGAACCACGCCCCGTCGGCACTTCCCACCGACTTCTGCAGGTCGCGCGACTCAGCCATCACTGCCACGGTGGCGACAATGTGCAAGGCATAGGCGGCCCCGAGGAAACCGTCCAGTGCCTGCTGCCGGCCATCAAAGGCCTGTTCAAGCTCGCGCTGGGCAAGCTGCCACCAGACCGCGGTGGTGTGCAGCTCCTGGTCAGGCAGGTTGACCGGGCCGTAACCGATGTTTTCGTGGGTGTAGTAGCGGATCTTCTTGTAGCCGGCCACGCGCCGGACCACGTGCACCTCGCCGTGGTGGGCCTCGCCGCGCCCCGCGCTGGAGCTGCCGAAGCTGTCGAGCACCTTGAGCTTGGTGTAGTCGATGGCGTCGGTGTAGTAGTCCACGTGGGTGCGCGTCACGAAGGCCTTGCGGCCCTCCCAGTCCAGCCGCTCGACCTGGTAGGGCACCGACTGGATCATGTGGATCGCCCCTTCATAGAGCGTCACTGGCACGGCGGTGTAGTCGACTTCGGCAATGATGGTCTGCTTGCCGCCGGTGCGATCGACGACCACGAAGTTGCCATCGGCCACGCTGCGCAGCGAGACGGCGTTGGCCGGATAGCTGTCGGCGATCCATTCCCAGCGGTCGCCCTCGCGGTGCAGCACGCCCTCCTCGCCGAGCACTTCCAGCCAGGGCGTGGCCGTACCCGGCCCGAATACCTCGTCGCCCACGAACGGAAGCTCGAAGGCCGCGCAGCGGATATGGTCGAGCAGGATCAGCGGCTGGTCGGCCGCGATGCGCGCATGCTCGGGTGGGGCGCCTTCGAAGAACTCCGGATGGCGCACCAGGTACTGGTCCAGGGGATCGCTGCTGGCTACCAGCACGCCCAGCGCCGGCTGCTGACGCCGGCCGGCCCGGCCGAACCGCTGCCAGGTCGCCGCCATGGAACCGGGGTAGCCGTTGAGCACCACGACATCCAGGCTGCCGATGTCCACGCCCAGCTCGAGCGCTGAGGTGCTCACGATGCCGTCGATGCTTCCGGCACGCATTTCCCGCTCGGCGGCCCGGCGTTCGGTGGGCAGGTAGCCGCCGCGGTAGGCGCGGATGCGCGGCGGCTTGCGCGGGTCGTGATCGAAGACGTCCTTCAGGTACTTGGTTAGCACCTCGACCATCGTGCGGCTTTGCGCGAACACCAGCGTCTTCATGCCCGCCTTGATGGCCAGCCGGGCGATCCGGTTGGTCTGCGAACGTGCCGAGGCGCGTAGACCAAGATCGGGGTTGACCACGGGTGGATTCCACAGCAACACGTGCTTGTCGCCCGAGGGCGCACCGCTCTGGGTGATGGCGGTGACCGGGTGTTCGATGAGCGCCTCGACGTGCTCCTTGGGGTTGCCGATGGTCGCCGAGCACAGGATGAACTGAGGGGTGACGCCGTAGAACGCGCACACGCGCTTAAGCCGGCGAATCACGTTGGCCACGTGTGAGCCGAACACGCCGCGGTAGGTATGCACCTCGTCGATCACCACGTAGCGCAGGTTCTCGAAGAACTGCGCCCATTTCGTGTGATGCGGCAGGATTGCCTGGTGCAGCATGTCAGGGTTACTCACTACGATGTCGCCGTGCAGGCGGATCGCTTGGCGGGCATCGCCGGGGGTGTCGCCATCGAACGTGAAGGCCTTGACCCCCAGCTCGCCGGCCTTGTTGAGCTCCAGCAGCTCGGCAACCTGGTCCTGGGCCAGTGCCTTGGTCGGAAACAGGTACAGCGCCTTGGCACCTTGCTTCATCGCGGCACTGAGGACCGGCAGGGTGTAGCAGAGGGATTTGCCGGATGCGGTCGGCGTCACGATCGCCAACTGCTCGCCGCGCTGAGTCGCGTCCCAGGCCTCGGCTTGGTGGCTGTAGAGCGCCTCGATGCCGCGCGATCGCAGGGCCCCGGCAAGTGCCGGCGGAAGGCCCGCAGGCAAGGGAGCAAACGAGCCCTCGCGGCCCGGCACCACGAAGGAGCCGGTGACGCGCTCGGCGTAGCGATTGGATAACCGTTGGGCTAGCGCGCGCCCGTCGCTCGGGCCGCGCAGTACGAGATCGTCCGACGCTTGGTAACGATCAGGGAGAGCGCTGTAACGATCAGGGAGAGCGTTCAATGGGAGCCACCTTTGGTACTTGGTGGCAGTAGATCGAGGGCGCGTCTCGCCCGATGAGACTGGCAGGCAAGCTCGTTGGTTGATGACTGGCGAGGTGCGCACCTCCGCGCGACCTCGACGCCCCGGCCGGTATGCTGATCCCTCCCTACGCCGGAGCGTCCGCCATGTGCTACTCCGCCCAGATCAAGGCCGACTACGTCCGCTATGTGCGCCACTTTGGCGCGACGGTCAGCCTTCAGCGCTTTACCGAGCTGTTCTGGGAACGCCGCCGGGACGGCACGTGGTCGAAGATCCCCAAAGCCCTTCGTGAAAGCTTCCGGCACCCGGATAGCGAGGTGGGCTTTGAGCTTGCCAAGCTCGTGGCTGAGGGGGATCGCGAATTGGAGCAGCGCTACCGGGAGGATCTGGCGGCCCAGCGGGAGCGTCTGACCAAGGCGGAAGCAGTGCTGGCGGGCCCCAAGCCCACCAAGAAGGCGGCCGAAGACAAGCGCATCGCAACAAACAAGATCGCGGCGACAGAAGCCAACCTGGCGGCACTCCAGCGGCGTGACCTGGTCGATGACGATGCTCGAATCTTCCCGGGTTCGTATGCGCCTGTGCTGATCGAGCGCGATGGCCAGCGGTTTGTGGTGCCCATGCGCTACCAGTGCCGCATGCCAGACTGGAGCGCGGCCGTGGAGCGCAAGTATCCCGGCACCTACAACGCCCGGCGGGACAAGCTGGAGGAATCCTGGAGCCAACTCTTTGGCTACCGCCATGGCATTCTGGTGGTCACACGCTTTTATGAGAATGTGGCCCGCCACCGGCTCGAGGGTAGAGCGCTGGCAGAGGGAGAAAGGGAGGAGAACGTGGTACTCGCCTTTGACCCGCAGCCGCCTCAGGACATGCTGGTGGCTTGTCTGTGGAACGTTTCCAAGGGCGCGGACAACGGATCGGACCTTTTCACCTTCGCGGCCATCACGGACGAACCACCCCCGGAAGTTGCGGCCGCAGGCCACGACCGCTGCATCGTCCCGATCAAGCCCGAGCACGTCGATGCCTGGCTGAATCCAGCCGTGGCGCCACGCGAGGCCCTGTACGCCATTCTGGATGACCGGGCGCGGCCGTACTACCAACACAGGCTCGCCGCGTGACCGGACGGCGTCGAGACGACCGCGTAAAATCGAGCCATGACTGAGCCCACACCCGAAGGCCGCCGCCGCTACCCGCATACGCAAGGCTATTTCCCGGACCCATCGCAGATCGAAGCTGCCCCGGACCGCGAGCTGCCGTGCACCTGTGTCCATGGGTGCCCGAGCCGTTGCGCCGGAGAATGTGGCTGCAAGGCCTGTGAGCAGGCCTTTGTCGAGTTCTGCGACGTCGCGGGGTTGTACGGCCCGGGTGAGTTCGACGAGGCCGCGGCGCTCTCGGCCTACCGCGAAGTGCATGCGCATGGCGGCGTTTCTGGCCGTACTGACGCCTGAGGCCGACCCGGTTGTCGGCCCTCTGCGAGAGCGCTGGGACCCCTCAGTGCGGCGTGGGCTGGACGCGCACATCACCCTCCGTTACCCCTTCCTCCCGCTCAGGGCGCTTAGCCCGCGCGACCAGGCGATGCTGGCGGACGCGGTCGCCTCTGTGCCGAGCTTCCACTACACCCTTGCGCGCGTTTCTCTCTTCCCGACGACTGTGTTCCTCGACCCCGAACCGATGGCGTCGTTCGTCGCCCTACGCGCGGCTGTAGAAAAGATCTTCGAGCGGCGCTTGCCTGAGGATCCGTTCCCGCGATACGCACCGCACCTATCGGTCGCGCGCCATGTACGAGATGCACGCGAAGAAGTGATGGCGGCGCTCAACGCAGCATTGCCTGGCGGTGGCGAGGGAATTCGTGCAGCGTGTAGGGCGGTCGTGCTGCTCGAGCGAACCGGTGGCGGCCCATGGCAGGTGCAACTGCAGCTGCCGCTCGGTAAGTCTCACCCCATCTGAGGGGAATCGAGGCTGGGTCGACATCGAGCACCAGCGATGCGACGCCGTTCGACTGCGATAGTGGGCGCTGCCATGCCTTGGCAGCGCACCCGGGCAGTTGTCGGCATTGCCTTACAGATTGGGTCGCGGGCGCCTGATAGGCAAGCACGGTGGCGCCGAACAAGCTATGGCTGCCCCGCGAGTCAGGACCAAGGCGACAGGGAGTCAGGCGCGAGCCGACCATGGGTGTCCAGGCGCGGACCGATGACCGGGGCCCTTCCTTACCTGGTGTGTGGCTTATGCGGTCTGTCTTTTGCGTCGAAGAAGGCGTCGTTGGCTGGCGTGTGCGTCAAGGTGCGACCTGCCTGGCCGACGCACTTGCGCTAGCCAGCGCCATCAAACATGCGCGCAAGCTCGGTCGCGACTACCACGAGCGCACGGGGTCTGAAGTGACGGTGGAGCTGGTGATTCCCGAGAAATCGTTGCTGCTGGAGCAACATCCGCCGCGAACATTCGAAGCCACGGCCGCCGCGTAGAGTTTGGATGCCGCTTCGCGATGCAGCGGCAGTGGATGGCGGCTGCGTCTGTCGTTAGCCCAGCAACCGGTTGAGCACTGCGGCCAGTCGCAATCCTGCCTGTTCCAGACGCTGCTCGACCACGGGATGCCATGTCCGAACGTATTCCGTACTGATCTTGCGGGGTGGGTAGAAGCCTGGCAAGCTGAACAGCGCGCCGCTCTCGTGAACCCAATCCTCGACATCTCCACCGGTCGCCACTTGGGGCAGGTCTCGCTCGATACGCTGAGCCAGTTCGGTGGGCGCTTGCCCAAATGTTTCGATCAGCCCCGTGTCCCAAACGTGGTGTAGGTTCGAGCCGCGACCCTGCCAGCGCACCTGGTACGTATTCCCGCCCTTGTCGTCACCGTAGCCGGCATGCAGAGGTTGGTGGGCGTCACCCACCAGGTGGACCACGTAGCGCAGCGCTTTCGCCCGGTCCTCGTCCGAGGCATGGCGATTGCCCAGGACGAGCTCCTGGCGTTTGAGCGCAGCAACGAGGCATTGATCGCCGCCTGGACACAGATCTGGTGAGTAATGGAGGTCCGAGCCGCGCGGGAAATTGACGTAGTGCCACTTGCTGGTGGCGGGACTGCGGTGCTCGTCGGCCCACGAGGCGATGGATTCCAGCGTGGCACCCGGTTCCAATGCGAGCAGCCGCTGGACTTCGGCACGGGCGGCGGGCGTCAGGTGACCGTCGGCAATTTGGGAGACGACGTTATGGCCGTCGCGGCCCCATGCGTAAAGATGGTTGGCGGGCAGGAGGAGGACGAGAGCAAGCAGGAGGCGTGTGTGCATCACGCCATGATAACGGGTGGCCTTGCAGAGCCATGGGGGGCGCGAGGTCCGAATACCAGTGCTATCGCGTGCGCGCCGCGATGAGCTGTTGCAGATAGGCGATCCCTTCTTCTTCCGGAAAGAAGGTTACGACGTCCGCAACCGTCAGGCCGTATCGCTTCCTGAGGGCAAGAAATTCTTCTTTCGCCTGTTCCATATGGGTCTTGGGTGAGCGGCTATTCGACTCAAGAGCCGCAAGTTCGGCCTGGAAGCGGCGAAAGGCGTCGGTAGGTACGGTCATGCCCTCATTCTCCCATGCGGTGGGACGGTGATCACCCAGCCGAGGGTGCAGGCGCAGGGCAGTACCGACCTAAAGCACGTCATGGCCTTGGATCTCACGCGCGTGGCCGGTTGGGCGCCAAGTCTCGCGTCCTGAGCCGGAGGGCGTGGTAGCTTTGATTTCTGTCCCAGAAATCAAACCAGCATGAGCATGTCCAGCAACAACCGCGGGGGCACCCGCCCCGGGGCCGGCCGACCCGTCGCGCCCTCTCAGCGTATCCGCGTCCCCGAACCCCACGTGCCCGTGGTGCTCAGCCTGATCGAACGCCTGCGGCGGGAAGAAGCTGATGGCGTCGAGCACATCGGCGCCGTCGCCCAGGAAAGCCCTTGGCCGCTGCGGCACTTCACCGAGGTGCCGTGCGGCTTTGCGTCACCCGCCGAGGACTACGAAGAGAACCCGATCGATCTCAACACGGTGGTGATGGACCCGCGTCATCGGGAGGCAACCTACCTGGTGCGCGCCAAGGGCCACTCTATGACCGGCACGGGCATCAATGATGGCGACGAGCTGGTGGTCGATCGCGCACTCGAACCCCGCAATGGCTCGATCGTGATTGCCGTCTATCAGGGCAAGGCCACCTGCAAGCGCCTGCGCTATATGGCGAACGGGCGCCCGTACCTGAAAGCTGAAAACCCACACTACGAGGATCGCGTCATCGCCGAAGGCGACGAATTCGAGGTATGGGGCGTGGTCCGCTACGCCTTGCACAAGCTCATCTGATGGAACACTCACTTGGACTGCGATCCCGCTAATCTTATGGCGTCGCTACGCATCACATCGCTGGGAGTCAGGGTGAAGTGACGTTGACTGAGATAGCTCGCCGATATGCGCTCGTGCGGACGTTTGTGGACCGTGGCGTTGCCGCCTACTATGGCTGTGATATTCCTTCATCAAGTGGTCCGCGAGGTTTTATCCAGTAAAGCTACAATTTCTCGCCTTAGCCTCATCCAGGTGAGCGCGCGTTCACGTAGTCCTCAATCATAGATTTAATGTATGAGCCAACTCGCGGTCCTGATTGGTCTAATTTCATTCCCGGGCTTGATCGCGACAATTGTGTGCGACAAGCTTCTCGTCCATGCTGAGCGCTGGAATACCTTCAAGTACACTGTTTACACGTTCGTGTTTGGAGTTAGCTCGTACGTCTTGCTACAAGGGATTGTTTGGATTGTTAGTGCCTTTGATAGGCACATGCCATTCCTGCAGCCGAGGGTGTCTCTTCAATTGTGGGGGACACTCATTTCTGGCCGCGACCTTAGCTTTACGGAGGTTGCCTGGGCGACAGGTCTATCCCCTGCGGTTGCGCTCTTTGCTACGACTTGCGTAAACAAGAAGGTTTTGCATCGTCTGGCGCAAAGTGTTGGCATATCCAGTAAGTACGGAGACGAGAATCTTTTCAGTTATTTCCTGAACTCTCCGGATGTGTATTGGGTCTATGTCCGAGATAAGACCACTGGGCAGACGTATCGCGGCTTGGTTCGTTCGTTCTCCGAGACGAAAGAACTGCAAGAGGTCGTTCTTACGAACGTAACTGTTTACAACTACGAAGATTCCAGCGTGCTGTACGAGCTGGATGCGATTTACCTCAGCAAGCCGCTCGGGACGTTTGTTATCGAAGCACCATCATCGTTACATCAAGGGAATCCAGATGACAGACAAGCGATCGCCGCTCAACGAAGGCACGGAACGCCGTCAGGTGAAGGGAGGCCTGATCAGGGAGACAAACAAGCGTCCGCCGCCGCCACCTCCGCCCCCGCCCCCGCCACCCAAGAAGAAGTGAGGTAGGTAACCAAACCGTTCAGGTCGAAGCCGCTCCGCAACTCGGCGAAAACTGAGCGTTGGCTGTGCTCTGCTTGCGGAGGAGATGCGGCTGCGTCGACCTCTCTAGGTAGTTTCAGCTAGGAACAGGGTCCCAGGACAATCCGCGGGGAGGGAATTGTTGCAGTTCCGAGCTCGGGCACGGGTTCATCGAGCGCGCACTCGATCGCGGACGGAGTGCCGCCGAGCCGCACTGGGCCATCAGAACATGCGCTTCCGCTGGTTCCGGCGCGGAGGTCGAGGATGCAAGTTATGCTGACCGGCGAGCGTCAGCCGTGGGGTGTTCGATTCAAGCTGTTAGGTGGATTCGGCGAATAATTGGGATTTCGTCAATTATTCCGGGGTAGTACGACAAATCAGGAGCAGTGATGGAGCATGAATTTCTTCTGAGATTTCTTGAAGTTGGAATAATTGATTTAAAAGGCGATGACGCGAAGCTAGACAAGCTGCGAGCTGCCACAAAAGAACTGTCTGCAGCTCTCCGGAAATCACCATCAAAGGCCATCAGCTTCACGATGGTGGCGGCTGACCCCAACATTCCGGCTACGGAGCCAGTTCTAGATGAGGCAATGACCGCACTTCGCAATCAGTGGCAGACTGTTGCAAACGCATTTGCCGGCCGTCCTGTCGCCGTATTGCGGGCCATATTGCTCGACGCAACCGTACAAGCGGCGCGAGCTGACGACGGAATTGCTGTCGCCTTTGTGAACACCGCTCGCAATGCTCTTGCACATTCAGAAGCTTCCGACGAGGGCGAGATTTGGCGCGAGGCGGTTAGCGAAATTGAGATAAAGGTCGATGCGCGTGCTGAAGCAGAGTGGGCAACGCCTGAGACGATTACGGTCGACCCGATGAAGTATACCCCGCCCGATCCATTGCCTGTGGATTATGCGGTACCCACGGTCGGTCGGGATGATCTCAAGGCAAAGATGCATTCTGCTGCCGGGCCGTGGGGGCCTGCGGACCCTAATCCTTACTCACCACAAAACAATGCGAGCGCCTGGTCGCAGGAATTTGCTAGCAGGATGAGTGTTGCGATCTCGGAGGTGCTCGATGAGATGGCTGAAGAGCTTGCGCCAGCTCCCATCGACTTCTCGGGCCCGTTGTCTACGCTGGCGCAAGCGGTCAGCACGCACGTCGACAGGGCCTTGGCCAGCTTCAGTGGCGCGACGGCAGGACTCCAGCGCCGGACGAACCTTCTTTGGTGGAAAGAGGCGCTGTATTCCCCAAGTACTCATGCAAGCTATCTAGACGTTCCGCCCTTCGAGGCGTCCGCAATGATGGCGTTCGACCTACACGAGCAGGTTCCAACCTACTCGCCTGCGAGCGTGTCGGCTTTCCTGCGGGAAGCTATTCGCTGTCTACCGGCTGCAACCAGTGACGAATGCAGGGGTGAGCGGGAGATTCTTAGACTAGTGCATGAAGCACGGGCCACCAAGCTCATGGAGCCCTTCCGCGCGCTTGCGGCTCAGTACGCACCTGCGCCAGCTGGGCGAGGACCATTGCTATCGATGATTGGGCACCCGCAGGATTCCGGAACCGCCGATCCAACGGCGTTTCGCGCCCTAAGCGGTGTGGACGCTTCGTTCAAGATGACCCCGTCTGAGTGGGGCACATACTTGTTTCGAGAGCTTCAAAGCGCACGAGCTACCTGTGGCGGTGCTTCCAAGCGACCCAAGAAAAAGTAGGGTGCATATGCATAGGTGTCCTCACCCCAAATGTTTTGCTGACGACAACACCACCTGCACGCTGGGCCATATGAGGCTCGACAGGTGCCCTGAGTGGAAGGCTGTCAGCAATGACACCGCAATTGCGGTGGTGGAGGGTGACCAAATGCTGCTCCCATGGAGCGGCTTAGCGATGGGAGAGGCCGACCTGAACTTCTTGAGCGGGAAGGTCAAGCCCATCACAGTTGGTGTCGTAGGCCCAGAAAGCGCAGGTAAGACGACCATCTTGGGGGCGTTCTATCTTCTGCTGGGTCGAGGCGCACTAACTGCCGAGGGCAATTCGTTTAGTAATTCATACACTTTGGCAGGCTGGGAGGCGGTGGCAGCCTGCTTGCGGTGGAAGCCGGGTCAGCCTCCGAGCTTCCCGTCCCACACGTCTAGCCGAGCGGCTCGAGCACCAGGCATGCTTCACCTTGCCTTTCGCAGAAAGGATGGAGCGCTACGCGACTTTCTTTTCGCTGATGCACCAGGAGAGTGGTTCCAGAAGTGGGCTGTCAACGAGCAGGCGCCCGACGCCGATGGAGCACGTTGGATCGCTCGGCACGCAGACGTCACTCTGCTGATTGCCGACCGTGAAGCACTCGCTGGCCCCAAGATGGGGGCGGCGCGGAACGATTTTCAGTTGCTTGCCCAGCGTGCGGTAGCCGAGTCCCGTGGTCGGCGATTAGCGCTCGTATGGACTAAGGGCGACGTAGATGTAGCGCCAGCCATGGAAGCTCAGATTAGGAAAGCGGTCGCTCCAGACTCATCCAGCGTCCCGGAATTTACGGTGAGCGTGCATCCACGCGGCGATCTCGACGCTGGTGATGGTTTCCGGGGGCTCTTCCAATGGATTCTTGGCAGCACGCGGCTTGGGGTTGACCTGCCCGCGACAGGAGCGTCTGGTCACGATCCTCTCTTTCTATTCGGTAGGAGATAGTCTGTGGCCCCTCAACAAACCATCCTGCTAGTCGGTGAGTCAAACGTTGGCAAAACTCACTACGGGGCCCAGTTTTTGAAGCGTTTGATGGTGAAAGCATGCGCCCTCCGGATGTCAGGTGCGCCGACAAACCTGGAGGCGTTTACTACCGCCCTCAGTTGCTTGACCGAGGGTAAGTCGACTGATCACACACCGGCTAGCACGTACGTCGAGAGCGTTTGGCCGATCAAGGATGAAGCGGGCCGCGAAGCCGAGTTGGTTTGGCCGGATTACGGCGGTGAACAGGTTCGCCACTTGGTCATGCAGCGCCGGATCCCGCCCGCTTGGCGCGAGCGAGTGGTAAAGGCGTCCGACTGGGTCTTTCTGATAAGACTGCATACATTCCGGTCTGAAGACGATTTGTTCTCACGTCCATTGCGCTCGTTCGCCGCGGCTGAGTCCGGCGCCGAGGCAGCCGCTTCGGAATTGTCGGACCAGGCGCGGACAGTTGAGCTCCTGCAAATGCTGCTCTACTTGGCTCAGCTTCATTTAGACCAGCCTCTTCGCACGCCTCGTTTGACGATTTTGTTGAGCTGCTGGGATGAGCTTGATACGGAAGAGCTGCCAGCTGACCTTCTGGCGGCCCGGCTGCCGATGCTGTGGTCGTTCGTTCGCAGCAATTGGTCGTCGCTCACTGTGATAGGTCTATCGGCGCTGGAAAGACCTCTTAGCAAGACGGACGCAGACCAAGAGTATGCAATTCGCGGCCCTGAAGAGTTCGGCTATGTGGTGCTACCAAATGGGGAAAAGAGCATGGACATCACGTTGCCTATCTACCGCCTGATGGCCCGCGAGACCTAAGCAATTATGCGAGTCGAGCAGGCCGTTTATGGGGAGATCGAAGGTCGAGGCCACGGGCTCCGGTGGTCAAGCACCGACGCCCCAATAGCCACCACTGTCGCATCAAGGCTCGATCTCCCTGATACGGTACCCCCAAGCGTCCAGGCGTGGTCACCATTCGTCCGGGGCTTCCCTATTGATAACTATTACGTTATTGCGCGCACCTTCGTGGATCCTGAAGCGTCGCGGGGCGGAATGGTTCTGACTCACGCGTTGATCGCCGCTCTGGATGATGTCTCTGAACTTGGCTGTCTGGCCGGGCTATTCGAGCGGCTGGCTCGCTCGGTCGCCGATTGCTCCGCCTCAAGAGAGGCTCTTGAGCTTGAAACTCCGTGCAGCGCGCACACGCCTGCTGCGGAACTGGTCGGAGCTGCCAACGCGCTCGCCTCTACGGGATTAGCTCCAGTTGTCCGCCTAGGAGTGGATGAATTTGAGAGCGTTATCGATTCTCTCTGGCGGAACCTCTGGCCAAGCTTGAGACGCACTTTCGCCTTCCGGCTGAGCTTCGGCCCGAACGACTTGGTAGAGCGACCCACGCCGTTGCTTGTATGCACGCCCGAGCAGCTGCAAGCTCGATGGACGAAGTACCGCACAGTTCAGCGAGACGACCAAGACCCCAATTCCGAATGTGCCAGAATTCTGAGCGGCCGGCGCGATGTCCACCATATTCTGACGCTCGCTAAGAGCCTATCGCTCGAGATTTGTACGCTCAGGGAGCTCGGCCGATTTGAACAGCTGCATGCACTTCTCGCCGGCAACGAAAGCCTCGTAGATCTGTTGACTGCCATACGCTTGGTAGACGGCCTCTCAGTGCAGCCTGCGCATGGAGCAGAAGTTAAGGATCAGCTACTCGCTCGTAGCGCCCGCCTGATTCCAGGGGCGGGATGCAGGCAGTTGCTGCAAATGAGGAACTTGGCGCTTGTCGGATTTGCCAACACGCATCGGCTATGGTCGGCGGTAGAACGCTTGGTCAGCGGCCTCGAATTTGCCTCAGCAGATGACGGGGACCTCATTGAGATCGTGCGGACATTGGCCGATGAAGAACTTGCAGTGCCCCAATGGCGCGGGGCTGTGACAGCAGGCCTTTTGGCTGCGGCTAGCCGAGATGAGCGAGCAATCTTTCCAGCGATTTGGAGATGGGCTGGACGTAGCCAAGATGCCTTCGCAACGGTCTTGGGAATTCTCCCGGCTGATGCAGAGGTTGAGCAGCAGCTGGCAGACGCATTGCCTAGAAAGTTCAAAGCTGGAGCTTTAGACGACTTGTGCTCCTGCCTGTTGCAGAAGAACTGGCTTAATGCACACGGAGCTGTGCTTGCTTCGTCGCTTTCCCCCCTTGATGCCACTAAAAAGCAGCTCGGAGTGGACAGGAACCCGCGTCACTCTGCTGGGCTGCGGTCGGCGCTCCGTTACGCAACACCTCAAGAGATGCTGCTATGCACGCTTACTCATAAAGACTTGCGCTTGATTGAGTTGTGTGCGGACGTAGCCGCCGATCATCCTCAGATCCTGTCTGCCTTACGCTGCGACGATCTCACCGAGCAACAGCTGTGGGCCGCCGCGATGAAAAGGAAATCCGCTCTATGGGATGCACCCGAAAACGCCGTTGCAGTGCGCGACAACCTACTAGATCAACTGAACAAAGGGAGGCCAGTCGATGCCAGCCTTATCGAGGCACTGTCACAGACGCCTTTGGCCGACCTGAGCAGTAATCCTCAAAGGGCGAAGCTGTGGTCCCTCCTTCCTTCACAACGAGACCGTTACCTACAGGCTACCGCAAACGGGTGGTTGGACATGGCTGCGAAGGGCGTAGCAGTTGCTCCCCCTGAGGCGCCTCTAGAGGGTGTCATCCTGGCGCATGGGAGTCTTAGCTCGACACTCGGAAGTTCATCCGTAACACTGGATGCACGCCTAAAGATCATCGGCGCCCTTCCATCCTTCCAAGAACAAGCTTTCATCAGTTGGCTCCGCGATCTCTTGGAAAGGGACCGCAACCTTCACCCGGCGGATGCTGAGCAAATGGGCGCACTTGTTTCCTCCCGCCACTGGGCACGAGTAGCGAGCTGCCTGGCGGAGTACAAGAGCGCTCACCGGCGATCAGACCTAATGCCGGCGCTCCGTCTGTGCGCAGACCTGCTCGGTTTTACAATGTGTTGGTTGCTAGGAATCTCAAAGCCTAGCGCTGCCGAGAAATGGATCGCTTTCGAGAGCGAGGTTTGCGAGCTCTATCCCAGCGGGCCGGACAGTGGCGAGATTTGGTCACGTGCCGGGGGGAAAAATTCCGAGTTGCCCGGAATCTCTCAAAATGGAGCGGCGCGTTGGCATGGCGCGTTGCACCAGATCCGTTATGGTGGCCGTCCAACTGCGCGTGAGCTCCTCACGGTGATGTGCAAAGATTTTCCTGGAAACTACAAGCTTCGCCTATATGCTAGCGACCCCGATATCGTTAGCTGGCGTTAACCATCGCACACTCTCTTAGCTGAAAGATGAAAGCAATTGGATACCCGCAAGGGCACGCTCTTCTCATTGGCGTGGCAACCTACCAGAAGATCTCTAACCTCCCTGACGCGATCCTCAATGACGTCAATGATATCGCTGCGACCCTAACGTCGCCGGGCTACTGTGCTTATGATCCCCGGAATGTCGTTACTCTTCTAAACGTCGACGCTACTCGAGCTGCCGTGTTGAAGGCGCTAGATGAACTGGCTGATAAGGCGAGCGCTGAAGACACGGCTTGCCTGTTCTTCTCCGGCCACGGCGCGATAGTGAGTGGCCTGAGTAGTGAGGAAAGCGTACTCGCCACATTTGATAGCGACCTAGCTAGTCTAGAGACCACATCGATTAGTTCGGTGGAATTATCGGTTGCCCTCAATAAAATCAAAGCGTCGCGACTACTTGTCTTCATCGATGCTTGTCATGCTGGAGGTGCGGCAATCTCTAAGACCATGACCGATGGAAGCGGGCGAGATCTAAAATTCGGATACAGCGAGAACGCGTTCTCGAGGTTGGCGGTCGGGCGTGGACGCGCCTTGATGGCATCGTGCCGCTCTGATGAGGAGTCAGCTGTAATCCATGGGGCTAGGAATAGCGTATTCACAACTGCGTTGCTGGCAGGCTTGCGCGGGGCTGCCGACAAGAGCGCAAGCGGCTTCATTCGGCTTTTCGACCTCTTTCACTATGTATCCGAGGCGGTGCCTAAGCTGCTTGCCGATGCCCAGCATCCAGTTTTCAAGGCTGACAATGTCGAAGCAAACTTTCCTGTGGCTCTTAGCCAAGGTGGTAGGAAGTCCTTGTGCGGCCCGAAAGTTGCTGACGAAGTACAAGAAACGGACTACTGGTCAGCTCTTGAACAGATATTGATTGAGCTCTACCCATTCGGACCAAACGATCAGGAAGTGTGGAGCCGTGCCGGTGGTGATCTATCCCGCCTCCAGTCGAAGTCCACCGGTCAAGCTGCTTGGCACGTAGCGCTTCGCACGTTGAAGCAGGGCGGTGGAGGCAGAAACATCAGTCTCGAAAGCTTACTCAACACAGCAAAACAAGATTTCACAGACAACCCTCGGCTTTATAATCTGCGTATACCTTAACTGGGCAACGAATTATTCAGGGATCTCCCGGTTCTCCGGGACTCGACAAGGTTGTTGCGTACTGCTGCGTGCAGTCTTCGAAACGAGACAAAACGAGCTCGTGCGCGTTAGATTTGGAGAGCTACGTTAGCTCGCTGCCTAGAACTGCGTCACCTGAAGACGACGCTCAGGTATCAAGAACCCTTCTAAAACCTACCATCGACCCTTCTTAGTATTTTCGATCCTAAACCCCCGATCCGTCGGGGGTTTTTCTTTTGCGAGATGGGACTTCTTGCGGCGGCATCAGCGTCTGGGGATAACCAGCGATCGGGTCACGACGTTGCGCTGCTTGTCCTGTGCGTCGAGAGCAGGCCATGCCGAAATGAATAAGCGCATCCGGGCCCCGGAATCACCGGCATGAGCTGCCGAGGCGCGGGTGCCTGAACTTCCCGGTGACGTGCCCAGGCCGGTCGAATGACCGCAGGTCTGCGCTTTGGCGCTAGGAGCCGGCGGGCTCCTGGCCCGCGAGTTGCGCGAGCAGCGCCTCGACATCCTCGTGGGTGTGCGCACGAAGCAGACGTGGCGCCTCGCGGCGCAGGCCGGCGTGGTCGAGGGTGGCCAGGCGGTCGCGTACGTGCAGGATCTGGCTGGGGTGCATGCTGTATTCGCACAGGCCCAACGCCAGCAGCAGGGCGGTAAAGCCGACGTCGCCGCCGATCTCGCCGCACAGGCTCACCGGCTTGCCGGCGCGGCGGCCGGCGGCGATGACGTAGGCGATCAGGCGCAGCAGCGCCGGTTGCAGCGGGTTGTAGATGTTTTCCAGGCCGTCGTTGCCGCGGTCGGCGGCGAGCACGTACTGCGCCAGGTCGTTGGTGCCGATGGCGAGGAAGTCGGCGTGTTCCAGCAGCGCGCGCACGTTGAGCGCGGCGGCGGGGACTTCGACCATGGCGCCCAGCGGCAGCTTTTCCGGCAGGTCGACGTTCTCGTGCTTGAGGTCCTCGCGTGCCAGCTTGAACAGCGTGCGCACGGCGATCAGCTCGTCCGGCTGGGTGACCATCGGCACCAGCACGCGCACCGGGCCGTAGCACGCGGCGCGCAGGATCGCGCGGATCTGCGTGGTGAACACGGCCGGATAGCGCAGCGACAGGCGCACGCCGCGCACGCCCAGTGCCGGGTTGTCCTCGCCGCGCAGGGCCAGGCCCGCCGCGTCGGCCTTGTCGGCACCCAGGTCCAGCGTGCGGATGGTGACCGGCAGGCCGCCCATGCCCAGCACCAGATCACGGTAGGCGTTGAACTGCTCGTCTTCCGACGGCAGGCCCTTGTGCTTGAGGAACAGGAATTCGGTGCGGTACAGGCCCACGCCATCGGCGCCGCGGGCGCGCGCCATGGCGATGTCGGTGGCGGTCTCGGCGTTGGCAAACAGCTTTACCGGCACGCCGTCGCGGGTGCGCGTGGGGGCGTTGGCGAGCTTGGCCAGGCGCCGGCCTTCGGCCGCGGCCTCGCGCTGCCAGGCGCGGTAGCGGGCGAGATCCTGCGCGGTGGGGTGGACGATGGTTTCGCCGCGTTCGGCGTCGAGCAGGATCAGGTCTTCGTCGTGGATGGTGGCCAGCGCGTCCCGCGTACCGACCAGCATCGGCAGGTCCAGGCTGCGCGCCAGGATCGCGCTGTGCGAGTAGGCGCTGCCCGAGCTTGCCACGACGCCCAGCAACCCGTTGCCGACCAGGTGCGCCATGTCGGCCGGTGCGATGGTGTCGGCGACCAGGATCTCGCCCACGCGGGCGGCGAGCTTGCGCTCCTCGCGGCTGGTCTGGCGCTGCAGCGCGGAAATGACCCGGTTGATGACCTGGTCGACGTCCTCGCGGCGGCTGCGCAGGTAGGGGTCGTCCATCGCCTCGAACACCTTGGCCAGGCGGTCGCGCTGTTTCTTCAGCGCCACGCCGGCGCGGTAATGGCCGACGCGGATCAGGTCGTCCAGGCCGCGCAGCAGTTCCTTGTCGTCGAGCAGGAGACTGTGGGCGTCGATGAATTCGTTGACTTCGCGCGCCAGCGCGCCGTGCAGGCGGCCGCGCAGTTCGTGCAGTTCCTGCCGCGCGGTGTCGAGCGCGCGGTGCAGGTTCTCCAGTTCGCCCTCGATTTCGTCCTCGGCCAGCGGGCGGGTGTCAACGAGGTAGCGGCTCGGCTGTACCAGGCGTGCGCGGCCCAGGGCCATGCCCTTGGAGGCGGCGGTGCCGGGCAGCAGTTGCCTCATGCGCCCTCGTCGAACTTGCGCTCGAACAGCGCCACGACGCCGGCGAGCGCTTGCGCTTCGTCGGGCCCGTCGGCGCGCACGGTGAGCGGGGTGCCCAGGCCGGCCGAAAGCATCATCACGCCCATGATGCTCTGCGCGTTGACCTCGCGGCCCTTGCTGACCAGCCACACGGTGGACTTGAAGCCCTGCACGAGCTGCACCAGCTTGGCCGAGGCGCGCGCGTGCAGTCCGAGCTTGTTGGAGACGGTGATTTCCTGCTCAAGCATGGTCGATGAAGATTCCTCCGCGGCCGCCATGGGCAGCCACCTGTGCCAGTTCGTCCAGCGGTTTCTCGGCGTAGTTGAGCACGCGCAGCAGCATCGGGAGGTTGAGCCCGGACACACAACGCAACCGTACCCCCAGCGCCGTGAGCGAAAGGCCGATGTTGCAGGGCGTGGCGCCATACAGGTCGGCCAGCACCAGCACGCCGTCGCCCTGGTCGAGCTCACGGGCGTGATGGGCGGTGAGCGTGCGCATCACGTCCGGGTCGGCGTGCGCCGGTACCTCCACCGCATCGACCCTGAGCGGCAGCTTGGGCATGACGTGGTGAGCGGCAGAGATCAGCGCCTTGCCGACCGCCTCGTGGGTCATCAGGAGAACGCCGACGCTCATGGACGCAACCCCGCCGGGCGGCCGCCACCGCGGCCCATACGTCCGCCCCGCAGGAGCGCACCTGCGCGCGACCCGGATGCGACGGCGTGTCCGGATGCCGTCGCAGGGCCAGCATGGCAGTCGCGCACAGGTGCGTTCCTGCAGGCATGAAAAAAAGCGGACATGATCATTCGAGCTCGCGATGGAAGGTCAGCACGCCTTCGCGCCTGGCGCGGTAGTGCTGGGCCAGGCGCTCGACCAGGTACACCGAGCGGTGCCGCCCGCCCGTGCAGCCGACCGAGATGGTGACGTAGCTGCGGTCGTCCTGTTCGAAGCGCGGCAGCCAGGCGTCGAGCCAGCGGGCAGTGTCGGCGAAGTATTCGCCAACCATCGGGTCGGCCTCGAGGAACTCGCGCACCGGCGCATCCTTGCCCGAGAGCGGGCGCAGCTTCGGCTGCCAGTGCGGGTTGGGCAGGCAACGCGCGTCGAACACGAAATCCGAGTCCAGCGGCAGGCCACGGCGGAAGGCGAACGACTGGACCATCAGCGTGAGACCTTCGGTAGCCGCGGCGTAGCCGGTGGCGATCAGCCGGCGCAACTGGTGCACGTTGAGGTCGCTCGAGTCGATCACCTTCTCGGCGATGCCGATCAGCGGGCGCAGCAGGCGGCGCTCTTCGGCGATCGCGTCGGCCAGTGACACACCGCGGATCGCCAGCGGATGGCGCCGGCGGGTTTCCGAATAGCGCTTGATCAGCACTTCGTCGCGACAGTCGATGAAGACCAGGTGCACGTGCACGCCAGCCGCCGCCAGGTCGGAAAGCACCAGCGGCATGTGCTCGAAATCCTCGCCGCGGTTGCGCACGTCCACGCCTACCGCGATGCGCCGACGGCGTCCGCCGCCATCGCGGCGCACCGACTGCACCAGTTGCGGCAACAGGCCGCTGGGCAGGTTGTCGACGCAGTAGAACTCCAGATCCTCCAGCGCGCGAAGCGCGACCGTCTTGCCGCCGCCGGACATGCCGGTCAGCACCACCAGATGCACGGCGTTGGGATCGTTGAGGCCGGTCGTCGACGCGGTTTCGTTCGTAGTCATGGGAGAGCTCACCACGGCGGAAGCCGGCGCATCTGGTGCGCCTGGCGATCGATGAAGGTTTGTGCGGGATCGATGCCCTTGCTCTTGAGCATATGGTGGCGCACCGCCGCTTCCACCAGTACCGCCAGGTTGCGGCCGGGGGCGACCGGAATGGTGATCATGGGCACGGAGACTTCCAGGATCTCGCGGTGGCTGGTATCGCCGGTCAGGCGCGTCGCCGCATCGATGTCCTCGCCCTCGCGCAGCGGCTTCAGGTGCACGACCAGCCGCAGGTACTTCGAATGCTTGACCGCGGTGTGGCCGAACATCTCGCGCACGTTGAGCACGCCCAGGCCGCGCACTTCGAGCAGGTCCTGCAGCAGTTCGGGGCAGGTGCCGTCGATCACGTCGGGCGCGATCAGGGTGAACTCGGTGGCGTCGTCGGCCACCAGCCGATGGCCACGGCTGATCAGTTCCAGCGCCAACTCGCTCTTGCCCGAACCGGACTCGCCGGTGATCAGCACACCGATGGAGAAGACCTCCAGGAACACGCCATGCAACGTGATCCGCGGCGCCAGCAGGCGCGCCAGGTGGTACTGCATCCAGGTCAGCAGCTCGTGGCCGCGCTTGGCGCTGATCCACAGCGGCGTGTGGGTCTCCTCGGCCACCTCGCGCAGGTCGGAGGGGATGGTCTGGTCCTTGGTCACGATCAACGCCACCGGCTGGTAGGCGGCGATCTTGTGCATTGCCTCCCAGCGCTGGCGCGAGTCCAGGCTGTCGAGCCAGTTGAGCTCTTCGGTACCGATGATCTGCACCTTGTTGGGGTAGATCACGTTCAGGTAGCCGATCAGCGACGGGCGCCGGGTGGCGGTGGCGCCGGGCTCGAGTACGCGCCCTTCGCCACGCATGCCCGACACCCAGCGCAGGCCCATGCGCTCGTGGACACCGTCGAAGAGTTGTCGTGCGGTCAGGCGTTCCAAGAGGTTTCCCAGCCGTATGGCAATGGGCGCCATTGTGCCAGCTATGCGGGCGAGGGCGGGGGTGAGAGGGTGTCGCAGGGACGATCGATGCGCTCGCGGTATCTGGCTTGCGTGCTGGATCCTTGCCGGTTCACGGGGAAGGTGCCTGCGGGGCGGATGGGTGAAGCCCTGCGGCGGGCTGACACGGATATCGCTCGCCAAAGTCGCTCCCAGCCGCCTGTCGGCAGCCTCCCGCGGCCGCGGCGGCGGGCTTGATGTTGGGCACGTCGCTTCGGGCAAAAAAAGACCCGCCACCGGGGCGGGCCTTTTTGCCGGGCGGGGGCGCTCAGCCGATCTGGCGGGCTTCCCGCGCCTCCTGCTGGTGCTTGTCGGTCACCTTGTCGCGATGGCGACGCAACTGCGCGGCGAGCTTGTCGAACACCATGTCGATGGAGGCGTACATGTCCGCACCGCACGCCGCCGCATGAAGCGCGGCACCCGTGGTGCTCAAGGTGGCGTCGGCGCAGTGCTGCAGCTTGTCGATCGACAGCACCATGGTCAGGCCCAGGCACCTTTCGTCGAGGCGGGTCAGGCGATCGAGCCGGGACTCGGCATGCGCACGCAGGGCGGGCGTGACTTCGATCTGCTGGCCGGTGAGTTGGAACTGCATGGGGCGCCTCCTCTGTTACGGGCCGCCGTGGGGCGGCGGGTTCGCATGCCGTGGCGGCATGCCGGTTCACTCATTCGTATGGGATCGTTCGGGCCGGTTCCAAGTGCTGGGTTTCAGGGGACGGTCAGCCAGCGCGCTGGCGCTCGCTGGAACTGGGGATGCGCAGGGCCTCGCGGTACTTGGCGACGGTGCGGCGGGCCACCTGGATGCCCTTGCGGTTGAGCTCCTCGGCCAGGGCCTGGTCGGACAGCGGCTTGCGTGCGTCCTCGGCGTCGACGAGTTTCTTGATCATCGCCTGGATGGCGGTGGCCGAGGCGCCGCCACCGTCCTCGGTCGAGACGCCACTGGAGAAGAAGTACTTGAGTTCGAACGTGCCGCGCGGGGTATGGATGTACTTGCGCGTGGTCACGCGCGAGATGGTCGATTCGTGCATGCCGACTTCCTCGGCGACCTCGCGCAGGACCAGCGGGTGCATCGCTTCGGGGCCGTAGTCGAGAAAGGCGCTCTGTCGGCGCACGATCGCGTCGGCGACCTTCAGCAGCGTCTCGGCGCGCGATTCCAGGCTCTTGATCAACCAGCGCGCCTCCTGCAGCTGGCCGCGCATCCAGCTGGCATCCTCGCCGCGCGCCTGCGCGATCAGGCTGCAGTAGTGCTGGTTGAGGCCCAGCCGGGGCTGGCAGTCGGGGTTGAGGCTCACCTTCCAGCGGCTGCCTTCCTTGTAGGCGTAGACGTCCGGCGCCACGTACTCGACCGGCGTGGCGTCGAGTGCGGCGCCCGGGCGCGGGTCGAGGCTGCGGATCAGCAGCGCCGCGGCGGCGACTTCTTCCTCGCTCGCGCGCAGCTTGCGCGCGAGCTTGGCGACGTCGTTGCGTGCGAGCAGTTCGAGTTCGCCGGCGACGATCTGCAGCGCGAGCCCGCGCTGGGGCGTGTCCGCATCGAACTGCTCCAGCTGCACGCGCAGGCAATCGCGCAGGTCGAGGCTGGCGATGCCGGTGGGATCGAACCGCTGCAGCTGCCGGCGTACCGCCTCCACCTCGTCGGCGCCCGCGTCGAGGTCCGCCGGCAACGCCGCGAGCACGCCTTCGATGCCTTCGGCGAGGTAGCCGTCGGCGTTGAGCGCGTCGATGATGACGGTGGCGATCAGGCGCTGCCGCGTATTGAAGGGCGACAGGTTCAACTGCCAAAGCAGGTGTTCCTGCAGGGTTTCTGGCGCGGCGTTCTGGGGTTCGAAGTCCTCCTCGCCGCGGCTGCCCGATGGCGCGCTGCTGCCGAGCGAGAAATCGATGGGCGCCTCGGCGGGGCCATCGGTCTCGCCCCAGTCGGCGCCGTCGTCCACGTTGTGGTCGACGGTGGGCGCCTCGGCCGGAGCGGCGCTGAAGCCTTCTTCTTCGGTTTCGCCGGGCTCCGCCGATTCTTCCTCGAACTCCAGCAGCGGGTTGCCTTCGGCGATCTGCCGAAGTTCCGCTTCCAGCTCCAGCTGCGACAGCTGCAACAGCCGGATCGCCTGCTGCAACTGCGGCGTCAGGGTGAGCTGTTGGTTGAGTCGGAACTGGAGTCCGGGTTTCATGCCAGCCGGTGCGGAGGGACGTGGGATCATCCTACCCCGGCGGGTGTGACGCGACCATAGCGATGGCAGGTGCTGGCGGGCCCTGCGTCACATCACCGCTTCAGAGCTTGAACTCGCGCCCCAGATAGACCTCACGCACCTTCTCGTCGGCAAGGATGTGCGCGGGCGTGCCGCGCGAGAGCACCTCACCGTCGTTCAGGATGTAGGCGCGGTCGCAGATGCCCAGCGTCTCGCGCACGTTGTGATCGGTGATCAGCACGCCGATGCCGCGTTCCTTCAGGTGGCGCACGATGCGCTGGATCTCGCCCACCGAGATCGGGTCGACGCCGGCGAACGGCTCGTCCAGCAGCATGTAGCGCGGCTGTGCGGCCAGCGCGCGGGCAATCTCCACGCGGCGGCGCTCGCCGCCGGAAAGGCTGATGCCTTTCTGGCCGGCAATGTGGGCGATCTTCAGCTCGTCCATCAGGCCTTCGAGCTGTTCGTTGCGCTGGCGGGCGGTGAGGCCCTCGCGCAGCTCCAGCACCGCCATGATGTTGTCGGCCACCGAGAGCCGGCGGAACACCGAGGCCTCCTGCGGCAGATAGCCGATGCCCAGCCGGGCGCGGGCGTGCATGGGCAGCCCGGTGATGTCCTGCCGGTCCAGCCGGATGGTGCCGCCGTCGGCCTCGACCAGGCCCACCACCATGTAGAAGCAGGTGGTCTTGCCGGCACCGTTGGGGCCGAGCAGGCCGACCACTTCGCCCTGGCGGATCGAAAAACCGAAATCGCGCACGACCTGGCGCGAGCGGTAGCGTTTCTGCAGGCCTTCGGCAGCGAGCATCGGTCAGGGCTGCCCGCTGCTGGTGGCGGGGGCGGGCGCGCTGGCAGCGGATGCCGGCCTTGTGGCGGGTGTGGCCGCTTGCGACTTCGGCTGGGGCTTGAAGATCATGTGCACGCGACCGTCGCCGCCGCTGTCGCCGGTCATCTCGCTGGTCTGCGTGTTGTAGGTGAGGCGGTCGCCGTGCGCCTCGCCGCGGCCCTGCTGGGTGATCGAGGCGTGACCCTGCAGCACGGCGAAGTCCCTGGCCACCTGGTAGTCGATGGTGGCGGCCGCGCCCTGCATCAGGTTGCCGTTGTCGTCCAGCTGCTGGATGTGCGCCGGGCTGCCGGTGAGCACCACGCTGTCGATCTCGGCGTTCGCATCGAAGTGCACCTTGGCCAGGTCGCCGGTGGCCTTCAGCGAGCCCTGGGTGATCACCACGTTGCCCTTGAGCGTGGTGGTGCTATCGGGCTTGCGGAAACCGTCGAAGTGCGAGGCCTGCACGTCCATCGGCTGGTCGCGGTCGGTGCGCTTGGCCTGTACCGGCGCCAGCACCAGCAGGCCCAGCAGGGCCAGCGCCCAGCTGGCGCGGGTGCTAGCGCGCGTGCTGGCGGGGCGGGAACGTGGCATGGACGTCATCGAGCAGCTCCAGGTGTTTGTCGTTGAGGTCGGCACGCATGCCGACGCCGTGGATTCTAGTGCCGCCCTGCACCAGCTGCGCCGGCGCGGCCGTCTCGAGACGGTTCTGCTTCGGCCAGGCGGTGACGTCGGACGTGTCGATCGTCGTGCGCGGCGTGTCGTCGAACGCGGCCCGCTCCAGGTGCACCGGCCCCTGCAGCTTGAGCAGGGTGCCGTCGTGGTTGACCCAGCCGTACAGCGAGTGGCCAAGCCAGTCGGGCACCGCCGGCTGGTTGGAGGGCAGGCGGAATTCGGGCGCGTTGATGTACAGCGATTCGTCGCCCTCGCGCCGTTCCAGTTGCGGCGCGTGGATCAGGAAGCTGGGCAGGCCGTCGGTGCCGTACTGGGTCAGCCTGAAGTCGGTCAGCGTGTAGCCCGAGCGTGGCGGGCCGACGAACTCGTTGGCCTTCGGCGGCGGGCCGATCCACCACAGCAACAGCTGGGCCACGCCAGCGAGCAGCGCGACCACGACGATGGCCGCCGCGAGGCGGCGATCGCGCAGCCACTCCCTCACCGCCAGCGCTCCTTCTCATTGCCGGCCTTGCCCTGGGCGTGCAGGATCAGGTCGCAGACCTCCCGCGCGCCGCCCTGGCCGCCGGCGCGGCTGGTGGTCCATTGCGCCTGTTCGATCACCCATGGGTGGGCGTTGGCCACGGCCACGGCGAGCCCGGCGATACGCATCGCCGGAAGGTCGGGCAGGTCGTCGCCGACGAAGGCGACCTGCTCGGGCGCCAGCTTCAGCGCGTCGAGCAGTTCCAGCAGGCACACTCGCTTGTCGCCCTGGCCCTGGTAGACGTGGGTGATGCCCAGTTCCTCGGCACGCAGCGCCACCGGGTGGCTGATCCGCGCGCTGATGATCGCCACCTGCACGCCATGCACCTGCAGCCGCTTCAGGCCCAGGCCGTCCTGCACGAAGAACACCTTGGTCTCACGACCGTCTTCGCCGTAGTACAGGCGGCCGTCGGTCAACGTGCCGTCCACGTCGAACACCGCCAGGCGGATGCCGGCGGCGCGGGCAAGCAGGTCGGCGGGGAGGTTGGTGAGGTAGGAAGAAGTGGGCACGGTTCGGAACTGTCGTGGGGAACGTCAAAAGCGACCTTGACTGGATTGCCTGGTTGGTCGAGACAGGTCAGACGACCCTGGCGCGCAGCAGGTCGTGGATGTTCAGCGCGCCAACCACGCGCTGCCGCTCGTCCACCACCAGCAGCGCGTGGATCTGGTGCTTCTCCATGAGCTGAGCCGCTTCGATCGCCAGCTTGTCGGAGGTGATCGTCTTCGGGCCGCGGGTCATCAGCGCATCGACGGTGGCGCCGCGCAGGTTCACCCCTTCGTCGTCCAGCGCGCGGCGCAGGTCGCCATCGGTGAAGACGCCCAGCAGCCGCCGGTCGGCATCGACCACCGCGGTCATGCCCAGGTGCTTGCGCGTCATCTCCATCAGCGCCTCGGTGAGGCTGGCATCCGGCGCGATCGTCGGGATGCCTTCGCCGGTGTGCATGATGTCGCTGATGTGGAGCAGCAGGCGGCGGCCGAGGCTTCCGGCCGGGTGCGAACGGGCGAAATCCTCGGCAGTGAAGCCGCGCGCTTCGAGCAGCGCGATCGCCAGCGCGTCGCCCATCACGAGCGCCGCGGTCGTGCTGGCGGTCGGTGCCAGACCGAGCGGGCAGGCTTCGCTGGAGATGCTGGCGTCCAGGTGCACGTCCGCCTGGTGCGCGAGCGAGGACTTCGGGTTGCCGGTGATGGCGATCAGCGGAATCCCCTGGCGCTTGATCACCGGCAGGATGAACAGCAGCTCGTCGGTCTCTCCGGAGTTGGACAGCGCCAGCACCACGTCGTCGGGCTGGATCATGCCCAGGTCGCCATGGCTGGCCTCGCCCGGGTGCACGAAGAACGACGGCGTGCCGGTCGAGGCCAGCGTGGCGGCGATCTTGCGCCCGATGTGGCCGGACTTGCCCATCCCGCTCACCACCAGGCGTCCGCGGCAGGCCAGGATCAGCCGGCACGCTTCGACGAAGCTGGCATCCACCCGCGGTTCGAGCGCGCGGATCGCGGCCGCCTCGGTGGCGATCACCGTGCGCCCGCTGCGGGCGATGGCGTCCGGGTCCAGGTTGGCGACGGGCGGAGCGATGCGAGCGTTCATGGGGTCTCTGCTGGGGCGGCCGACGGCCTTTGGCATTTCTGTGCCACGGGAATTCCATTACCATGGCATATCCGCATTTTAACGTCATATGGCCGCGCACTGGGTTCATCAACCGTTGATGCAACCGCGCCCGCGCGCCGACGATGGACCCCTCCGATGGACCCTGCCCGCATCCAGGCACTGATCGAAACCGGCCTGCCCGGCGCGAATGCGCAGGTCAGCGGTGACGACGGCGTGCATTTCGAGGCCACCGTGGTGGCCAGCCAGTTCGCCGGCAAGCTGCCGCTGGCGCGCCACCGCATGGTGTACGCCACGCTGGGCGATCTGATGGGCGGGGCGATCCATGCACTGGCGCTCAAGACGTTGACTCCCGAGGAAGCCGCGGCGCGCCGCTGAGGCTGCGCCGGCTTCCTGCTTTCCACGAAGGACCCCCTCATGGCCAAGATCCTGATCAGCGGCGGCGAGCCGCTCCACGGCGAAGTCGCCATTTCCGGCGCGAAGAACGCCGTGCTGCCGATCCTCGCCGGCTGCCTGCTGGCCGACGGTCCGGTGACCATCTCCAACGTGCCACACCTGCACGACGTGACCACCTTCATCGAACTGCTCGGCCGCATGGGGGTGAACCTGGTGCTGGACGACCGCATGAAGATGCACGTCGACCCACGCACCATCGAAAGCCACGTCGCGCCGTACGACCTGGTGCGCACCATGCGCGCCTCGATCCTGGTGCTCGGCCCGCTGGTCGCCCGTTTCGGCGAGGCTGAAGTATCGCTGCCGGGCGGTTGCGCGATCGGTTCGCGCCCGGTCGACCAGCACATCCGCGGCCTGCAGGCGCTGGGTGCCGAGGTGACCGTCGAAAACGGCTACATCCGTGCCCGCGCCAAGCGCCTGAAGGGTGCGCGCATCGCCATGGACATGGTCACCGTCACCGGCACCGAGAACATCCTGATGGCCGCCACGCTGGCCGAAGGCACCACCATCATCGAGAACGCCGCGCAGGAGCCGGAAGTCGTCGACCTGGCGCACTGCCTGGCCGCGATGGGCGCGCAGATCGAAGGCATCGGCACCGCCACGCTCATCGTGCATGGCGTCGAGCGTCTGCACGGGGCCGAATACGAAGTGCTGCCCGACCGCATCGAGGCCGGCACCTTCCTGGTCGGCGCGGCGATGACCGGCGGCAAGGTGCGTGCCCGCGGCGCCCGCGCCGGCACGATGGACGCGGTACTGGCCAAGCTGGAGGAGGCCGGCGCGCATATCTCCACCGGCGCCGACTGGATCGAACTGGACATGGGTGGCCGCCGTCCGAAGGCGGTCAACATCGTCACCGCGCCGTATCCGGCGTTCCCGACCGACATGCAGGCGCAGTTCACCGCGCTCAACTGCGTGGCCGAAGGCGTGGGCGTGATCACCGAGACGGTGTTCGAGAACCGCTTCATGCACGCGCAGGAACTCAAGCGCCTGGGCGCGGACATCCGCCTCGAAGGCAACACCGCCATCATCCAGGGCGTCGACCACATGAGTGGCGCGCCGATCATGGCCACCGACCTGCGCGCCTCCGCCTGCCTGGTGCTGGCCGGGCTGGTCGCGCGTGGCGATACGACGGTCGATCGCGTGTACCACATCGATCGCGGCTACGAGAACATCGAGGAGAAGCTCGGCGTGCTCGGCGCAAGGATCCGCCGTTTGCCGAGCTGACGTTCCCACGCACGCTTTTGCTCGTTGCAATAGGGCTCGTGGGCGACTCAGCGAGATCCCGTAGGGTGGGCCTCAGCCCACCAGCCGCGCGTGCGGCATACGTAGTGGACTGAAGTCAGAGCGCGAAGGGCAGCCCCGCCCCCCACCTCAGCCCCCCGGAGGGAGAGGGCGCAAAGTTCGGCCCTCCTGACCCAAACGCGCAAGCCCTTTTGCCTCAGCTCCGAGCGCCCGCGGTAAAGCGGCAGCAGCTCGTTCAAGAGCAGGCGACTGACCCATCAAGGCGAGGCGGTGCCTGGAGCGCTACCGGAAGCTCACCAGTTCCATCGTCAGATTGCCGCCGTCCTTCTGCGACAGCTTCACCGGCAACGGATAGCGATCCGGCGCATACCAGGCGCTGAAGCCGCGGTCGGCGTCCGTACGATCCACCCGCACGGCGTCGAAGCCCCCGGCCGGCACAGTCACCTTCTCCCTGCCGGTGACCTTGAACCGCTGCGTCTCCACCTTCTGCCTGACCGCCACCGGCAGCGCGATCTGCTTCTGCCCGTCGCGCAGCGCCATCCCGATCGCCAGCGCGGTGGTATTGCGCTCGACCATGCCCGGCTGCGTCGCATAGGTGATCGCGCCCTTGCCTTCGTCCACGGTGACCCGGTGCTTGCCCCAATCCACCGCGACGTGGCGCTGCTTGGACTTGATCGCCGCGTCCAGCCGATAGTCGTAGCTGAGGGCCTCGGGCACGTCGCCCTTCCAGCGGAAGCGCGAAACCTCGTCCAGGTTCGCACCCAGCAGCGCGGCGAGCCCGGACGTGCCGCGCAGGTGCTTGCTGTACTCCCACTGGCCGTTGCCGAGCGGCTTGAGGCTGACGGTGGCCTCGCCCATCGGCGAGCCGTCGCGCAGGACGCGGTAGGTGGCGGTGAACGCCTTGGGCGGAGCGGCGAGGGCAAGGCCGCTGGCGCTGGCCAGCAGCAGGGCGCCGGCGAGGCGCAGGAGGTGGCGGAAGGTCATGCGCCCGAGTGTGCCCACCGCTCGCTGAACATCGGGTTCAGGCCGGCACGAGCCCGCGTTCGGCAAGCCGCATCGGGGCGGCGAGCGGCGCGCCGTCCAGCCAGGGCGTGCCATCGCGCCAGGCCAGCCGGCCTTCGGCGATCAGCGCGACCACCGCCGGCAGCAGGCGGTGTTCCAGCGGCAGCAGCCGTTGCGCCAGGCGGTGCTCGTCCTCGCCCGGTTCGATCGGCAGCACGGCCTGCGCCACCACCGGGCCGCCATCGAGTTCGGCGGTGACGAAGTGCACGCTGGCGCCGTGTTCCCGGTCGCCCGCTTCCAGCGCGCGCCGGTGCGTGTGCAGGCCGCGGTACCTGGGCAACAGCGACGGGTGGATGTTGAGCATGCGCCCCGCCCAGGGCGCGATCGCCTCGCCATCCAGGATGCGCATGAAGCCGGCCAGCACGACCAGCTCGGTGCCGCGGGCGGCGAGCTGGCCGAACAGATCCAGGTCGAACGCGCGACGGTCCGGATACGCCTTCGGATCCAGCACCAGCGTGGGTATGCCTGCGTCGTCCGCCAGCCGCAGCGCCCCCGCGGTCGCCTTGTCGCTGGCGACCAGCACGAACTCGGCGGCCAGCTCGCCGCGCTCGCGCGCAGCCAGCAGCGCGGCGAGGTTGCTGCCGCGCCCGGAGGCGAGGACGGCGATGCGAAGTGGGTGGGGCATGTGTGTCTGTGCCGTTCGCCGTGGGCGTGGTTCTGGCGGTCCGAAGCCGGCGGCGGGTCGGCTTCGGCGCTGCGCGCCTGCGCTCAGGGAAGTTCTGTATCAGCCGATGTGGACGCGCTCGTCGCCCTGCGCCTTGACCACCTCGCCGATCACGCGGCTGGCCAGCCCATTTTTCGCGAGCAGCGCCGCGGCAGCATCGACCGCATCGCGCGGCATGATCACGGTGAAGCCGACGCCGCAGTTGAACGTGCGCCACATCTCCTCGCGCGCGACCTTGCCTTCGCGCATCAGCCAGTCGAACACCGGCGGCAGCACGATCGCATCGGCGTCGAGCGCCAGGCCCAGGCCATCGGGCACGACCCGGATGATGTTTTCCTTCAGGCCGCCGCCGGTGATGTGCGCCATCCCATGCACGGGCTGGGTCTTCAAGAGCTCCAGCATCGGCTTGACGTAAATCGTGGTCGGCGCCATCAGCGCGTCGGCGAGCGTCACGCCATCCAGATCGAGATCGAGCGCGCTGCCGGCGCGCTCGACGATCCTGCGGACCAGCGAATAACCGTTGGAATGCGGACCGGAGGAGGCGACGCCGAGGATCACGTCCCCGGCCACGATCGCGTCGCCCGAAAGCAGCTGCGACTTCTCCACCGCACCGACCGTGAACCCGGCCAGGTCGTACTCGCCCGGCGGATACATGTCCGGCATCTCGGCCGTCTCGCCGCCGATCAGCGCGCAGCCGGCCAGCTCGCAACCCTTCGCGATGCCGCCGACCACCGCCACGGTGGTGTCCACGTCGAGCTTGCCGGTGGCGAAATAGTCCAGGAAGAACAGCGGCTCGGCGCCCTGCACCAGCACGTCGTTGACGCACATGCCGACCAGGTCGATGCCGATCGTGTCGTGGCGGCCCAACTGCTGGGCGAGCTTGAGCTTGGTGCCGACGCCATCGGTGCCGGAAACCAGCACCGGCTCCCGGTAGCGTCCCGCGAGATCGAACAGACCGCCGAAACCGCCCAGCCCGCCCATCACCTCCGGACGGAAGGTGCGCTTGACCAGTGGCTTGATGCGTTCGACCACGGCATTGCCCGCGTCGATATCGACGCCGGCGGCGCGGTAGGTGAGGGCGTCGGACATGGCGAAGAGGGCCTTGGGGAAAGCGTGCAATTCTACCAGCACGCTCCCGGCGGCGCGGCGCGGCGCCGCACGGCGCCGCACGGCGGTCCGGCGTCCCGGGAAATGCAGCCGCGCACCCTGCATCGGCCGCGCGGATGGACGCTGGGAGCCGGATTGGGCAGACTCCCCGGTTATCCGAGCCGCCACGGACGAACCCGAGCCCATGCGCCTGCCACGCCTGCTTTTCGCCTTTCTCCTGCTGGGTCTGCTTGCGCCAGCGGCATGGGCGCAAGTGCCGGCGCCCGTGCCAGGCTCGCCGTACGCGGTAGTGGTGCCGGTCACCGACACCAGCGAGGCGCAACGCGACGAAGCCTTCGCCACCGCGCTGGCGCAGGTGCTCGAGCGCGTGGCCGGTGGCCAGGACCTGCGCAGCAAGCCCGGCTACGAGGACGCGCTGAAGGGGGCGCCGGGCCTGGTGCAGCAGTTCCAGTACCAGCGTGCCGGCACCGGCATCGTGCTGCAGGTGAATTTCGATCCGGGCGCGGTGCGTCGTCTTATCGCGCAGATCGGCGTGCCGGCCGCAGGCGTCAAGCCCCCGGTGCTGGTGCTGGTGCACGGCAGCGACGGCAGCCTGCTCGGCCAGGACGCGCTGGGCGCGCTGGCGCAGGCGGCCGCGGCGCGCGGCTACCAGTTGGCCTATCCGGATCCGTCGCACGTGCCCGAAGCGTCGGCGGTGGCGAATGCCGATCCGACGGCGCTGGCGATGATCACCCAGCGCTACCACACCGGCCTGATCCTGGTCGGCAACCTCAAGGGCGGTAGCGCGGACTGGACGCTGGTCTCCGGCGGCAAAGCGATGCCGTGGAGCGACCAGGCGGTCAGTGCCGACGCGCTGCTGGCGGATGCCGGCAATGGCTTGGCCGATCGCCTGGGCAAGCAGCTCAACGTGATCGGCGCGGGCATCAGCACCGGCAAGCTGTGGGTGAGCCGGGTCGAATCGGCGCAGGCCTACGCCAATCTGCTGGCGATGCTGCAGGCCGACCCCTCGGTGCGCGAGGTGAACACGCTGGCGGCCGACAACGAGGGTTTCCTGCTCGGCATCAAGGCGAGCATGCCGCCGGCCGCGCTCGCTGCCAGCCTGGCCGCAGGCGGGCGGGTGATCCAGGGCACGCCCCACGCCGGGGCGGACGCCAGCCTGCAGTGGCTGCACTGAACCGTTGATCCTGCAGGCGCGCGCCAGCATGCGCGACCGGGGGATGGCAGGACGCGCGACCGCGCGTTCCGGCAGGACCACGTACCACCACTGTGAGGCCCGTTCGTGACCCACGACATCTCCCGCCGCTGGCAGCTGCTCGCGATCGTGCTGGTGATCGGCTTCCTCGTGTGGCTGCTGGCGCCGGTGCTGATGCCCTTCGCCGTCGCCGGCATGCTGGCCTACCTCGGTGATCCGCTCGCCGACCGGCTCGAGCGGCTTGGCATGAACCGCACCTGGGCGGTCAGCGTCGTGTTCTTCGTGCTGATCCTGCTGCTGGTCGGCGCGCTGCTGCTGCTGGTGCCGCTGATCTCCGACCAGATCGAAAACCTGGTCCACAACCTGCCGCGCTACGTCGACTGGATCCAGAACACCGCGCTGCCCTGGCTGCAGCGCAAGCTCAGGCTCGACCCGGACGCGTTCGACACCAGCCGCCTGATGGCCGCTATCCGCGCGCACATCGGTTCGATCGGGGCGGTGGCGACCACCGTACTGGGCACCGTCTCGCGCTCCAGCCTCGGCGCCGTGATGTGGCTGACCAACGTGGTGCTGGTGCCGGTAGTGGCGTTCTATCTGTTGCGTGACTGGGACCGGCTGATCGCCTACATCGACAGCGTGCTGCCTCGCTCGGTACAGCCGACGGTGGCGCACCTGGCGCGCGAGTCCGATGCCGTGCTGGGCGCATTCGTGCGCGGGCAGCTGCTGGTGATGCTCGGGCTGGGGATCTTCTACGGCGTGGCGCTGACCCTGGTCGGGCTCTCGGTCGGCCCGCTGATCGGCATGGTGGCCGGCCTGCTCAGTTTCGTGCCGTATCTCGGTTTCATGGTCGGCTTCGGCGCGGCGATCGTTGCCGCGCTGGTGCAGTACGGCGATTGGGCGCACCCGCTGATGGTTTGCGGCGTGTTCGTCGTGGGCCAGTTGCTCGAAGGCTACGTGCTGGTGCCCAAGCTGGTGGGCGACAAGATCGGCCTGCACCCGGTGGCGGTGATCTTCGCGGTGCTGGCCGGCGGCTACCTGTTCGGCTTCCTCGGCGTGCTGCTGGCGTTGCCGGCCGCTTCGGTGATCATGGTGCTGCTGCGCTACCTGCTCGAACGCTACCGCCTGAGCGAGCTTTACACGCAGCCGGGCGCGGACGATCCGGTCATCGCCGAGGTCGACGTCACGGTGAACACCGCCGACGGGACCGGGCAGGGCGGCGCGAGGGTGTCCGCGCCCCGCGGCAGCGCGGGCGACCAGTCGCCATGATCCCGCAGTTGCCGCTCGCGCTGCGCTGGCCGCGCCGGCAGCGCTTCGAACACTTCCACGCCGGCGCCAACGCCGCGGCGCTGGCGGCCGTGCGGACGCTGGCCGAGGTTCCCGGGGCGCCCTGGGTCTACCTGCATGGAACGGCAGGCAGCGGACGCAGCCACCTGCTTCTGGCCGCCTGCCAGGCGGCCAGTGCGGCTGGCAGGCGCGTGCAATACCTGCCGCTCTCGGCCATGCACGAACACATCGGCGCGCTGCGCGGGGTGGGCAGCAGCGAGCTGCTGGCGATCGACGATCTGGGCGTGCTGGCCGGCGAGGGCGCCGCCGAGCACGCGTTGTTCGACCTTTACAACCAGGTGCGCGCCGAAGGCGGCGCGATGCTGTTCGCCGCCGAGGCGCCGCCGGCGCAACTGGGCATCGGCTTGCCAGACCTGCGCTCGCGCCTGGGCGCGTGTACGCAGTTTGCGCTCAAGGCCCTCGACGACGGCGAACGCCGCGCCGTGTTGCGCGAGCAGGCCGCGGCGCGCGGCATCGGACTGGACGAGGCCGTGCTGGACTGGCTCTTCAGCCACTACGCCCGCGACCTGGCGGCATTGCTGGACCTGCTCGATCGGCTCGACCAGGCCTCGCTGGCCGCCAAGCGGCGCATCACGGTACCGTTCCTGCGCGAGTTCCTGCGCGAGGGCGGCGGGCAGGCCTAGGTGGCGTAGGGTCGGTTTCGGCCCACCCGCGCGGTGCGGCATGGTGGGCTGAAGCCCACCCTACGTCAGGCCCGGGAGGCTACTTCCTGTTCTCGCCTTCGGCCTGCTTGCCCTCCTCGATCAGTTCGCGCACGCGCTGGCCGCCCTTGTGGCCCAGCTCGGAGTAGCCGTCCGGACCGAGCTGTTCCTTGCGGATCTCGCCGCCCTTGTGGCCGCCCTTCTGGCCGGCTTCGCGGACGGTCATGTCGCCCTTGTCGTGCTGGTTGTCGCTTTGCTTTGCCATGTCGATGCTCCTCGGTAGGCGGCCCTGACGCCGCCGTGGGTCACTTGCGGCTGTCGCCGCGGCCTTCGGCCTGCTTGCCTTCCTCGATCAGTTCGCGCGTGCGCTGACCGCCCTTGTGGCCGCCGATCTCGCCACCCTTGTGGCCCGCTTCGCGCACGGTCATGTCGCCCTTGTCGTGCTGGCTGCCGCCGGCCTGCTTGCCGTGGTCGCCCTGGTTTTTCTGTGATGCCATGTGAAGCCCTCCTGTCGTGGTGCGCCCTCAGTTCGGGCGCTGTTCGCTCTGGCGTGCCTCGACCTGGCGGCCGCGGTTGATCAACTCGCGCACGCGCAGGCCGCCCTTGCGGCCTGCCTCGCGCACGCTGAGCTTGCCGCGCGCCCCGTCGATCGTGCCGTTGGCGGCGTGCTGGGTCTTGTTGCTGTTGGATTGATTGCCTGGGGACTGTTGCCGGCTCATGGGTTATCTCCGTTGGTACATCCGATCGTTGTTTTGCAAGGCTCGGCTGGCCGCCTTCCCGGCGTCCAGCGGAAAACGACGGGTCCGGCGGGGTGCGGACCCGCTTCCGCCCATCGGCACCGGTGGTGCCTCGATGGCGACGGACGTTCCCTCGCCCGCAAGGGCGATGCGATGCGTCGCGGGCCCTTCGGACGAGCAGGGGCGTTGCAATGCGGATGCCAGCGCGAGGTGCGTGCGGGCCGGGAACCCTGCGTTCCCGGGGGTGGAAAAAACGCTCCGGCTGGAAAGATCTACAGCGGCGCTCGCCTGCTGCGCAGGCAGGCGAGCGCTGGTGGGAGGCGGGCTTGCATCAGGCACAGGGGGCCAGTTGCACGCGCTCTGAAACCCTCCCCTTCGAGGGGAAGGGGAGGCCAGGGATGCATTCAAGCCAGGCCGCGGCTGGCTGTGGGCCACGAAAAAGGGCGCCCGCAGGCGCCCTCACGTGCGGATGCCTGGGGCGCTCAGGCCTTGAGCAATGCCGGCGTCGCCTGCGCACCGATCGCGTCGGTCATCGCCTTGGCGACGTTGAGGTTGGCGGCGATCAGGTTGCCGCTGGCGGGCATGCCGTCGCGGCCGGCGAAGTCGCCGTAGCGCCCGCCCGCCTCGTGCACCAGCAGTACGCCGGCGGCCATGTCCCAGGGCTTGAGGCCGATCTCGAAATAGCCGTCGTAGCGCGCGGCGGCGGTGTAGGCCAGGTCCAGCGCGGCCGAGCCGCAGCGGCGGATGTCCTCGGCCTGGCCGAGCAGGGCGCGGGTCATCGCCAACTGGGCGTCCAGGTGCTCGCGCTGGCGGTAGGGAAAGCCGGTGGCGATCATCGCGCCGCCCAGGTTCTCGCGGCGCGAGACACGGATGCGGCGGTCGTTGAGGTAGGCGCCGTCGCCCTTGCTGGCGGTGAACAGCTCGTCGCGCAGTGGATCGAACACGACGCCATAGATCGGCACGCCCTTCTCGACCAGCGCGATCGACACGGAGAAGTGCGGGATGCCGCGCAGGTAGTTGTGCGTGCCGTCGAGCGGGTCGATCACCCAGGTGAGCGGGCTCTTGCCGGTCGCACCGCCTTCCTCGGCGAGGATCGCGTGGTCCGGATAGGCGCGGCGCAGTTCCTTGACGATCTCGGCCTCGGCCAGCCGGTCGACTTCCGAGGCGAAATCCATGCGGTGCTTCTCGACCACGTGCAGGCCGTCGATGCGGTTCATGTAGCGCAGGATCACGTTGCCTGCGGCGCGCGCGGCACGTGCCGCGATGGTGACGGCGGGTCTTGGCATGGCTTCGGCTTTGGGAAAAGAGCACAAATGCGGCCGGCGATTCTAGCAGAGCCGGCGTTGGGGCGTCCGAAGGCGGCTATCCTTGGCGGTCCCGCCTGTTGCCTCAGCCGCCATGACCGACCACGCCGATCTCGCCCGACTGTTCCGCTTCGTGCTCGTGCGCACCTCGCACCCGGGCAACATCGGCAGCGCGGCCCGCGCCATCCGCACGATGGGCTTCACCCGGCTGGAGCTGGTCGCGCCGGCGGAGTTTCCCAGCCGCGAGGCCGATGCGCTGGCGGCCAACGCGGTGCAGGTGCTGGCGGAGGCGGGCGTGAACGATGCGCTGGTCGACGGCTTGGCGGGCGTGACCTTCGCGCTGGGGCTGTCGGCGCGGCGGCGCGGCGTGAACCTGCCTGAGCTGACGCCCCGCGAGGGCGCCGCCCAGGCGCTCGCGGCTGCTGCCCGCGGCGAGCAGGTCGCGCTGGTCTTCGGCAACGAACGCACCGGCCTGGAGAACGAGGAGCTGGCGCGCTGCCACGCGATGGTTCGCATCCCCAGCGTGGAGGACTACAGCTCGCTCAACCTGGCCCAGGCGGTGCAGGTGATGGCCTACGAGCAGCGCCTGGCGATGCTCGGCGACACACCGGTGGCCGCGCCAGCCGAGCACGACGAGCCGCCGGCCGATGCGGCGCACATGGAGCGCTTCTTCGAGCACCTGGGGCAGACGCTCGACGACATCGAGTTCCACAAAGGCCGTGAACCGACCACGATCATGTTGCGCCTGCGCCGCCTGTTCCAGCGCGCGCAGCCCGACGAGCGTGAACTGCGCATCCTGCACGGCGTGCTGGCCGATGCGCAGCGCATGGCCGCACTGGCCAGGCGCCTGTAGGAGCGCGCACCTGTGCGTGACCGCGCGCTTCACGGTCGCGCACAGGGTGGATGCCCCATGCGGCACTCACGGCGCGACCGGCTCCAACGCTTCCACATACACCAGTTCGCAGGCGCCGTTGCCGGTGTCGTCGCGGCGCAGCGAGGTGCGCCAGTGCCAGCCGTCCGGACGGCTGGCGTCGACCAGAAACCCTTCCAGGTGCACCAGCTCGCCCGGGCGTACGTGCTTCATCGCGTAGCGCACGTCGTCGTCGGCCGGAATGAGGTGCATGTTGGTTGCCGAGGTCTCGATCTCGCGGCGCGGGATCGGGTAGTCGCGCACGTGCCAATAGAAGAACCGACCGGACTGGCTGATATCGATGCCGGCGAGCACGGCGCTGTCGGACATGCGGCCCCAGCCCAGCGCCAGGTCGGTCGGTGCAAGCGAAGCACCGGCATCCCAGCGATAGTCCTCGCGCGACAGCACGCGTGCGGTCAGTGCGATGTGGGCGCGCGTCCGCAACACGGTGTCGCCACGCTGGAGCAGGGCGCCGTCGTCCAGGTTCACCTGTTCGGGCGCCTGCGCGGCGAGTACGCCGGGCGGCGGGTGCAGCGGGCGTTGCTGCCACCAGCCCAGCGCGCCCCAACCCAGCAGCACGAACAACCCCAGCCACAGCAGTCGCTGCATCGGTAATCCCCCTGTGGAAGCGCGTCAGGCGCGCTTGCGCCGGGTGGTGGTGGCCGGCTCCGCCAGCTCCGGCTTGAGCAGTTCCGTGGGCAGGCCCCGCACCACGTCGGCGAAGCGCTCGAGGAACGGCCCGAGCGAAGAACTCTTGCGCCACACCAGCGCGATCCGACGGCTCGGCGCGTGGCCTGAAAATTCCAGCAGCTGCACGTTGTCGGTCCTCGCCACCGGCGGCTTGATTGCCAGCGTCGGCAGCAAGGTGATGCCCACGTTCGCCGCGACCATCTGGCGCAGCGTCTCCAGGCTGGTGGCGCGGAAACCGACCTTTTCGCCGGCGCCGGCAAGCTGGCACAGCTCCAGCGCCTGGTCGCGCAGGCAGTGGCCGTCTTCGAGCAGCAGCAGGCTTTCGTCCTCCAGGTCGGCCAGCTTCAGGCGCGCCTTGCGGTGGGCGAGCGGATGGTCGTTGGGTACTGCCAGCACGAACGGTTCCTCGAACAGGAATTCGGCATGCAGGCTTTCCTCGTGGATCGGCAGGGCAAGGATGCCCACGTCCAGCGAACCCTCACGCAGCATGCGGATGACCTGTTCGGTCTTCTCCTCGATCAGGAGCAGTTCCAGCCGCGGGAAACGCTGGCGCACCGCGGGCACCAGGTGCGGCAGCAGGTAGGGCCCGAGCGTGGGAAACACGCCCAGCCGCAGCCGGCCGGCCTCCGGGTCGCGCGTGCGCTGGGCGATGGCGCGGATCTCGTCGACCTCGGCCAGCACACCGCGGGCGCGACGGGCGATCTCGCGGCCGGTCTCGGTCAGCAGCACCTTGCGCGGCGTGCGCTCGACCAGCGCCACGCCGAGCTCGTCCTCGAGCTTCTTGATCTGCGTGGACAGGGTCGGCTGGCTGACGAAGCTGGCCTCGGCCGCGCGCCCGAAATGGCGGTGTTCGGCCAGCGACACCAGGTAAGCAAGGTCGCGCAGGTTCATGGTCCACTCCGATAGATCGTGCCTATGAGTGTGATGGCAACAATCAATTTGAACAATGCCGGGGCGGTGCGTAACCTTGCCCTCATGACGCGCCATCGACGGCGCCCATGATGCTCTCACCGATCGCCTAACCACCCGCACCTTAAGGAGAAGCCCATGCTCACCATCGGCGACAAGTTCCCCCAGTTCAGCGTCCCGGCCACCGTCTCGATCGAGAACCTGGACAAGGCCTTCAGCACGATCGACAACAACACCTACAAGGGCAAGTGGCTGTGCGTGTTCTTCTACCCGAAGGACTTCACCTTCGTCTGCCCGACCGAGATCAAGGGCTTCTCGGACGTCAACGAGCAGTTTGCCGACCGTGACTGCCAGGTCCTGGCCGCCAGCACCGACTCGGAGTTCGTGCACCTGGCCTGGCGCAAGGACCACAAGGACCTGCGCGACCTCAAGTTCCCGATGCTGGCGGACATCAAGAAGGATCTCAGCAACGCGCTGGGCATCCTGACCGCCGATGGTGTGGCGCAGCGCGCGACCTTCCTGGTCGACCCGGAAGGCATCATTCGCTTCGTCTACGTGACCGATGGCTCGGTCGGGCGCAACCCGCAGGAAGTGCTGCGCGTGCTCGACGCCCTGCAGACCGACGAGCTGTGCCCGTGCAACTGGCACCAGGGCGAAGACACCCTCAAGGTCGCCTGATCGCCTCTCGCTTGCAGTAACCGCGCGTCCGGATCCCTCCCCCTCCCCACGGACGCGCGGACTCCCCAGCCGGCGGCGAAGCCCGCTTCGCCGCCGGCCTTTTTTTTGGACTTCAAGAAGGTGTCCCCATGAGTCTTGCCGACCTCAAGAGCCAGCTTCCCGACTACGCCAAGGACCTGCGCCTGAACCTCGATTCGGTGCTGAGCGAGGGCGGTGCGCCGGGGTTGGCGCAGAAACAGATCATGGTGGTCGCGCTCGCCGCGGCGATCGCCTCGCGCTACAAGCCGCTGACCCAGGCAGTGGCCGAGGAGGCCTCGCAGCATGCCAGTGCCGAGGAGCTCAACGGCGCCCGCGTGGCCGCGTCCATCATGGGCATGAACACGATCTACTACCGCTTCGTGCACCTGGTCAGCGAGCCCGAATACGGCACGCTGCGCGCAGGGCTTCGCATGAACGCGATGATGAATCCCGGCGGCACCAAGATCGACTTCGAACTCGCCTCGCTGGCCGTGGCGGCGGTCAACGGTTGCGGCATGTGCGTGGATTCGCATGAGAAGACCCTGCGCAAGCACGGCCTCTCGGCGCAGCCGATCCAGAGCGCGATCCGCATCGCGGCGGTGGTCCATGCGGTCGCCGTGGCGCTGGAGCAGGCCGACGTCGCCGGCTGAGCCGCGGGATCGCAGGACAGTACGGAGCCCGGCCAGCGATGGCCGGGCTTTTTTTCTTGCGCGTCGCCCGCCGAGCCGAGGCTTTCACGTTGCATCGAACCCGGCCATGCCTTTTGGCACTGTGTCACAAGTCATGCCCGGCCTAGGTTCGGGAACTTGCCTTCACAGTCCCTGGGGAAAACAAACCATGCGTCGACTCGTCAAACCGCTCGTGCTCACCGCGCTGGCCGCCTGCTGCGGTGCCGCCTTTGCCGCCACGTCCGACTCCGTGCCGCACGGCAAGCTGCCGCGCTGGGCGGTGCCCGAATCCTATGCGCTGTCCTTCAAGGTCGACCCGCGCCAGCAGGAATTCTCCGGTACCACGCGCATCAAGGTGGACCTCAAGCAGGCCTCCGACCACATCTGGCTCCACGGGCACGATCTGAAGGTCTCGAAGGTCACCGTGACCGATGCCGCCGGCAAGACGCACGGCGCCAAGTACGTCGAAGCGGCGCCGAAGGAGGGCGTGGTGAGGGTCGATTTCGCCGACACGCTCAAGCCGCAGGAGCTGACCCTGAGCTTCGACTACACCGCGCCGCTCAACCAGCAGCTGCAGGGCCTGTACAAGGTCAGTCACGAAGGCCAGCCCTACGCGATGACGCAGATGGAGCCGATCAGCGCGCGCTACGCCTTCCCCGGTTTCGACGAGCCCGATTTCAAGACGCCGTTCGACATCAGCCTGACCATCCCCAGCGACGAGAAGGCGGTGGCCAACACCAAGCAAGTCAAGGAAGTGGCCGCGGGTGAGGGCTGGAAGACGCTGACCTTCTCCACCACCAAGCCGCTGCCGACCTACCTGGTCGCCTTCGGCGTGGGCCCCTGGGACATCGTCGCCGGCCCGGACATCTCGCCGGACGCCTACCGCGCCACCCCGCTGCAGCTGCGCGGCATCGCCGCCAAGGGCGAAGGCCACCGCATGCAGCATGTGCTTTCGGAAACGCCGAGCATCATCCACACGCTGGAGGACTACTACGCCTTCGGCTACCCGTGGGACAAACTCGACCTGCTGGCCGCGCCGGACTTCTCCGCCGGCGCGATGGAGAACGCGGGCCTGGTGACCTTCCGCGACTGGCTGCTGCTGCTCGATCCGGACTCCCCGGCGCAGTACGTGCGCGGCTCGTTCAACGTCAACGCCCACGAGCTGGCCCACCAGTGGACCGGCGACACCGTCACCACGGCCTGGTGGAACGACATCTGGCTCAACGAGGCCTTCGCCACCTGGATGCAGCAGAAGGTGACGATGAAGGTGCATCCGGAGTACCGCGCCGACCTCGACCGCGTGCGCGGCGCGCAGTACGCGATGGACAACGACGCCCTGGTCACCGCGCGCAAGATCCGCCAGCCGATCACCGGCAACGGCGACATCGAGACCGCGTTCGACTCGATCACCTACCAGAAGGGCGCCAGCGTGCTCGGCATGTTCGAGGGCTACGTCGGCGAGAAGACCTTCCAGCAGGGCATGCGCCAGTACATCCAGGACCACAAGTTCTCCACCGCCACCGCAGACGACCTGGTCGACTCGATCGCCAAGGCCGCTGACAAGGGCGAGGACTTCAAGCAGGCCTTCAAGAGCTTCCTCAACCAGCCCGGCGTGCCCTACGTGCAGACCCAGCTGATGCAGAAGGACGGCCAGACCGTGCTCAAGCTCAGCCAGAGCCGCTACCTGCCGGTGGGCAGCAAGGGCGACGCGAAGCACGTCTGGGGCGTGCCGGTGTGCGTGCGCTACGGCACCGCCGACGGCAGCAAGGTCAACTGCGAGCTGCTGGAAAAGGCCGCCGGCACGATCGCGCTGCCGGGTGCCAGCGCCAACACCTGGGTGATGCCCAACGCCAACGCCAGCGGCTATTACCGCTTCGGCATGGACAAGGGCGACCTCGCGCGCCTTGGCGACCAGATCAGCCACCTGACCGACGCCGAACAACTGGCTTATGCCGACGCGGCCGACGCCAGCTTCCACCATGGCGACATCAATGCGGGCGACCTGCTGGCGGCGCTCAAGCCGCTGACCGCCTCGCGCGTGCGTGCGGTGGCAACCGCGCCGATGGCCAGCTTCGAGTGGATCAACCGCTACCTGGCCGGCAACGACGCGCAACGCAATGCCCTCGATGCCTGGGCCAAGTCCGCCTACCTGCCGCGCATGGAGCTGCTCGGTTACCACCGCAAGGCGAACGAGCCGGACGACGATTCCCTGCTGCGCAGCACGCTGGCAGGCTTCCTCGCGCTGGACGTGAAGCTGCCGCAGGTGCGCGCCGAACTGCTCAAGCAGGGTGAGGCGGCGCTCCAGCGCAAGGCGGACGGTCACCTGAACCTCGACGCCGCCGACCCGGACCTGCTCGACACCGCGCTCGCGGTGGCGGTGCAGGAGCACGGCAAGAGTGCGGTCGACGCGCTCATCGCCGAGCTGCCCAAGACCTCCGATCCGGCCCAGCGCAACGCCATGCTGGCTGGCCTGAGCGCGGTCGAGGACCCGGCCCTGGCCGAGCAGGTGCGCAACTTCGCGCTGGACAAGCAGGTCAAGGTCGGCGAGATGGCGGCCCTGCTCCGGGGCAGCCGCGAGACGCGCGCGCAGCGTGACGCGATGTGGAAATGGGCGGTCGCCCATTACGACCGCATCGTCGAGCGCACCGGCAGCTTCGCCGGCGGCCGCCTGCCTGGCCTGATGGGTGGCGGTGGTTGCTCGCAGGAGGAAGCCGATCGCCTGCAGGCGTTCTTCAAGACCCGAGCCAAGGACGTCACCGGTGCCGAGCGCGGCCTCGCGCAGACCACCGAGGACACGCTGCTGTGCACGGCGCTGAAGGCCAAGCAGGACCCCCAGGCGATCCTGCACTGACACCAGCCTGACGCTTGGAGTCGAAAGCCGGGCGGCAACGCCCGGCTTTTTTTTGGACGACCGTCACTCCGCCGTGGGGACCGCCAGCGGCTGGACGGGTGCCTCCGCCCGGACGAACGCCAGCAGGTCGACCAACACCGGGGCCTTGCTCCTGAACGGCTGCGCCAGCGCCAGCAGGATGCCGGCATGCCCCACGTCCGGGTAGAGCTCGAGTGTCACCGGCTCGCCGTGACGCCGCAGCGCCTGCCCCAGCGACGAAGCGTTGCGGGAAGCCACGATGTCGTCCGCCCCACCTTGCAACAGGAGCATCGGTGGCTCATCGCCCGTGACGAAGTGCACCGGCTGCGAACGCAACTGCGCGGTCCGGGTGTCGCCGAACATGTCGACGAAGTCGGGGTCCGTGAGCGGCAGGAAGTCGTACGGGCCGGCCAGGCCGATGAAACCCCTCAGGTCGCGCGGCAGCATGCCCTCGGCGCCTAGCCAGCGGGCATCGGTCGCCAGCAAGGCGCCGATGTGCGCGCCAGCCGAATGCCCCATGACGAACAGCGCGCGCGGATCGGCGCCAAACCGCTGCGCATGCGTGCGGGTCCATGCCACCGCGCGGGCGGCATCATGCATGAAGCCGTCCAGCCTTGCCCCGGGCCATTTGCGGTAGTCCGGTATCACCGCGACCACGCCGTGGCGTGCCAGGGTTTCGCCCACCCAGCGATACCACTGGCGCTGGCCGGACTTCCAGTTGCCGCCATAGAAGAAGACGACCACCGGCGCGCCCGATGCGCCGGGCGGCCGGTAGACATCCAGCGCGAGGCCGCGCGCCGGATCGAAGACCACGCCACGGGTGGCCTGTACGCCGCGTGCCCCGGTGACTGCGTTGAGCCCGCCGAAGAACAGTGTCTGGCATCCGCCGAGGAGGCAGGCGCCGATCAGGAAAGCCAGGTGGCCAGGCAGCCGCCGCCACGATGAAGACCCCAGGTGCACGCATGACTCCGGCAAACAACGTAGTTACGTCCGGGCGCCCGGAACGGATGCGGTCGGGATTTACACTGCGGGTTCCTGCCGACTCCGGATCCGCCATGACGTCCCCGCGCGAACTCCTTTCACGGGCCGCAACCCGCCTGGGCGAGCGTGCGGATGCGGAGATCCTGCTCGCGCATGTGCTGGACAAGCCACGCAGCTGGTTGATAGCGCACGCCGACGATGGCCTGGACCAGGCTGCGGCCGAGCGCTTCGAGCGCCTGCTGGCCCGTCGCGAGCAAGGCGAGCCGGTGGCCTATCTCACCGGCCGCCGGGGCTTCTGGACGCTGGAGCTGGAGGTGACGCCAGCCACGTTGATTCCCCGGCCGGAAACCGAGCTGCTGGTGGAACTGGCGCTGGCGCGGCTCCCGCAGGAAGGCTCGCCGCGCGTGGTGGACCTGGGTACCGGCAGCGGTGCCATCGCACTGGCGATCGCGCGCGAGTGCGCGCACGCGCGGGTGCTCGCCACCGACGCCAGCGTCGCGGCGCTGACCGTCGCTCGGCGCAACGCCGAAGGCAACCGGATCCGCAACGTATCCTTTGCCCACGGCGACTGGTTCGGCGGGCTGGCCGGCGAATGCTTCGACCTGGTCGTTTCCAATCCGCCGTACATCGCCGCGGGCGACCCGCACCTGAGCGACGGCGACCTGCGCTTCGAACCGGCCAGCGCATTGGCCTCGGGACACGATGGCCTGGACGACATCCGGCGCATCGTCCGGGATGCGCGCACGCACCTGGCGGCGGATGGATGGCTGTTGTTCGAGCACGGCTGGGATCAGGGGGCGGCCGCGCGCGGCCTGCTCGAAGCCGCCGGTTACCACGAGGTATTCACCGCGCAGGACCTCGAACAGCGCGACCGCGTCAGTGGTGGTCGCGCGCCTTGATCGCCAGCGGCACGGTGGGGTGCGGGTCGTCCTTGCAGGCGCGCTTCTGCGCGCGAGCGCCCTTCAGCCTGCGCTGGCGGCCGCGCTCGCCACCGACGGGAAGCGCGCGCGGATCGCATTGCGGATGCCGGGGAGGTCCAGCCCCGCCATGGAGAGCACTTCCTCGCGGCTGCCATGCTCCAGGTAGACGTCCGGAAGGCCAAGGTGCAGCACCGGCTTGACGATGCCGTGCGCGGCCAGGCACTCGGCCACGCCCGAGCCCGCGCCACCGGCGATCGCATTGTCCTCGAGCGTCACGAACGCGTCGTGCGTCCTGGCCAGTTCCAGGATCATCGCCTCGTCCAGCGGCTTGACGAAGCGCATGTTGACCAGCGTGGCATCCAGCTCCGCCGCGACTACCGCGGCCGGCGCCAGCATCGCCCCGAAGGACAGAATGGCGAGGCCACGGCCGCGCCGGCGCAGCTCGGCCTTGCCGATCGGCAGCGTGTCCAGCTCCTTGCGCACGGCGGCGCCGGGGCCGGTGCCGCGCGGGTAGCGGATCGCCGCCGGACCCGCATACGCGAAGCCGGTGGACAGCATCATCCGGCACTCGTTCTCGTCCGAGGGCGCCATGATCAGCATGTTCGGCAGGCAGCGCAGGAACGACAGGTCGAAGCTGCCCGCATGCGTGGCGCCATCCGGGCCGACCACCCCCGCGCGGTCGATCGCAAAGGTCACGTCCAGGTTCTGCAGCGCCACGTCGTGGATCGCCTGGTCGTAGGCGCGCTGCAGGAAGGTCGAGTAGATCGCCACCACCGGCTTGGCGCCCTCGCAGGCCATGCCGGCGGCCAGCGTCACCGCGTGCTGCTCGGCGATCGCCACGTCGAAGTAGCGCTTGGGGTATTCCTTCGAGAAGCGCACCAGGCCGGAACCTTCGCGCATCGCCGGCGTGATGCCCAGCAGCCGCTCGTCGGCGGCGGCCATGTCGCACAGCCAATCGCCGAAGACGTCGGTGTAGGTCGGCTTGGCCGGCGCGTTCTTCTTCACCACGCCGGCGACCGGGTCGAACGGGCCGACCGCGTGGTATTCGATCTGCTGCTGCTCGGCCGGCGCGTAGCCCTTGCCCTTGGTGGTGATCACGTGCAGCAACTGCGGTCCGGGCAGGTTCTTGACCGTGCGCAGCGCGCGCAGCAGGGCCGGGAGGTCGTGGCCGTCGATCGGGCCGGTGTAGTGGAAGCCCAGTTCCTCGAACAGCGTCGAGGGCAGGAACATGCCCTTGGCGTGCTCCTCCCAGTTCTTGAAGAAGCGGCCGAACAGCGACTGCCTCGGAATCGCCTTCTTGGCCCGCTCGCGCACGGCATTGAGCCGGCGGCTGGCCATCGCGCGCGCCATCATCTTGGTCATCGCGCCGACGTTCTCGCTGATCGACATGCCGTTGTCGTTGAGCACCACCAGCATGTTCGGCTCGACGTCGCCGCCGTGGTTGAGGGCCTCGAAGGCCATGCCGGCGGTCATCGCGCCGTCGCCGATCACCGCCACGACCTTGCGGTCGTCGCCCTTGCGTTGCGCGGCGATCGCCATGCCCAGCGCGGCCGAGATCGAGGTGGAGGAGTGGCCCACGCCGAAGGTGTCGTACTCGCTTTCCTCGCGGCGCGGGAACGGCGCCAGGCCGTCCTTCTTCTTGATCGTGGTGATCCGGTCGCGCCGGCCGGTGAGGATCTTGTGCGGGTAGCACTGGTGGCCCACGTCCCACACGAGCCGGTCGCGCGGCGTGTCGAACACGTGGTGCAGCGCCACGGTCAGCTCGACCACGCCCAGTCCTGCGCCGAAATGGCCGCCGGAGCTGGCGACCGACTCGATCAGGTACTGGCGCAACTCGTCGGCGACGGCGGGCAGCTCGGCATCGTGCACGCGGCGCAGGTCGTCCGGCGCCTCGATGCGGGCCAGGTGGGGATAACGGGATGGGTCGATCATCCGCATATTGTTGGCCCAGCCGCAGGGCGGGGCAAGGGCGGCGACGTGAACGGAAGCGGGCGCCGTGCACACCGGGCACACGAAATCGCTCGCAAGCTGGCGGCGACCACGGCCAGAGACGCCACCCATGTCCAAGCTATCCACGGCCTTCCGCAGCTTCGCAGAGGCCACCGCCCGTTATTCGGGCAAGCCCACCGCCTTCCTGATTGCCGCGGCGGTCATCGTCCTGTGGGCGATCACCGGACCGATGTTTGACTTCAACGACACCTGGCAGCTGGTGATCAACACCGGAACGACCATCATCACCTTCCTGATGGTGTTCCTGATCCAGAACAGCCAGAACCGCGACAGTGCCGCCCTCCAGATCAAGCTGGACGAGCTGATACGCGCCACGCGAGCCCGCAACAGCCTGCTGGACGTCGACAACCTCGACGAGGAAGCACTCGAGCGCATCCGGGAGAACTACCGCAAGCTCGCTCACAACAAGGAAGAGGAGGCCCGCCAGGCGAAACGCGCCGGCCATCGCGCCCGCGCCGAGGACGAGTCGGACGAGGCTTGCGAGGAGATCAGGGAGATCGAGCGCGAACTGGCCAAGGCCAGTGCGGATCGCGACGACGCGGACGCGGATCAGGGCGAGAAGTTTCGCTAGCTCATCGCCCGCCGCCGGTCGCGCGGCAGGTGGTTGACCAGGAATTCCATCTGGTCGGCCAGGATGTTGCGGTTGGACAGGATCAGATGCTCCACCCAACTGGGCCGGTACGGCACGGCCAGCAGCGGCATGTGGGCCTGTTGCGGTGTGCGGTTGGCCTTCTTCAGATTGCAGCTGAGGCACGCGCTGACCACGTTCTCCCACTCGTCCTTGCCGCCGTGCGAGACCGGCTCGACGTGGTCGCGGGTCAGCTCGCCGCGGGAGAACTGGTTGCCGCAATACAGGCAAAGATGGCGGTCGCGGGCGAACAAGGCGGTATTGGTCAGCGCCGGCGCCGGGTCGATCGCGTGGTCGCGGCAATGGCCGGTGCTGGCGATGATCGGGTGCAGGTCCAGCCTGCTGCGTTCGCCGCGGGCGCGGTTGTGGCCGCCATGGACGGTCAGGCAGGGGTCGCCCAGGGTCCAGGCCACGGCCTCGCGCACGTAGAGGCAAACGGCGTCCTGCCAGCTGATCCAGTCGAGGATCCGGCCGGCGGCGTCCAGCGAAAGCACCCGGGTCGCGTTGAGATCCCGGCGTGGCAGATCCATCAGCATGCGGTTTCCTTCAGCCAGTTCATGAGATGCGGCGGAGGTGGTGCAGCGATGCGCTCGTGCTTCGAGCATAGCCCAATTTCGGCGCCCGGCGCGCGGTAAGCATTTGACGCGCTTGGCAGATCGCCGGGGTCGGGGGCCATTCGCCCGGGCGCGTGGCCGCTGATATAGTCACGGATTCGCGACCCGACGCCGGGTTTGGGAGGGGGAGCCATCGGTGGCGACCCCGGCACGGCGGGGCAGAGGTAAGAAGACGTGGCTGAAGTACTTTTCTACGAGCGCCCGGTGCCGCTCAACCGCACCCAGCACAAGGATCTGCGCCTGAAGAGCATTCCCGGCGTGAAGTTCGCCGCCGCGGCGCACTCCGTGCCGCTGACGGCCGCGGAGTTCCCGATCGCCGCGCGCGACGTACCGATCCTGTTCGCCGGCCAGAGCATGGAAGACGCCGGCCCGATGGCGCTGCTGGGCCTGCGCCAGAACGAGAACCTGCTGGTGGACGAAGAGGGCCGCTGGGCGCAGGGCGTCTACGTCCCGGCCTTCGTGCGCCGCTACCCGTTCATCCTGGCTGAAAAGCCCGAAGGCACCGAGGGCGACGACTTCACCGTGTTCCTGGACGAGTCCTACGAGGGCTTCGGCAGCGAGGAAGGCGAGCGCCTGTTCAAGGAAGACGGTAGCGACAGCGAGATGCTGGCCAACGCCGTCGGCTTCCTGGGCGAGTTCCAGCAGCACGTGACGCGCACGCATGCGTTCATGGACCTGCTGCGCAAGCACGATCTGCTCGAGCCGCGCAATATCCGCCTGGAGAAGGACGGCAACGCGATCAACCTCAACGGCCTGTTCGTAGTCAACGAGGAAAAGCTGCGCCAGCTCGACGAGAAGACCGCGCACGAGTTCCTGAAGGAAGGCGTGATGGGCTGGATCTACGCGCACCTGCTGTCGCTGCCCAACATCGACCGCCTGGCCCAGCGCCTGGATCAGCGCGAGCGCGCCAAGGCCTGAGGCCGGAAGGCGCCGGGGCCGCCCTCGGGCGGCCTTAGAGAGCGCTAAGCACGTTCTGCAAGGATGGCGCCCATGCGCCATCCTTTTTTTTGCCTGGCCGCCAGCGCCGCGATGGCGATTCAGCTGGTGGGCTGCGCCACCTACCGTGCCGCGCCGGTCGATCCGGCCGCCACGCGTGTGCAATGGCAGGCGCGTCGGCTGGACGATCCCGCCCTGGCGGCACGGTTGCGACCGTGGCTGCCCTCGCGTGATCGCGGCCAATGGCCGCCCGAACGCTATGGCCGGGCCGAACTGGTGCTCGCCGCGCTTGCGCTCAACCCGGACGTGGCCGAGGCGCGCGCGCACCTGGCCGAGGCCAGCGCCGCGGTGCAGACGGCGAAGGCGCGCGCCAACCCGACGCTGGGCCTGGCGCTGGAGCGCTATACCCAGGCGCAGGCCGACGGCGCGCCGTGGCTGTGGGGCCTGAGCACCGATTTTCTGCTCGATGGCGGCCTGCGCCGGCGCCTGCGCATGCAACTGGCCGACCAGGGCGTGCGCGCGGCGCGGCTGGACTACGCAGGCAAGCTTTGGAGCGTGCGCAGTGCCGTGCGCGATGCGTTGGAACAGCGACTGATCGCCCACCGGCAGGCGACCCTGGCCACCCGCACGGTAGCCGCCGCGAGCGCGCTCGAACAGGCCGCCCGCCAGCGCGTGGCGCTGGGCGAGGATGCCCCGCAGATCGCCCTGCAGGCCGTGCAGGCGCTGGCACGGGCACGCAGCGACCAGGCCGCGGCCGGCCAGCGCGTCGCGGGGGCGCAGGCGCAACTGGCACGTGCGATCGGCCTGCCGGTGGCTGCGCTCAAGGGGGTGGACCTGCGCTGGAACGACTTCGACCGGCCCACCGCGCCGCCGCCCGCGCGACTGGATACGCTGGCCGACCACGCCCTGCTGGCGCGCAGCGACGTGGAACGCGCGCTGGTCGACTACGCCAGCCGCGAGACCGAGCTGCACCAGCAGGTGCATGCGCAGTACCCGCAGCTCTCGCTGGGGCCGGGTTACACCTATGACCACGGCATCCGCAAACTGACCTTCAACGCCAGCCTCAGCCTGCCGGTGTTCGACCAGAACCAGGGACCGATCGCCGAGGCGCGCGCGCGGCGCGAGGCGGCCGCGGCGCACGTGCGCACAGTGCAGGCAGACATCGCCAGCGCCATCGACGCGGCGCGCGCTCGGTTGGCTGCGGCGCTGCCGGCGCTGGACGCCGCGCGGGCGGGGGAGCAGGCGGCCGCCCGCGCGCGCGATCAGGCCGAGCATGCGTTCACGCTCGGCGCCATCGACCGCACCGCCTTGCTGGAACAACGCCTTGCCGCTCTCGCCGCAGGCCAGTCGACGCTGACCGCGCTCGATACCGCGTGGCAGGCCGAGGCCGCGCTCGAAGATGCGCTGCGCACCCCGCTGGATCCGGTCGAGGCCGCGCTCCGGCCCGCCGAGGGAGACCGCCCATGAACCGCCTTGCACCGATCGCCCTGCTGTTCGCCCTGTTGGCCGCGAGCGCCGCCGCGACCGAACTGGATGCTGCATCCCAGGCCCGGCTTGGCCTGCGCCTGGCGACCCTTGCCCAGGGCGAGATGCCCCCCACGACACGCGCAGTGGCCGACGTGCTCGACCCGGCGCCGCTGGCCAAGGCCATCGACGAACTCGAGGCGGCGCAGGCGGCGGCGCGTGCCTCCCGCGCGGAGCTGGCACGCACGCAGGCCCTTCTCGCCGCGGAGGGCAACGCGTCGCGCAAGGCGCTGGAGTCGGCGCAGGCGCAGGCGGCGGCAGACCAGGCGCGACTGCGCGAGGCGCGCGTGGCGCTGCGCAGCGCCTGGGGCGACGACCTTGCGGACATGGCCCCCGCGCGCCGCGACCGGCTGCTCGACGCGCTGGTGCGCGGCGACCAGGTGCTGCTCCGGGCCGAGCCGCTGGGCCGCCCGGATGCGACCTTGAAGGTGCGTGCCGCCACGCTGCAGATGCCGCATGGGGCCGACGCGCTCGCGCAGGTGCTCGGCCGCCTGCCGCGCAGCACTTCCGGCCTGGCCGCCGGCTGGCTGCTGCAGGCCGATGCCGGCCCGCTGGTGCCGGGCATGGTGCTGACCGCGCAACTGCACGGCGAGGGCAGGCCGGTGCGCGGCGTGTTGCTGCCGCGCGCGGCGATCGTGCGCTGGAACGGGCTGGACTGGGCCTACGTCGCCACCGGGGCCACCCGGTTCGAGCGCCGCGCGGTGCACCCGAGCGCGATGACGCCGGCCGGCTGGCTGGTCGGCCCGCCGTTCCGGCCCGGCGAGCGCGTGGTGGTGCAGGGCGCCGAGGCACTGGTCGCGGTCGATGCCGCGCCCGTGCCCGGCAGCGCCGCCGACGCCTCGGACGACTGACGTCGTGCTCGGCGCGATCGTCCGCAGCGCGTTGCGCGCCGCCGGCTGGGTGGTGCTGCTGGCCGTGCTGCTGCTGGCACTGGGCGTGCAGCGACTGTTCGTCGCGCGCTACGACGTCTTTCCCGATTTCGTGCCGGCGCAGGCCACCGTGCAGGTGGAGGCGCCGGGCTTCACGGCGTTGCAGGTCGAGCAGCGCGTCACCCAGCCGATCGAGAATGCGGTCAACGGCACCACCGCGGTGGACACCGTGCGTTCGCAGTCGATCCAGGGCCTGGCGGTGATCGACGTGGTGTTCAAGGACGGCAGCAATCCCTTCCGCGACCGCCAACTGCTGGCCGAGCGTGTCAGCGAGGCGGCGGCGAACCTGCCCGCCGGCGTGGACGCGCCGTCGCTCAGTCCGATGACTTCCTCGACCATGGACCTGCTCAAGATCGGCCTGGTCAGCGACAAGCTCGATCCGCTGGCCTTGCGCGACCTTGCCGACTGGACCGTCAAGCCGCGCCTGCTGGCCGTGCCCGGCGTGGCCGACGCGATCGTGTTCGGCGGCGGCGTGCGCGAATGGGATGTGCGCGTGCACCCGGACCGCCTGGCGGCCTACGGCCTCACGCTGGAGGACGTGCGCGCGGCGGCCGCCGCGGCCAGCGGCGTGCGTGGCGCCGGCTACATCGACACGCCCAGCCAGCGCGTGGTGCTGGAGGCCGACGGGGCCTTGAGCGACCCGGCCCAACTGGGCCGCACCGTGCTCACCCGCCACGCCGGGCGCAACGTCACGCTGGCGGACGTGGCCAGCGTCGGCGTGGCCGCCGCGCCGGCGTTCGGCGATGCGCGCATCGACGCCCGCCCCGGCATCCTGGTCGCGATGACCAGCCAGTACGGCAGCAATACGCTGGAAGTGACCCGTGCGGTCGAAAGGGCGCTGGACGATCTCAAGCCCATGCTCGCCGCCCAGGGCGTGACGCTGGTGCCGGCGCTGCACCGCCCGGCGACCTTCGTCGAGGTCGCGCTGGCCAACATGCGCGACGCGCTGGCCTTCGGCGCCGCGCTGGTGTTGCTGGTGCTGGTGCTGTTCCTGAAGGACTGGCGTACCGCGCTGATCTCCTTCGTCAGCATCCCGCTGTCGCTGGCGTTGGCCGTGCTCGCGCTGCGCTGGTTCGGCTGGACCATCAACACGATGACGCTGGGTGGCCTGGCGGTGGCGCTGGGCGTGGTGGTGGACGACGCGATCATCGACGTGGAGAACATCGACCGGCGCCTGCGCACGGCCGTCGAGGGCATGCCGCGCATCGATACCATCCTGGCCGCCTCGCTCGAAGTGCGCCGGCCGGTGGTGCTGGCCACCGTGGTGGTCGGGCTGGTGTTCGTGCCGATCCTGCTGTTGCCGGGCCTGCAGGGCAGCTTCTTCGCGCCGCTGGCGGGCGCCTTCCTGCTGGCGACCTTCGCCTCGCTGCTGATGGCGCTGACGGTGACGCCGGCGCTGTGCCTGTGGCTGCTGCGCCCTGGCCGCCGCCATCGCGAACCGCGCTGGCTCAAGCGCATGAAGCTTGCTCAGCACCGCCTGCTCGAGCGCGCGCTGCCGCACGGCCGCGCGCTGCTGCTCGCCGCGCTGGTGGTCGGCGCGCTGGCGGTGGCGGCGCTTCCATTTTTCGGCGCGGAGCTGCTGCCCGAATTCCGCGAAGGCCACTTCGTACTGCAGATCACCGGCCCGTCGGGCGCCTCGCTGGCGGAAATGGACCGCATCGGCGAGCGGATCAGCCGCGGCGTGCTGGCGATCCCCGGCGTCGCCAGCGTGTCGCTGCAGATGGGCCGCGCCGAGGCGGTGCAGGATACCTGGCCGCCCAACCGCGGCGAGCTGCATGTGGAATTGAAGCCCGGCCTCGCGGCGGACGCCCAGGTGCGGATCGAGGACGCGCTGCGCAGGCTGCTGGACGGCTATCCGGGGCTGGGCTCGGAAGTAGTGACCTTCCTGGGCGACCGCATCAGCGAATCGCTTTCGGGCGAAACCGCGCCGGTCACGCTGAGCCTCTACGGAGCCGACCTCGACCGGCTCGACGCGCTGGCCGCCCGGGCGCAGGCGATCGTGCAGGCGCTGCCCGGGGCCGGCAGCGTGCGGCTGGCCGAATCGCCCAGCGTGCCGACCATGCGGATTGCGCCGGATCCGGACCGGCTGTCTGCGCGCGGCCTGCACATGACCGACGCGCTCGATGCGATTGCCGCCGCACACCAGGGCGTGATCGTGGGCGAGGTTTACCGGGGCGTGCAGCCGGTGGCGATCCGGCTCACGCTGGACAACGCGACCGTGCGCGATCCGGAGGCGGTGGGCGCACTGCTGCTGCCGGCGGCCGACGGCCAGAGCGTGCCGCTGTCGGAGGTCGCCGCCGTGGACCTGGTGAAGGGCAGGGCGAGCGTGCAGCACGAGGGCGGCCGGCGCCGGCTGGTGCTGGCGGTGACCCCGTCCAGTCCGGACGTGGTCGGCTTCGTGGCGCAGGCGCGCACGGCGCTGCACCGGCAACTGCAACTGCCCGCCGGCTACTACGTGGAGTTCGGCGGCGCCGCCGAGGGCGCGGTGGCCGCGCAGCACGCACTGTTGCTGCACAGCGCGCTGGCCGGCGCGGCGATCATCGTGCTGCTGTTGCTGTCTTTCCCTGACCGGCGCAGCGTGGCGCTGATCCTGGCCAACGTGCCCTTTGCGCTGGTCGGCGGCGTGATCGCCGCGGCACTGGCCGGTGGCGTGCTGTCGATCGGCGCGCTGGTCGGCTTCGTCACCCTGTTCGGCATCGCCGCGCGCAACACCATTCTGCTGATCGCCCACTACGAGCACCTGGTCGCGACCGAAGGGGCGCACTGGAACCGCTTCACGGTCCTGCGCGGCGCGCGCGAGCGGCTGACGCCGATCCTGATGACCGCGCTGGTCACCGCGCTGGGCCTGCTGCCGCTGGCGCTCGGCAGCGGTGAACCCGGGCGCGAAGTCGAGGGGCCGATGGCGATCGTGATCCTCGGTGGCCTGCTCAGCTCCACCGTGCTCAACCTGCTGGTGATGCCGGCGCTCGCCGGGCGCTACCTGCGGCCCGAGACCACTTGGTAGCGGCCCGCTTGCGGGCGATGCTTTTGCCGCGCCGCAGGGTCCTGATCAGCGGACCGGCTTGACCATCCGCAGCAGGTCGACGCCGTAACCGGCTGCCTCGTAGATCGAGCGGGCGCGTTCGTTGCCCGGGAACACCGCCAGCGTGATCAGCGCGCAGCGGTGCTCGCGTGCCCAGTTCTCGGCGTGGGCCATCAGCGCCTTGCCCACGCCGCGGCCTTCATGGGCCGGCGCCACCGCGATGTTGTTGATGTGGCAGTTGGTGCGGCCGGTGAAGAAATCCTGCGTCTTCTGCAATTCGATGAAGCCGACCACGGTGCCATCGCCATCTTCGGCGACAAAAAGGAAATCGTTGGCGGTCCCGTCCTCCAGATGCCGCAGCAGATCCTTGCGGATGCCCTCGATGCACTCGTGGCGCTTGCGCCAGGGTGGCAACGGGAAGTCCACGAAGCGCGGGACCAGTCCCAGGATGAAGTCGTCGTCGTCTTCGGCCAGGCGGATCAGCAAGCTCATGTCGCTCATGCGGCAGTCGTTCGGTAGCAACGATGGATGCGGTTCTACACCGAGCAGGCGCGGCGGGGAAGCCCCGCCACGGGCCCGGCCCGGCTTTGCCAGGGCGGAAGCCCACCACGCACAGGAACCTCGCGATGAACGGACCTCCATCCGCTCCACGCACCCTCCTGGTCTGCGCAGGGCTGGCCTCGACACCTGTCGTCGGGACGAAAACCGCAATGCTGGTCCCTGTCGCCCGGGGCGCGTGCAGCGTCGCTAGAATGCACGGACGCAAACAAGGGACGGATGCGTGGCGAATCTTGCGCTGTTCGACTTCGATGGAACGATCACCACGCGGGAAACCATGGCGGCCTTCATGTACCGCGCCGTACCTGCACGCCGGCAGGCCTGGGGGAGGTTGCTGCTGGCACCCTGGGTCGCCGGCTACAAGTGTGGCGTGGTCTCGGGTGTGTCGGTGCGCGCCGCCGTGGTGCGCGTGGGCTTTGCGGGCGTCGCGCTCGCCAGCGTGCAGGCCCATGGCGCGGCGTTTGCCGACGAGGCGCTGCCGCCGCTGCTGCGCCCGGAGGTGATGGCGCGCATCCGTTGGCATCAGCAGCAGGGCGATACCGTGGCGGTGGTCTCCGGCGGGCTCGATGCCTATCTCGCGCCGTGGTGTTGCCTGCACGGCCTGGCGCTGGTCTGCTCCACGCTGGAACACCGCGACGGTCGCTTGACCGGGCGCTACCAGGGCGCGCAGTGCGTCGGTGAGGAAAAGGCGCGGCGCGTGCGCGCAACGTACGACCTGGCCCACTACGGGCGCGTCTACGCCTACGGCGACACCCACGAGGATCTTGCACTGCTGGATCTCGCGCACCACCGCTTCTACCGCGGCCAGGAACAGTTCGCGCACGCCTGATCGGCCGCCATACGCCTCCACGCCGAATCCCCCGCCACGCGGGGGAAGGTGCCGACAGGCGGATGGGGAAGCCCTGCCTCGACATGAACCGGCAACGCGGCGGTGTCATTGCCAAAAGCGGATGAGGGCGCGCGCTCCGGCCGCCCCCATCGGCCCTTCGCGCACCTTCCCCCGCGTGCGGGGGAAGGATCGGGATCAACGGCTCACGATCGGCAGGCGACCAAACCGGATCAGCGGCTCACCACGGGCAGGGCAATGAAGCTCGCCTTGCCCGGCGCGTGATACACCCGCTGCGTCGCCTTGACGTAGTCCGCCGGCATCGCCTTGAAGATGTTCGGCACATACGTCTGCGGGTTGCGGTCGTAGAGCGGGAACCAGCTCGACTGCACCTGCACCATCAGCCGGTGGCCCGGCAGGAACACGTGGTTGGCGTTGGGCAGGCTGAAACGGTAGTCCAGCGGCTGGTTCGCGGCCAGCGGCGCCGGCTTGTCGAAGCCGTTGCGGTAACGGCCGCGGAAGATGTCCATCGCCACCGCGAGCTGGTAGCCGCCCATCGCCGGCTGCTCGGCCACCTGGTCGGGGTAGACGTCGATCAGCTTGACCACCCAGTCGCTGTCGGTGCCGCTGGTCGAGGCGACCAGGTGCACGTCCGGCGCACCGGCGATGGTCAGCGGCGCGGTGAGCGGTTCGGAGACATAAGTCAGCACATCGGTGCGGCTGGAGGCCTCGCGCTGGTCGTCGACCAGCCACTCCTGCCAGGTCAGACCGTTGTCGTAGCCGACCGGCTGGATCGGGCGAGCGCGGAACGGCACCGGACGGGCCGGGTCGGATAGGTATTCGTCGTAGGCAGCACCCTGCGCCGGGGCCGCAAAGCCGAGCTTGTTGCCCGGCTCCAGGTACAGCGCGCGGCTGGTCGTGGCGCAGCCCCGTTCACAGGCGAGCGGCCAGTGGTCCAGCCGTTGCCAGCGGTTGGTGCCGGTCTGGAAGGCGGTGACCGGGGCGATGTCCGCGCTGGGCGCGCCATCCTTCAGGTACTGCGCCAGGAACGGACGCAGGATGTGTTCGCGGAAATACTTCGCCGTATCGCTGCCGAAGCGGATCGCGCCCAGCGCGCTGCCCTCCTCGATTTCCTGCCCGTGGTACCACGGCCCCATCACCAGCTTGACCATGTTGCCGCCGGTGTCCTTGGGTTCGATCGCGCGGTACACGGCCGGGGCGCCGTAGATGTCCTCCTGGTCCCACAGGCCGTGCACCAGCATCACCGGCACCTTCAGCGGTTGCCCCGCCAGCAGCTTGTCGACCGCCTGTTGCGACCAGAACGCGTCGTACGCCGGGTGCGCCACGATCTTGTTCCAGAAGCCCAGCTGGCCCATGCCGTACGCCTCGCCCATCGCGCCGGCCGAGCCGTAGTGCATGAACAGGTCGTACTCGTCGTGGAAGCTGCTCCACCAGCGGATCGAGTTGTCGCGGCTGGCTTCCTGCTCGTAGATGTAGGACAGGTTCTGCTGGCGGAACGCGCCGTTGTGGAACCAGTCGTCGCCCATCCAGCCGTCGACCATCGGGTTCATCGGCACCGAAACCTTGAGCGCCGGGTGCGGGTTGATCAGCGCCATCAGCGGCTCGAAGCCGTCGAAGGAAATGCCCAGCGTGCCGACCTTGCCGTTGGACTCGGGGATGTTCTTCACCAGCCAGTCGATGGTGTCGTAGGTGTCGGTGGCGTCATCCACCGGCGTGGGGTTGAGCGGGCCGTGCACCGGGCGGTTCATGACGAAGTCGCCTTCGGAGCCGTACTTGCCGCGCACGTCCTGCACCACGCGGATATAGCCGTCCTCGACGATCACGTCGGTGGCGTTGTCGTAGCCCTGGAGCATCGGCGCCAGGTGGCCGCTCATGGTGTGGCTGGTCAGCGCGTCCGCGTCGTAGGGCGTGCGGGTGAGCAGGATGCCTGCGTGCCTTGCACCCTTGGGCACCAGGATCACGGTATGCAGCTTCACGCCGTCGCGCATCGGGATCATCACCTCGCGCCGTTCGTAGTCGAAGCTGGCGGTGACGGGGGTGAAGCTTGCCGGTGTTTCGCTTGGATAGCTGGGGTATTTCGCCTGCGGCGCATCGGCGGCGGGCAGGGCGGCACTGGCGGCCAGCAGCAGGGCCAGCAGGGTGGGGCGAACGGCGAGGCTTGGCTTCATGGTGGGTCCCCTGGGTGACCGGCCTAGCGTAGTGCGATTGCGGGTGCGGGTGGGCGATCCGGCGCACAAGCGCCTGTCCTCGAACCACCAACCCAATCCCCCCCGCCGCCCCTTCCGGGGAGAGGGGCGACAGGCAGGTGTGGCTCGGGGGCGGGCCGATACCCCCGGGGGCAGCGGCGAACCCCGACCGGATCAGCTCGTCAACGCGTGGAGGAACGCATTTCGCCAGGCGGTCAGGTCGTGCCTTTGCAGGACGTCCATCATCGACCGCCAACGCGCGATACGTTCGCGCTGTGGCATGGCCAGCGCCCGCTCCAGCGCATCGGCCACCTCGACGGTATCGGCCGGATTCACCAGCAGCGCCTCGGTCAGTTCCTGCGCCGCGCCGGCGAAGCGCGAGAGCACCAGTACGCCGGGGTTCTTCGGATCCTGGCTGGCCACGTACTCCTTGGCGACCAGGTTCATGCCGTCGCGCAGCGGCGTGACCAGGCCCACCCGCGCCACGCGGTAGTAGCCTGCCAGCAGGCTGTGCGGAAAGGACTGGTTGACGTAGCGGATCGGCACCCACTCCGGCGTGGCGTACTTGCCGTTGATGTGCCCCGCCATGCGCTCGAGTTCGCGGCGGATCAGGCGGTACTCGGGCACCGCGCCGCGCGAGGGTGGCGCGATCTGCAGCAGGGTGACGTGGCTGTGCAACGCTGGCGAGCGCTCGAGCACGTGGGCAAAGGCCTCGAAGCGTTGCGCCAGGCCCTTGGAGTAGTCGAGCCGGTCGACGCCGATGATCAGGTCGCGGCCGTCCAGGCTCTGCTTGAACTCACGCACGGCATCTTCGGACATGGCCTTGCGCGCGACGTCGGCCACTTCAGCGGTGTCGATGCTGATCGGGAACACGCCGGCGCGGAACAGTCGGCCGTTGGCGGCGCGCAGGCGGCCGCCGGGCCGCATCGCGCCCCCGACTTCGTGCAGGAAGTAGTCCTCCAGCGCGCGCAGGTCCCGGGCGGTGTGCAGGCCGACCAGATCGTAGCTGGCCAGCGTTTCGAGCAGCTCGCGATGCTTGGGCAGCGCGATCAGCAGCGCGGCGGCCGGCAGCGGTGTGTGCAGGAAGAACCCGATGCGGTTGCGCACGCCCCGCTCGCGCAGCATCGCGGCAAGCGGAATCAGGTGGTAATCGTGGACCCAGATGATGTCGTCCGGTTCGAGCAGCTTGGCCAGCTCGTCGGCGAAGATCGCGTTGACGCGCAGATAGCCTTCCAAGTGGCTGCGCTGGTAGTCGACCAGGTCGGGCCGGTAGTGGAACAGCGGCCACAGCGTGCGGTTGGCGAAGCCGGCGTAGAAGTCGTCGTGGTCGGCGCGCGACAGGTCGATGGTGACGTAATCGATCGCGCCGTCGCTGAGCCGGTGCAGTTCCTCGGCGCTGTGCGTGGCGAGCTTGCCGCTCCAGCCGAACCACAGGCCGCCGCGTTCCTGCAATGCCGCGCGCATGGCCGAGGCCAGGCCGCCAGTGGCCGTTTGCTTGGGCATGGCCACGCGGTTGGATACCACCACCAGCCGCCCCGGTTTCCTGCCAGTGCGCGTCATCGCGCGCCACCTGTGCGCGCACAGCGCCTCACTGGCGCAGGGCAGCCGGCGCCGGCCAGGCGCAACTCAGGATTGGCGGTGTCCTCCACCGTTGTGGGCATCGATCGAAACTCCCTGTGCAAGGTCTTGTCCGTGGCCGAGCGCGTCCCGCACCCGTTCCAGCCAAGCCTGGACGGCGGCCGGGCTAGGCAGCGTGAACCGCGCCAGGCTGGGTTCGCGTTGACCCACCCGCACGCTGGTGCCACCGGCCCGGTTGACCACCTCGAAAGCGTGCTCGTCGGTGAGGTCGTCACCAAGGTAGACCGGTATGCGACCAGCGAACGGCGGGTGCTGCATCAGTTCCTCCACCGCGCGGCCCTTGTCGATCCCGGCGGGCTTGAATTCCATCACCAGGTTGCCCGGTTGCAGCGCGTAGCCGGGCAGCTCGGCAGCGATCGCCTCGGCCGCTTCGCGCAACGCGGGGAGGCGGTCCGGGGCGCGCCGGCAGTGCAGCGCCATGGCGTGCTGCTTGTCTTCCAGTTGCACGCCGTCGAGCCGCGCGGCCAGCGCCTGCACTGCCGCGCGCATGCGGGCGTGGTCGCGCGGATCGACGGCAAGCTCGCGGTGGCGTCCGTCGCCATGACGCAGCTCGTAGCCGTGCAGGCCTGCCAGCGCCCAGGGCGGCGCGCCGAACAGGCGATCGAGATCGTCCACGCCGCGCCCGCTGACCAGCGCCAGTGCGCCGTCGAGTCGGCCGTGCAGGACATGCAGCACCGCCCGCAGTTGCGGTGTCACTTCCACTGCCGCGGGATCGTCGACGAAGTCGAGCAGGCAGCCGTCCACGTCGAGGAACAGGGACCAGCGCTGGTCCGGCCGGGGCAAGGGTGGCGCCGGCAAGGGGGCGCTCACGCTGGCGGGCTTGGGTGAAGACATCCACCCGAGGCTAGCAAAGCCGGCGTGAAAAGCCGAACCACGCAGGAGGAACGTGCGCGCTCCGGTTGCCCCCATCCGCCTGTCGGCACCTTCTTCCGTGAACCGGCAAGGCCTCGGGGAGGTGCGGCAAGCACGCCCGGAAAGCTGGCCAGCGGGATCCTTCCCCCGTTCACGGGAAGCTGTCCGAAGGGCGGAGGGGAAGGCTTGCGGAAAAGCCGCCTACTGCTCGTCGTCCGCCGCCTCGATGCGCGGCGCCGGCGTGACCAGCAGCTTGTCGATGCGCACGCCGTCCAGGTCGACCACCTCGAAGCGGATGCCGCGCCAGGCGAACACCTCGCCCACCTGCGGGATGTGCCCCAGCGCGGTCATCACCATGCCGGCGGCGGTGCGGAACTCGTGCTCCTCCTCGCCGGGCAGGCGCTCGACGTGCAGCAGCTCGCGCAGGTCCTCGGTGGAGAGCGAACCGTCGATCAGCCAGCTGCCGTCCTCGCGCGGAACGATCGGCGGATGTTCCTCGTTGCCGCCGTGGCCGAGCTGGCTGGCGCCGACCACCGCCGCCAGCAGGTCGTTGAGGGTGACCAGGCCCTCGATGTCCCCGTACTCGTCCACCACCAGCGCCATCGGCGTCTCGGCGTCGCGGAATTCCTCCAGCAGGTCCATGGCGCGCGCCGTGGCCGGCACGTACAGCGGCTTGGCCAGCTGGCGGAACAGTTCGGGCGCATCGCCGGCGATGCCGCCGATCAGGCTCTTGACCTCCAGCACGCCGACCACGTCGCTCTCGTCGCCCTGGTAGACGGGGTAACGCGAGTAAGGCGTCTCGCGCATGGTCGCGATGTTCTCCTCGCGCGGCGCGGACTGGTCGAGCCAGGCGATGCGCATGCGCGGGGTCATCACGCTGTCGACCGTGCGGTCGCCCAGGCGCAGCACGCGGTTGACCATGTTGTGTTCGTCCGCGTCGAGTACACCCTGCTCGGCGCTTTCGGCGACCAGCAGGCGGATTTCCTCTTCGGTGACGCGGCCCTGGCCCTGCCGTTGCACGCCGAGCAGGCGCAGCAACACGCCGCTGGACACGTTGACCAGCCACACGAACGGCGCCGTGATGCGCGCCAGGATCAGCATCGGCAACGCCACCACGCTGGAAATGCGCTCCGGCGCGGAGAGCGCCAGCCGCTTTGGCAGCAGTTCGCCGATGACCACCTGGATGTAGGAGATCACGACGAAGCTCAGCGCCACGCCCAGGACGCGCGCATAAGGCGCCAGCCATGCGGCGGAGCTGCCCTTCAGGGAGGCGGACAGGTGCTCGCCCAGCCGGTCGCCGGCCAGCGCACCGGTGATGAGCATGACCAGCGTGATGCCCACCTGCACGGTCGACAGGAAATGCTCCGGCGCCTCGGCGTGGCGCAGCGCCACGCGGGCGCGCCGGCTGCCCTGGGCCATCTGCTTGAGGCGGCTCTTGCGCGAGGCGACCAGCGCCATTTCCGACAAGGCGAAGAAGCCGTTGAAGACCGACAGAAGGATGACGAGCGCGATATCGGTCAGCATCGCGGCGGGTGACTTCGAGGTCGCATGGGTGCGCAGTGTACGGGATGCCCGGCCAGCCCGCAGTGGCGCGTGCATGGGTGGTGAAAGCGCTTTCCTGCCGCTGCCACGGTGGCTCCTGTAACATGTCGCCTGTTTGACCCCATCCTCTCCAGGCACGCGCATGTTTTCACTGCAGACGATTTTCGGTAAGGGCGACAAGTTCTACGGCCTGCTCGAGCAGAGTGCCGAGGCGGCCCACGGCAGCGCCAAGGCGTTGCACCAGATGCTCGCCCACAAGGAACGCGCACCGGTGATGGCCGATTTCGCCGGCGCCCGCGCACGCGAAAAGGCGCTGGCCGCGCAGATCAGCGAGGAGCTGGTGAACACCTTCGTCACCGCGCTGGACCGCGAGGACATCGAGGCGCTCAACTCGGCGCTGTACAAGATCCCCAAGACGGTGGAGAAGTTCGCCGAGCGCTACGCCATCGTGGCCGAGCGCGTGACCGACGTCGATTTCGCCCAGCGCGCCTGCGTGCTGGAAGAGTCCACCGCGGTGGTCGGCGAGATGATCGGCGAACTGCGCCGCGGCCTGCACATCGACCCGGTGCGCAAACTGCAAGACCGGTTGCAGGCGCTGGAGTCCGAGGGCGACCGCATGCTGCTGGCCCCGTACCGCTCGCTCTATGTCGAAGGCCATGACGCGATGAAGGCGATGCTCGCCAAGGACCTGTTCGAGCTGATCGAGAAGGCGATCGACAAGTGCCGCGACGTCGGCAACATCGTCTACTCGATCGTGCTCAAGCACTCCTGAGGCCGCGCGCATGAGCCTTGGCCTGGTCTTCGCGGTGGTGCTGATCGCACTCGCCTTCACCTACATCAACGGTTTCCACGACACCGCCAACTCGATCGCCACGGTGGTGGCAACGAAGGTTTTGAGTCCCGGCCAGGCGGTGCTGCTGGCCGCGGTGACCAACCTCATCGGTGCGTTGTGGGGCACCGCGGTGGCCAAGACCATCGCCGCCGGGCTGATCGACACCCACGTGGTCGACGCGGGGCCGCAACTGCTGATCTGCGCGCTGCTGGCGGCCACGGTGTGGAACCTGATCACCTGGTGGCTGGGCCTGCCGTCCAGTTCCAGCCACGCGCTGGTCGGCGCGCTGGTCGGCGCGGCGATCGCCGCCGCGGGCGACAACTTCGGTGCGGTGATCTGGTCGCAGGGCGGCTGGTGGGCTGGCAAGGGCGTGATCCCGAAAGTGGTCGTGCCGATGGTGGTCTCGCCGCTGATGGGCTTCGTCATCGGCTTCCTGCTGATGGGCGCGCTCTACGCGATGTTCGCCTGGCTCGCCAACCGCAAGGGCGGGTTGCAGCGGTTGGGTCGCACGCCGTTCGTCAACGCCTTCTTCGGCAAGGCGCAGATCGTCTCGGCCAGTGCCATGGGCCTGGCGCACGGCATGAACGACGCGCAGAAGAGCATGGGCATCATCGCGCTTGCGCTGGCCGGCGGAACTGCCGCAGGCCAGCTCGACCACTTGCCGCGCTGGCTGGGATTCCTGCGCATCGCCGGCTCCGCCGAAGGCGGCTTCAACGTGCCGGCGTGGGTCGCGGTGGTGTGCGCGCTGACCATGGCCGCGGGCACCGCGGGCGGCGGCTGGCGCATCATCAAGACGCTCGGCCACAAGATGGTCAAGCTGCACCCGATCAATGGTTTCGCCGCCGAGGGCAGTTCGGCCGCGGTGATCCTCACCGCGTCGGCGTTCGGCATCCCCGTGTCGACCACGCACAACGTGTCCGCGTCGATCATGGGCGTGGGCGCGGCCAAGCGGTTCAACGCGATTCGTTGGTCGGTGGTCGAGCGCATGGTGTGGGCCTGGATCCTGACGCTGCCGATCACGGCCCTGCTGGCTTACGGCTTCGTGCGGCTGGTGCAGGCCTTCGCCCACTGAGCGGACATCGTGCCGCCCGGGGCGGACATCGTGCCGTCCGAGCCCGCTTGTGCGCGATGCCTTGCGGGTAGACCGGGAGCATCGCCCGCAAGCGGGCTGCTACGAAAAGCGTTCCATCAGAAGCTGTCGCCTCCGCTCGCGATGATCTGTTCGAGCTGGTCACCCAGCAGGCCCAGTTCGCCGATCAGGCGTTCGAGTTCGCTGCCGTCGAGGAATTCGTACGGGCGGTTCTCGCACAGGTGCAGGAATGGCGAGCCATCCAGGTCCGCCACGGCGAGGAAGCCGGTCCGCTGTTCCCAGTTGAAGCGCAGGCAGCGGCGCGGGTCGGTGCCCGCCAGCGGGCCGATAGGCGTGGACAGGCGCAGGTAGCGGCGGCCGCCCTCGTCCTCCAGTTCCGCCAGGTAGATGCCCTGGTGGCGCCCCAGCGGCAGGGCCAGATCGAAGCTGATCAGGTAGGGATCGTTCTGTCGCAGCGCGTACTGGCTGCCGACGTGGGAACGCACGGCTTCGAAATGGCGCATGGGCGGACTCCTTGGTGCGGCCTGGATGGTAACCTCCCGCCGCATCGTGCCCAAGTGACGAGCCATGCAGGAAAGCCACGCCCGCGTCTACGCCGCCATCGCCGCCATCCCGCGCGGCCGCGTTGCAAGCTATGGCGCGATCGCGGCCCGCGCCGGCTTGCCGGGCCGCGCGCGGCTGGTCGGCAGGCTGCTGGGCGAGACGCCCGAAGGCATGGAGCTGCCGTGGTATCGCGTGCTGCGCGCGAGCGGTCAGGTCGCGCTGCCGCCGGGTAGCAGGGGCTTCCGGGAGCAGTGCCGCCTGCTGCGCGCCGAGGGCATCGAGGTGGTCAACGGCCGCGTGCCGCTGTCGCGCTTCGGGCTGGATGCGGACCTCGACCGCGCACTCTGGGGCATGCCCACCTAGAACCCCGGACAACCGCTCGGCCCTGACCTTGCAGCTCGCCCCGGGCGGCAGTCTCCGGTCCCGCGCAGGGCGTGCTCCTTCAGAGAAAAAGCGTTTTCGGCTGGCTCGACTTAGGGATGGTGGCCGGGGACCGCCCTTCATCTTTCGGGGGGCGGCGCGCCTACGCGCAACGGCGTGCGTCGCCGACGGCCGTGGGACGTCGCTTTGGTAGCATGCACGCGATGTCTTCCAGCGCCCTCGATCTCCTCCACAGCGTTTTCGGTTACGCCAGCTTTCGCGGCCAGCAGCAGGCCATCGTGCAGGCGGTGGCCGAAGGCGGCGACGCGCTGGTGCTGATGCCGACCGGCGGCGGCAAGTCACTGTGCTATCAGATTCCCGCACTGCTGCGACCTGGCACCGCGATCGTGGTTTCGCCGCTGATCGCGCTGATGCAGGACCAGGTCGATGCCTTGCGCGAGGCGGGCGTGGCGGCGGCCTACCTCAACTCGAGCCTGGAGGCCGGGGACCAGCGCGAGGTAGAGCGGCGGCTGCTCGCCGGTGGCTTGAAACTGCTTTACGTGGCGCCCGAGCGCCTCCTCACGGCCCGCTTCCTGGGCCTGCTCGAACAGATCGACGTGGCCTTGTTCGCCATCGACGAAGCGCACTGCGTCTCGCAGTGGGGCCATGACTTCCGCCCGGAATACCGCGAGCTGGCGGTACTGGCCGAGCGTTTCCCGCAGGTTCCGCGCATCGCACTCACCGCCACCGCCGACCCGCGCACACGCGAGGAAATCGTCGAGCGGCTCGGGCTCGGGCGGGCGCACCAGTTCGTTTCCAGCTTCGACCGGCCCAACATCCGCTACCACGTCGCGCTCAAGCACAACCCGCGCACGCAGCTGATGCAGTTCCTCGACGGCCACCGTGGCGAGGCCGGCATCGTCTACGCGCTGAGCCGCAAGAAGGTCGATGACACCGCCGCCTGGCTCGCCGAGGCGGGCGTCGAGGCGCTGCCGTACCACGCGGGCCTGGATGCCCGTACGCGCGCGGCCAACCAGCAGCGCTTCCTGCGCGAGGACGGCGTGGTGATGGTCGCCACGGTCGCCTTCGGCATGGGCATCGACAAACCCGACGTGCGCTTCGTCGCGCACCTGGACCTGCCCCGTTCGATGGAAGGCTATTACCAGGAGACCGGCCGTGCCGGGCGTGACGGTCTGCCGGCCGAGGCGTTGATGCTCTACGGCCTGTCCGACGTGGTGACGATGAGCCAGATGATCGCCCAGTCCGATTCAGCCGACGAGCGCAAGCGCATCGAGCGGCAGAAACTCGAAGGCCTGCTCGCCTTCGCCGAGGCCACGCGCTGCCGGCGCGAGCTGCTGCTGGGCGCCTTCGGCGAGGACTTCCAGGGGCCCTGCGGCCACTGCGACAACTGCCTGGAACCGCCGAAGACCTGGGACGCCACGGTTCCCGCGCAGAAGGCGCTCTCCGCGGTCTACCGCAGCGGCCAGCGTTTCGGTGCCGGCCACGTGATCGACATCCTGCGCGGCATCGAAGGCGAGCGCATGCGCCAGCTCGGCCATGAGCGCCTGACCACCTTCGGCATCGGTGCGGACATGGACGAGAAGGGTTGGCGCTCGGTGTTCCGCCAGCTGCTCGCCGCGGGCCTGCTGGAAGCCGACGCCGAGGGCTACGGCACGCTGCGCCTCACGCCCGCCAGCCGGACTGTGCTGACCGGCGGCCAGCAGGTGCTGTTGCGCGAGGACGCCCGCCCCGTCCGCAGCGCCCGTCGTCGCCGCGACAGCCAGCTGGTGACCGGCACGAGCCTGGGCATCGAAGCCTACGAGCAACCGCTGTGGGACGCCCTGCGCGGCCTGCGCACCCGGCTGGCCAAGCAGCAGGGCGTGCCGCCATATGTGGTGTTCCACGACGCCACGCTGCTGGCGATGCTCCGCGCCATGCCCGCCAACGAGGACGAGCTGGCGGACGTCAGCGGTGTCGGCGAGGCCAAGCTCAAGCGTTACGGCCGTGACTTCCTGGCCGTGATCAACGCGACCGATTAGCGTCCCGCGTCAGGTCACCGCGAGTGCGTCCGGCGGCACCAGCTGCTCCAGCAGCGAGATCACCTCGGCCATCCGGAAGGGCTTGCGCAGGAAGGCCCGATACCCGCAGGTCTCCCGCCGCCGCAAGCCCGACAGCCGCCACTGGCCCGGCAGACGAAGACGCGGTGGACTGGGCGATGTGGTTCCAACCGCCGCCCGCATCGCTGTGCGGATGCTCGATCGTCCGGAGCCTGCCGAATCGGCACGCGCGAACCGCCCAGACGCCTATAGTGCCGCAAACGGGCGGCAGCCGGGCCTTTCACGATCCGTGCACGGGTGCGGGGCGACGGTCGCAAGCCATCGCGGGACCCGGTTACCGGCCGACAGGCCCAGGCCTGGGGCAGGGAGGCGAACTGGCCGTGCCCGGCCCTGTGACGGGGTTCGCGGCCCGGCGGCTTGACGGCGGAGAGCGGGTGTCCCCATGCCTTGATGACGGACGCTTGGTTATAGTGCGCGGATATCCCACCGAGGCATATCGATGGACAGCCCTGGCCAGACTCCCGTTCTTTCCCGCTCCAAGCGATCGTCCGGACCGCAGGGAACCCGGCTGTTCTCCGCCGAGGAACTGCGCCAGGTTGCCCGGGAAGCGGCCCCGGTCCTGCTCGGCCGCGCCAGCGCCGCCGCGCCGGTGCTGGAGGGCGCCACCGGGGCGCTCCAGGGTACGCGAATATCCCTGCGCTCGGGCCGGCAGACGATCGGCCGGCGCGGGGACAACGACATCGTGCTGGACGACCTCAGCGTGTCGGCCTCGCACGCGTGGATCATGAACCAGCAAAGCCACTACGTGGTCATGAACACCCTCTCGACCAACGGCACCTTCGTCAACGGCAAGCGGGTCCACGAGGCGACCCTGCGCCACGGCGACCGCGTCCGCTTCGGGCAGGTGGAGTTCACGTTCCTCACCCGCGAACGCGGGGCCGGGGTTGCCTCCCGGCACGGCTGGCTGGCGCTCGGCGCGGCGGCGCTGGTGGCGATGGGAGTGGCGGCATGGTGGCTGGTCTGACCCCAGCCGCAGAGGAGCGCGCGATCCCGCCGACGGTGGGACGCTACCGCATCGAGGGCGTGCTCGGCGCCGGCGCCATGGCGGTGGTCTACGCCGGCTTCGATCCGGAAATCGAGCGCCAGGTCGCGATCAAGTGCCTGCGCAACGCAGTGGCGGCCGATCCGTCCTATCGGGCGCGCTTCGTCACCGAGGCACGCGCCGTCGGCCACCTGACCCATCCGCACATCGTCACCCTGTTCGACGTGGGCGAGATGGACGACGGCCGCCCCTACATCGCGATGGAGCGCCTGTCCGGCGACACCCTCGCAAGCCGCGTCGCGCGCGAAGGCTTTCCGCCGTTGCCGGTGATCCTCGGGCTGGTCGAGCAAATCGCCGGGGCGCTCGATTACGCGCATGCGCAGGGCGTCATCCACCAGGACATCAAGCCGGAGAACATCATGCTCTCCGACGGCTGGCAGCACGCCAAGGTGAGCGACTTCGGCATCGCCGAACGGCGCGACCCGCGCAGTGCCGGCGCACCGCGTCGCGAGATCGGCGGCACGCCGGCCTACATGGCGCCGGAACACCTGCGCGGCGAGCGGACCGATGCGCGCAGCGACCTGTTCTCGCTCGGCGTGGTGCTGTTCTGGCTGCTGAGCGGCAAGCTTCCGTGGGAGGAGACCGGCGACGTCCGGCGCCTGCTGGCCGAGCGCCAGCGCCTGCCGCAGCCCACGCTGCAGCCGCGCGACCCGTTCACGCCCACGATCCTGCTGGACATCGTGCAGACGCTGCTGGCGCCGGCACCGCAGGACCGCTACCAGCGCGGCGCCGAACTGATCGACGACCTGCGCCTGGCCCTGCGCGAGTACGAGCGCCTGCACGAGAAGCCGATCGCCACCCGGCTGATCTCGCTGCGCCTGCGTTGGGCAGGCATCCTGGCCGCGGTGCTGAGCCTGACCCTGCTGATCGGCCTGGCGGCGATCTACGCGCGGCAGAACGCGGCGGTGACCGGCCTGGCGCAGGACTACGGGCGCTCGCTCGGCCGCATGGTCGCCAGCGAGGCGGCCGAGAACCTGCTCCTGGACGACCGTGCCGCCACGCGCGCGCTGGTGCAGGACATCGCACGCAACAAGCAGATCTATTACCTCGCGGTGGCCAACCGCTACGGCGAGGTGGTCGCCAGCACGCGCCAGGACGAGCAGGGCAAGCCGCTGCCAAAACGCACCAACGAGCAATTCCTGCCCGGTGCGGCCGACATTGCGAGTTACCGCGTGCGCCTGCCGGACGGTGACGACTCCGGCGAGATGCTGGTGTTCGACGTGCCGGTCAACTACCAGACGGCCAAGGTCGGCCAGTTGCGGCTGGGCATCAGCGATGCCCCGCTGCGGGCAGCCCAGAAGACCACGCTCCAGGCCATCGTCGCCGTGTTGCTGGTGACGCTGGCGGCGGTGACCGGCGCGGCCTACTGGCTGTTCCGCCGCCTGCTCGGCCTGCTGGACGTGCTTGGCGAGGCCATGTTGCGGGTTGGCCGGGGCGACTTCCGGCATCGTATCCGGCTGGTGCGCCACGACGAACTGGGCCGCCTGTTCACCGCCTTCAACCTGATGTGCAACGCCTTGCAGGCACGCGAGCGGCGGCCCGGTCGGCCCACCGCCAAACCGACGTCACCGCTGGAACTGCCCACCCGCATCCTGCCGACGGCAGAACGGGTGGAGGACAAGGCGACGCGGGATTAGGGCGCGGCCTGCGGGGATGGGAGGAAGCCCATCCCCATCCCAGCCTTCCCTCGAAGGGGGAAGCCCGGGATCCTGCGCCGTTGAGCCGCCCCGCCAAGGACGGGGCAGGCAAGGATACCGATCCGGCGAGCCCTCAGAACTGCTTCAACCGCTGCTTGAGCTCAAGCGCCCGTGCGCGGTACACCGTCGCCGGCTCGAAATCTGGCTCGATCGCCAGCACGCGGTTCCACAGGGAGATCGCCTGGTCCAGCTGCTGGTCGCGGTAGAGCACGATCGCCCGCTGGTGGTAGACCGAAACCAGCTGCTGGCGGAGCGCCCTGGCATCGGCGCCCGAAGGCGGCAGTTGCGGGTCGGCGTCCAGCGCCTGGTCCATCCGTTCCAGCGCCTGGCTGTGCTGGCCCTTGTGCAGCAGCGCGAGGCTTTCGTCCTGCAGGCGGCGCGCTTTGGCCACGCCCGAGCCATCGGCGGCAGGTGCCGCCGACGGCTCGGCGGTGGACTGCACCGGGCCTTCCGGCCGCGTGCCGGCGGCCAGTCGCGAAGCGGGGACGCGCAGGGTCTGGCCCACGCGCAGCATGGAAGGATCGGCCGAGTCGTTGTAGCGGGCCAGGATCAGGAAGCGCCCGCCGTCACCGAGGAAGCGGGCGGCCAGCGTGCTGTAGGAATCGCCCGGGCGTACCACGTAAGGGCGCGAGGCGTGGCCCAGCGCCTCTTCCGGGTCGACCGTGAGCTGGCGGAGCATCGCCTGCGCGGCACGGTCGTCCGGGTAGGCCGCGAGGTAGCGGCGCAGTTGCCGCTCGCCCTCGGCATAGTGTCCGGACTGCAGCTGGTCGTTGATGATCGACGTCAGCGAGGGCGGCGGCGCCTCGTCCGCCGGGGCCGGCGCCGGCGCCGGGGCGGCGGCGGGCGTCACCGTGACGGTTGGCTTGCCGCGGCCGGAGATGCGTGCCTTCAGCTGCTGCAGCTGGGCGCAGCCGCCCAGGCCGACGGCCAGCATTCCGACCAGCAGCAGTGGCCCCAGTCGCGGGCTGTGCGCGAAGCGCGCGTCTAGCGAGTTTTGCACCGATTCCCTCATACCTGTCCGATACCCACGTCGCTCGCCATGCGGCGGCGGGCAAGTCGTTTCCACAGCCGGCGGCCATGGGCGCGCAACCATTGCACCCAGCCTATCCGGGCGAAGATCAAGGAGACATTGTCGCCGTCCGCGCCGCCGCGCTCCACTGCCCGTAACAGCGCCTCCTGCACGGCGCCGCGCAGGTTGCCCCGGCGGGCGAACCGGCCCAGTTCCTCGGTCGAGAGTCGCTCCCACACGCCGTCGCTGCAGAGCACGAAGGCCTGGCCGGGGCGCAACGTCGCCAGGCCGTGTTCGACCTGCGGCGGCTGCGGCCCACCCAGCCCGCGCAGCAGCATGTGCTGGTCGACGTCCTCGCCCATCGCCTCGGCGGCGAGCTCGCCGCGGGCCACTTTCAGTTGCGCCACGCTGTGATCCTCGGTCCGCCCGAGGCAGCGTCCGCCCTGGAACCGGTAAAGCCGGCTGTCGCCGACGTGCGCCCAGCAGGCGCGTCGCCCGCGGACCAGCAGCGCGACCACCGTCGAGTGCGGTTCGGCCCCCACCAGCCCTTCGCCGCGCCGGCGCAGCTCGGCGTGGGCGGACTGGCACAGCGTTTCAAGGAACAGGGGGCCTGGCTGCTCGCGCCACAGGCCCTGCTGCCACAACCGGCGCGTTACATCGATGACCCCGGCGGAGGCCAGTTCGCCGGCGCCGTCGCCGCCCATGCCGTCGGCCAGGACCAGCAGCCGCGCGTCGCTGGCCGCGTCGTGCAGGCAGATGCAGGCATCCTGTTGCGTGGCGCGCCCGCCGCGCGCGCGGCCAGCCGCGACCGCCGGCATTGCCTGGGCTTCCTCGATCCCCTGGTCCATCGTCCGGCCCCTGTCCGAAGATGACCAAGAGCATACCGCCTGGACGCCGCTGTGCGTGTGCGGCCAGCCGCCCCGATCGGCCCGGTGCGCGAGCGACGTGTTGTCGCGCCGGGAGATCCGCCGTCACCGGTCGCGCACAGGTGCGCTCCTACATGTCGAACTTGGCCAGCTCGAAGCCGCGTTGCTGGTACTCGCGCCAGCGATCGCGCGAGCCGGTGCGCTCGGCCGGGTCGGCAGCCACCACTTCCAGCACCCGCTCGAAGCGGCCGGCCGGGCACGTCTCGCGCAGGTTGATCAGCAGCGCGCGGTCCGCGGTCTCGATACCGGGCGGCACGATCAGCACCGCGGTGTGCGCGTCGTCCTCGTCCCCGGCGAGCTGGTGCGGGATGTAGGCGTCGCTGTCGAAATCCCACAGCAGTTCGTCCACCGCCTCGGCCTGCTCGAAGTCGCGGGTGAGGATCAGCGTCGGCTGCTGCGCCGCGTAGGCGCGACGGGCCAGCTCGCACACCAGCAGCAGCGGCTGTTCGCGAAAGCGCGGCTTGTCGATCAGGTAGAAGTCGGCGCGAGGCATGGTCGACTCGGCAGGAGGAAGGGAACGCCGGCGCCGCGCGCGCGGCGCCGGTGCGTGGCGATCAGCCGGCGCGGTCGATCAGCCACTGCGCCAGCAGCGGCACCGGGCGGCCGGTGGCGAGACCCTTGCGGCCCTCGTCCCAGGCGGTGCCGGCGATGTCCAGGTGCGCCCAGCGCTGGCCTTCGGTGAAACGCGAGAGGAAGCAGGCGGCGGTGATCGCGCCTGCGCTCTTGCCGCCGATGTTGGCCACGTCGGCGAAGCCCGATTCCAGCTGCACCTGATAGTCGTCCCACAGCGGCAGGCGCCAGGCACGGTCGAGCGTGTTTTCGCCCGCGTCGAGCAGTTCGGCGGCCAGGTCGTCGTGCTTGCTCATCAGGCCGGTGGCGTGTTTGCCCAGCGCGATGACGCAGGCGCCGGTCAGCGTGGCGGCATCGACGATCGCCTTTGGCTGGTAGGTCTGCGCGGTCCAGGTCAGGGCGTCGCACAGGATCAGGCGGCCTTCGGCGTCGGTGTTGAGCACCTCGATGGTCAGGCCCGACAGGCTGGTGAGCACGTCGCTGGGGCGGTAGCTGTCGCCGTCGGGCATGTTTTCGGCCGAGGGCACCACGCAGACCAGGTTGAGCTTGAGCTTCATCTTTACGGCGGCGACGAACGCGCCGAGCACGCCCGCCGCGCCGCCCATGTCGAACTTCATCTCTTCCATGCCCGCGCCGGGCTTGAGACTGAGGCCGCCCGAATCGAAGGTGATGCCCTTGCCGACGAACGCGTAGGGCTTGTCGCCCTCGGCGCCGCCCTTGTATTCGAGCGCGATCAGGCGCGGCTTGTTGGCCGAGCCGCGGCCGACCGCCAGCAGCGAGCCGAAGCCGAGCCTGTCCATTTCCCCGTGGTCGAGCACGCGGCAGCTGACGCCCTCGTTGGCCTCGGCGAACGCCTGCGCGCGCGCTGCTATGTAGACCGGGTTGCAGATGTTCGGCGGCAGGTTGGCCAGCTCGCGGGCGAAGCGCACGCCTTCGGCAATCGCCACGGCCTGGTCGAGGCCAGGCCTGGCTTCATCGCCAGCGGCCAGGGCGACCGACTTCAGTTCCGGCTGCGTGTTCTTCTCGCGCGGCTTGAAGGTGGCGGTGTAGCGATAGGCCGCGTGGTCGGCGGCCAGTGCCGCGGTGCGCACGCGCCAGGCGGCATCACGGCCCGGCACATCCACTTCGGTAAGGAAGGACACGGCCGAATCGACCGGCAGCTTGCCCAGCGCGCGGATGGCTTCGAGGTTGACCTTCTGGTACCGGGCCGCGTCGAAGCTCTTCTGCGCGCCCAGGCCCACCACCAGCACGCGGCGGGCGGCCACGCCGGCCGGCGCGAACAGCATGCTGACGCTGCCGGCCTTGCCGTTGACGTCGCCGCTTTCGACCTGGCGCTTGATCGCGCCCTCGGCCGCGCCATCCACGCGTGCGGCCGCGCTGGTCAGCAGGCCGTTCTCGTAGACACCCACCACCAGGCAGGGGGTATCGACGGTTTCGGGCGAGGTGCTGGCGGCAACCAGACTGAACTGAAGCGTCATCGGGAGGGGTCCTGCGAAGTAAGAAAGAGTGCGAACCGTTAGACTTGGCGGTCAGAGCATCCCTAAGCGCCGGCCTGCGGTGCGAGACCTTCAATCCTATCGCATGCTGAGCATCCTCGACCGATACTTCCTGCGCGAGCTGGCCCAGACCGTGGCGGCCACGACCATCGTGCTGGTCGCGATCATTACCGGCACGACGTTCGCCAAGGTCCTGCAACAGGTCGCCGGCGGCAGCTTCCCGGCCAGCGTGATGTTCCCGGTGCTGGGCCTGCGCACGCTGGACGGACTGACCAACCTGCTGCCGCTGGCCGGCTTCCTCGGCGTCATGATGGCGCTGGGCCGCATGTACCGCGAAAGCGAGATGCACGTGCTGGCCTCCTCCGGCATGGGGCCGGGCGGCCTGCTCAAGCCGGTGGCGATCCTGGCCGGCATCATCGTGCTGGTCACCGGTGCGGTGTCGTTGTGGCTGGGCCCGTGGGCGGTGCGCACCGCCGATGCGCTGGTGGCCGAGGCCAACCGCTCGGTGATCGCCGCGGGGCTGGATGCCGGCCGCTTCACCGAGCTGCCGGGCAAGGGCGGCATCATTTTCGTCGACTCGCTCAGCCGCGATGGCAGCGTGCTTGGCAAGACCTTCGTGGCCACCGAAGGCGCGGACAGCGATGGCGTGCGCCAGCTCAAGGTGGTCACTGCCGCGGGCGGGCAGCTGTACCAGGAGAGCAACGGCGAAGGCCGCTTCATGGCGTTGCGCAACGGCTGGCAGTACAAGATCCCGCTCGGCCGCGACGACTGGTGGCGCATGCAGTACGCGCGCAACGACATCGCCCTGTCCGACGTGAAGGCCGACGACGAGGAAGATCCGGCCCACTCGCAGGGCACCTGGGCGCTGGCCAACTCGCCTTCGCCCGACGCGCGCGCCGAGTTCGCCTGGCGCATCCACGCGCCGCCAATGGCGTTCGTGCTGCTGATGCTGGCGTTGCCGCTGTCGCGGCAGAGCCCGCGCGAGCCGCGCTACGGGCGCATCCTGCTGGCGCTGCTGGGCTTCTACTTCTATTACCTGCTGCTGGCGCTGGGGCGCGCACAGATCGGCAAGGGCCACTGGGCCAACTCGCTGCCTCTGCTGCTGGTGCATCTGCTGGCGCTGGCGCTGGCGGGGTGGCTGTTCTGGAAACAGCACGCCCCGCGCAAGCCACGCGGTCCGCGCAAGGCGGTGGCGTGATGGGCCTGGCGATCAAGCGGGTCGACCGGCTGGTCGGCCTCACGGTGCTGGGCTCGTTGCTGACCACCTGGCTGGTGCTGACCGGTTTCGACGTGGTGACGCAGTTGCTGCGCCAGCTGGGTTTCGTCGGACGCAACGGGTTCACCACCTTCGACGCGATCAGCTACGTGCTGGTGACGGTGCCCCGGCGCCTGTACGAGTACTTCATTTTCGCCGCGGTGATCGGCGGCCTGATGGGGCTGGGCAGCCTGGCCGGCAACGGCGAGCTCACCGCGCTGCGCGCCGCGGGCATGTCGCGGCTGCGCATCGCCGCCTCGGCGGCCGGCGTGGTCGCCGTGCTGATCGTGGGCGTGACCATCCTGGGCGAGACCGCAGCGCCATGGGGCGACCAGAAGGCGCAGGCCATCCAGTTGCGCATGAAGGCCAACCACCTGGGCCTGTCCGGCAACACCGGTCTGTGGGCGCGCGACGGCAACCGGATCGTCAATGCCAAGGCCACGCTGATCAAGCAGGTGCAGGGCCACAACGTGGTGCAGCTGGCCGACGTACGCGTGTTCACACTGTCGCCGGACGGCCAGATCGACCGTTTCGACTGGGCGCAGTCGGCGGAGAACGACGGGCGCGAGTGGATCCTCAAGGGCGTGCGCAGCACCACGCTCGACGCGAGCGGCACGCACACCTCCCGCCACGCCAGCGAGCGTTGGGATTCGCGGCTCAACCCGCGTGTGCTCGAGCAGTCGGTGATCCAGCCGCAGTACCTGCCGATGCGCGATCTCTACCGCAACATGAGCTACCTCGAACGCAACGGGCAGAACCCGGGCGTCTACGCGGTGACCTTCTGGGGCCGCGTGCTCTATCCGCTCAACACGCTGGTGCTGGTGCTGTGCGCGATGCCGTTCGCCTTCGGCGCGTTGCGCTCGGGCGGCCTGGGCAAGCGTATCTTCGTCGGCATCCTGCTGGCGATTGGCTGGTACTTCCTGCAGAAGGCGCTGGTCAATTTCGCGACGATCTATGGGGTGCCGCCGCTGCCGGCCAACCTGCTGCCTGCGGCGGTGCTTGGGCTGGGCGCATGGCTGTACTTCCGCAAGCGGACCTGACGCTTCTGTAGGAGCGCACCCTGCGCGCGACCGCCATGGCCCATGGTCGCGCACAGGGTGCGCCCCTGAAGGGTTTCTGGGCCCAAAGGAAACGCGCATGAGCAAGCACACCGCCGAACTGACCTGGGTCCGCGAGGACCAGCCTTTCTTGGACAACCGCTACAGCCGGCGCCACATGGTGCGCTTCGATGGCGGCGAACAACTGCCGATGTCCTCGTCGGCAGACGTGGTGCCGGTACCGATGTCCGATCCCTCAGCGGTGGATCCGGAGGAGGCTTTCGTCGCCTCGCTGGCGAGTTGCCACATGTTGTGGTTCCTCAGCCTGGCCGCACGCCAGGGTTTCCGCGTGGACAGCTACCGCGACGCCGCGATCGGCAGCATGGGACGCGACGGGCAGGGGCGGACCGTGATGCGCGACGTGCTGCTGCGTCCGCGCGTGGATTTTTCCGGGGACGCCCGGCCCACGCGCGAACAGGTCGAGCACCTGCACCACCAGGCGCACCAGACGTGTTTCCTGGCCAACTCGGTGCGCTGCGACGTGCGTTGCGAGCCGGTGTTCGAGTGAGCGTCGGGCCGCCCGGTCTGGTCATCTTCGACTGCGACGGCGTGCTGGTCGACAGCGAACCGATCGCCAACTGCGTGCTCGCGCGGCTGCTGGCCGAGCAAGGACTGGTTCTCGATGACAGCCAGATGGACGAGCTGTTCCTTGGCCGCACCATGGCGCACTGCCTGGCGCTGGCCGCCGAACGGCTCGGCCGGGCCCTGCCGGAGGACTTCGAGGCCGAGCACGACCGGCGCCTGTTCGACGCGCTGGCTGCCGGACTTGCGCCTGTGCCGGGCGTGGTACGCGTGCTCGACGGGTTGGCGCTACCGTTCTGTGTGGCCTCCAACGGCGGCCCGGAGAAGGTGCGCTTCAGCCTGGGCCGGGTCGGCCTGCTGCCTCGCTTCGAGGGCCACCTGTTCAGTGCCGCCCATGTCGCGCGCGGCAAGCCGGCGCCCGACCTCTTCCTGCACGCCGCCCGCTGCATGGACGTGGCGCCCGCGGCCTGCGTGGTGGTCGAGGATTCGCCGGCCGGTGTGGCTGGCGGCGTCGCGGCGGGCATGACGGTGCTCGGCTTCGCGGCCCGCACGCCGGCGGCGCGACTGCGCGAGGCAGGCGCGCACCGCCTGTTCACCACCATGGACGAACTGCCGGGCCTCCTGGAGTCACTGGCGCATGCGGCGGCCACCGAGCCCTTGCAGGAGCGCCCCGGTGCGCGAGCGCCATCCGCCCGGCTGCGCCCGGAGTCACCCTTGCAGACGACCCGCTAGCCTTGCTGCTGCCGCTGGCGCCGCGTGAGTCGGCCGATCAGCAGCGGCACCAGCGCCAGCAGGGCGATCGCGCCCAACGGCAGCAGTACCTCGCGATGCATGAAAAGGCCCAGGCCGATCCGGTCGCTCTGCCTGAGCGCATGCCCCAGGCCGGCACCGATCGAGGTCTCGAACACCAGCGCGACGGTGCCACCCAGCCAGGTGGCACCGACGAACAGCCACATCGGGCAACGCAGCCAGGCCAGGCAGACGGTGATCAGCCCGAACGGCGCCACCGGCACGAAGCGCAGGAACAGCGTGTAGCTGACCGGGTGCTGCTCGAAGCCCTGGTGCAGCCGCGCCACCAGCGCCGGCGGGTGGCGGCTGCCCGCGCCGAAGGCATAGCGGCTGGCCAGGAACAGGATCAGCGAGCCCAGGGTCAACCCGATCGACGACCAGGTGGTCCCCTCGACCACGCCGAAGGCGAAGCCGCCAGCGAAGATGATGATCACCGTGCCGGGGATGCCGGTCGCCATCGCAAGCGTCAGCAGGCCGATGTAGGCCAGACGCGAGAGCCAGGGATTGGCCGCGATCTGCGCGTGCATCTCGGCCTGGTGCGCGACCAGTTGCTCGGGGTTGAGGCGGTCCAGCGCGCCGGAGGCGAACAGCACCACGCCGGCGACCACCAGCAGCAGCAACGGCAGGGCGGCGCGCAGCCGGGTCAATAGTGCGCTCCGCTCTGGCCGTAGTCGGCGAGCACCACGCGCGCTTCCTCGCGCAGGATGTCGCGGCGCACGGCAATGCCGCGGCGTTCGAGCTGGCTGACCCAGTCGGCCGGCAGCGGGCCTTCGTCGAAGGTGGTAAGCGATTCGACATCCTCGGCGCGCGCGCCGATCAGCAGTTCGTCGATGCCCGCCCACACGGTGGCGCCGTAGCACTGGCAGCACGGCTGCGCGCTGGTCGCCAGGATGAAGCGGCCGTTGGTGCCGGCGTTGAGGCGGAAGCTCGCCAGCCGCTGCTGCGCCAGCATGTAGGCCATCATCTCCGCATGCGCCACCGAGCAGTTCTGCGGCACGACGCGGTTGATGCCGGCCGAAACCAGCCGGCCATCCTCGTGGAACACCGCCGCGCCGAACGGCCCGCCGTGGCTGCGCCTGACGTTCTGGCGGGCGAGCTCGATGGCCAGGCCCACGCGCTCCTCGTCGGAGAGGTAGCGCTTGCGGGTATCGGCGACCTCTTCCACCCACGGCGGAAGAGTCAGATGCAGTTGCAGGGGCAGCAGCACGTCAGCCCTGCTTGGCCCAGGTGTCGCGCAGGGTCACGGTGCGGTTGAACACCGGCGCGTCCGGCCGGTGGTCGATGCGGTCGGCGACGAAGTAGCCCAGCCGCTCGAACTGGAAGCGCTGTTCCGGTTCGACATGTGCCGCCGCCGGCTCCAGCCAGCCGCGGCCCACGCGCTTGGCGTCGGGATTGATGTGTTCGATCCAGCTCTTGCCGTCGCTCTCGTCGTCCGGCGCCGGTACGTCGAACAGGCGGTCGTAGAGGCGCACCTCGGCGGCGACCGCGTGGCGCGCGCTGACCCAGTGGATGGTGCCCTTGACCTTGCGGTCGGCGCCCGGCAGGCCGGCGCGCGAGTCCGGATCGAGCGTGCAGCGCAGTTCGATCACGTCGCCGGCGGCGTCCTTGACCACTTCCCCGCACTTGACGATGCCCACGCCGCGCAGCCGCACCTCGCCGTCGGGGACCAGGCGCTTGAAGCCCTTGGGCGGCACCTCGGCGAAGTCCTCGCGCTCGATCCACACGGTGCTCCCGAACGGCACCTCGCGTGTGCCGAAGCTCTCGTCCTTCGGATGATTGGAGAAGACGAGAGTCTCTTCGTGATTGCCGGGCAGGTTGGTGATGGTCAGCTTGATCGGATCGAGCACGGCCATGCGCCGCGGCGCGGTGGCGTCCAGGTCCTCACGCACGCAGTTCTCGAGGATGGCGTAGTCGATCACGCTGTTCTGCTTGCTGATGCCGAGCCGCTCGATCAGCAGGCGCAGGCCGGCCGGCGTGAAGCCGCGCCGGCGCAGGCCGCGCAGGGTGTTCATGCGTGGGTCGTCCCAGCCGTCGACCAGGCCTTCGTTCACCAGTTGCGCGAGTTTGCGCTTGCTGGTGATGCAGTAGGACAGATTCAGGCGCGAGAACTCGATCTGCCGCGGCTTGGCGGGCCTGGCCTCCAGGCCGGCCTCGACCACCGACCGCCACAGCGCCGGATGCGCGGTGAGGTCGACGTTGTCCACGCACCAGTCGTAGAGCGGGCGATGGTCCTCGAACTCCAGCGTGCACAGCGAATGGGTGATGCCTTCCATCGCGTCCGACAGCGCGTGGGCGAAGTCGTACATCGGGTAGATCGGCCAGGCGTCGCCGGTGTTCTGGTGGGCGACCTTGCGGATACGGTAGAGCGCCGGGTCGCGCAGGTTGATGTTGCCCGAGGCCATGTCGATCTTCGCGCGCAGCGTCTTGCTGCCGTCGGCGAACTCGCCCGCGCGCATGCGCTTGAACAGGTCGAGATTTTCCTCAACGGAACGGTCGCGGTACGGGGAATTGCGGCCCGGCTCGGTCAGCGTGCCGCGGTATTCGCGCACCTCGTCGGCAGACAGGTCGTCGACGTAGGCCTTGCCGTCCTCGATCAGCTTGAGCGCAGCGCGGTAGAACACATCGAAATAGTCCGACGCGTGGCGCAGGTCGTGCCACTCGTAGCCCAGCCAGCGGACGTCGTCCTTGATGCCCTCGACGAACTCGGGGTCTTCCTTGCCCGGATTGGTGTCGTCCAGGCGCAGGTTGCACCAGCCGCCGAACTCGCGCGCGATGCCGAAGTTCAGGCAGATCGCCTTGGCGTGGCCGATGTGCAGGTAGCCGTTGGGCTCGGGCGGGAAGCGCGTGCGGATCGCCGTGTGCTTGCCGCTGGCGAGGTCCTCGCGAATGATCTGGCGCACGAAATCCCGCGGCATGTTTTCCTGGTTGGGGGCTTCGGCGGCGGGGTTCTCGCTGGACATCGGTGCGGCTCGGGCGGGTACGGGGCGGAAACCGGGGAGTTTACCCTGAGTTGCGAGTGGCCCTGCGTTCTTTTCGTGGCGGCGGGGAAACCGCTCCCGCGCAACCCTCTGCCGGGAGGAGGGCTTCGTCGGGTTCCCTTCCAGCACCGGGCCTCTTCGCTCGCTCTCCGAGGCGAGGCGGGGCGTTCCGCTTGCCGCTCCGTTCGCCGCGCAGTAGCGTGGCCGCATGCGCATCGCCTACCGAGCCGAAAGCCTGATCGACGCCCATCTGGTGAAGGATGCGCTGGAACGCGATGACATTCCCGCGTTCGTGTCCGGCGAGTACCTGACCGGGGCGGTGGGCCAGCTGCCCGCGCTCGACTACGTCGCCGTGATGGTGCCCGAATCCTCCGCCGAGGCCGCCGAAGCGGTGGTGCGCCAGGTCGAGGCGCAGCTGGCCGAGGCGCGCGCATCGATCGGCGACTGGGACGGCGACACGCAACTGGCGACCGATACGCCGTGACCGCACAGGCTCCCCAGGCCGCGGCGCCCGGCGCGCCGCCGGCGGCGGTCGGCCGCATGGCGCTGGGCGCGATGCTGCTGTCCACCACCAGCATCTTCGTCGTGCTGGCACAGGTGGCGCCGACCGTCTCGGCGTTCTACCGCATGCTGTTCGGCGGCGCGATGCTTTTCGGCTGGGTGGTACTGACCCGGCGGTGGGTACGCATCCGCTGGCGCGACCTCACGCTCGCGCTGCTGCCGGCGCTGGGGTTCTCACTCGACCTGATCTTCTGGCACCGCTCGATCCTCTGGGTCGGCCCCGGCGTCGCCACGTTGCTGACCAACTTCCAGGTGTTCCTGATGGCACTGGTCGGCTGGTGGGTCTACCGCGAGCGGCTGGGGCGATGGTTCGTGCCGGGCCTGGCGGTGGCGCTGGCCGGGTTGTGGCTGCTGGTCGGTGCGCACTGGTCGCTGTTCGACGCGCGGCATCGGCTGGGCGTGTGGCTCGGGCTTGCCAGCGGCGTGGCCTATACGTTGTACCTGCTGAGCTTCCGGCGGGCGCTGTCCGGGCACACGGCATTGTCGGCTGCCCAGTTCCTGGGGTTGATGAGCCTGCTGAGCGCGGGGCTGCTGCTCGCCTGGGGCGGCTTCGAGGGCGACACCTTCGCGCTGACGACGGCGCGCAGCTGGAGCGCGTTGCTGGCCCTGGGTTTCTTCGGTCAGGTGATCGCCTGGCTGTTGATGGTGCGCGCAATGCCGTTGCTGCCGGCGTCGCTGGTGGGGCTGCTGCTCCTGCTGCAGCCGGCGCTGGCTTTCGTGCTGGATGTGCTGTTGTTCAAGCGCCCCACTGGTGCTGGCGACTGGCTGGGACTGGCGCTGGCCTTGGCCGGCATCCTGCTGGGCACGCTGCGCGGCGCCCGGCGAAAATAGGCGATCCTGCACGACTCCCGACGAGGGCCATGCCATGCACGACTTCGAAGCCTTCATCCGCGCCATTCCCGACTTCCCGCAGCCGGGCGTCGTGTTCCGCGACGTCACGCCGCTGCTGGCCGATGCGGGCGCCTTCGCGCGCTGCATCGATGCCCTTGCCGAGCCCTGGCTGGGCGAGGGCGTGCGGGTGGTGTGCGGGATCGAGTCGCGCGGCTTCATCTTCGGCGCGGCACTGGCGCAAAAGCTCAACGCGGGCTTCGTGCCGCTGCGCAAGCCGGGCAAGCTGCCGCCGCCGGTGGTCGCCATCGATTACGCGCTGGAGTACGGCCACGACCGGCTGGAAGTGCGCGCCGATGCATTGGCCCGCGGCGAACGCGCGCTGCTGGTCGATGACGTGCTCGCCACCGGCGGCACGCTGGCCGCGGCGCAGGCGCTGCTCGAGCGGCTCGGCGTCGAATTGGTGGGGGCGGGCGTGGTGATCGAGCTGGAGGCGCTCGCGGGCAGGGCGCGCTGGCAGGGCAAGGCGCCGCTGCACGCGCTGCTGCGCTACTGAGCAGAGCTTTCGGCCAGTAACGCGACCACCGCCTCGCGCGCCTGCCGGGCCAGCGCACTGCGCTCGTGGGGCACGAGCCCCTGGCTGGAGAGCGGACTGCCGAACCGCACCACGATTTTTCCAGGGCGCACATGAAAGCCCGCGGCCGGCAATACCCTGCCGCTGCCTTCGATCGCCACCGGCACCACCGCCACGCCGGCCTCGATCGCCAGCTGGAAGGCGCCGCCCTTGAACGGGCCCACACGGCCGCGGCTGCGCGTGCCTTCCGGGAACGCACAAACGCTGGCCCCGCCACGCACGACCTCGACCGCCGCACGCAGGCGGCGCGCCGAACTGCGTGCGCTGGCGCGCTCGATGAACACCATGCCCATCGCCTGTGCGTACCAGCCGACGAAGGGCACCTTCGCCAGCTCCTGCTTCAGCACGAAACGCAACGGCACCGGCACGGCGCGGAACAGCGCGCAGATGTCGATCATCGACTGGTGGTTGGCCACGAATATGTGCGGCCGCGACCAGTCGACCCGATCCAGTCCGTGCACTTCCAGCCGCGCGCCGGCGCCGTGCAGCAGCCCGGGCGCCCAGCAGCGAGAGGCCATCCGCAGCGGCCAGTGGCGTCCGCCGGTGAGCAGGCGCACCAACAGCGCCAGGCAGATCCAGGCGGCGGTCCAGAGCAGGGTGAAAAGCAATTGCAGCGCGTTGAACCACGCCCACGCGAGGCTGCTCATACACGCGATCCGGAAGGTTTCATCACACGGCGTCCCTGCGGGCTGAACCGAAAATGATACGGGCCCGGCCCCTGCCCCGAACAGGTGTGCCGGTCGTCTTGAAGGCCACTGAGACGCCCCTATCTCATGCGCATCGCGGCCGGGGGCCGCCCTGGATTTTCGAAGGATCCACATCATGCGGATGGACAAACTCACCTCGCGTTTCCAGCAGGCGCTGGCCGACGCGCAGTCGCTGGCCGTGGGCCGCGACAACAACATCCTGGAGCCGGCGCACGTGATGGCCGCGCTGCTCGACCAGCAGGGCGGCTCGACCGCGCCGCTGCTGACCCAGGCGCACGTCAACGTGCCGGCGCTGCGCGAGCGCGTCGGCGAGATCCTCGGCCGGCTGCCGCAGGTGCGCGGGCAGGAAGGCAACATCAGCGTCGGCAACGACCTGACGCGCCTGCTCAACCTGACCGACAAGCTCGCGCAGCAGCGCGGCGACCAGTTCATCGCCAGCGAGCTGTTCGTGCTGGCGGCGCTGGAGGACAAGGGCGAGGTCGGCGCGGCGCTGAAGGCCGCCGGCGCCACCAAGGCCAACCTGGAAGCGGCGATCGACAAGGTGCGTGGCGGCGAGAAGGTGCAGAGCGAGAACGCCGAAGACCAGCGCCAGGCGCTGGAGAAGTACTGCGTCGACCTGACCTCGCGCGCCGAGAGCGGCAAGCTCGATCCGGTGATCGGCCGCGACGAGGAGATCCGCCGCACCATCCAGGTGCTGCAGCGGCGCACCAAGAACAACCCGGTGCTGATCGGCGAGCCGGGCGTGGGCAAGACCGCGATCGTCGAGGGGCTGGCCCAGCGCATCGTCAAGGGCGAGGTACCCGAGGGCCTGCGTGACCGCCGCGTGCTGGCCCTGGACATGGGCGCGCTGATCGCCGGCGCCAAGTTCCGCGGCGAGTTCGAGGAGCGCCTGAAAGCCGTGCTGAATGACCTGGCCAAGCAGGAAGGGCGGGTGATCCTGTTCATCGACGAACTGCACACCATGGTCGGCGCCGGCAAGGCCGAGGGCGCGATGGATGCGGGCAACATGTTGAAGCCCGCGCTGGCGCGCGGCGAGCTGCACTGCATCGGCGCCACCACGCTGGACGAGTACCGCAAGTACATCGAGAAGGACGCCGCGCTGGAACGACGTTTCCAGAAGGTTTTCGTGGGCGAGCCTTCGGTCGAGGACACCATCGCCATCCTGCGCGGCCTGAAGGAGCGCTATGCGGTGCACCACGGTGTCGAGATCACCGATCCGGCGATCGTCGCCGCGGCCACGCTCTCCAACCGCTACATCACCGACCGCCAGCTGCCGGACAAGGCGATCGACCTGATGGACGAGGCGGCCAGCCGCATCCGCATGGAGATCGACTCCAAGCCGGAGGAGCTCGACCGCCTGGAGCGGCGCCTGACGCAGTTGAAGATCCAGCGCGAGATGCTGAAGAAGGAGACCGACGAGGCGTCCAAGAAGCGCCTGGCCGATCTGGAGAGCGACATCGAGAAGCTCGAACGCGAGTTCTCCGATTTGAACGAGGTGTGGAAGTCCGAGAAGGCCGCGCTGCAGGGTGCGACCAAGATCAAGGAGCAGATCGAGGCGGCGCGGCTGGAGCTGGAAGCGGCCCAGCGCCGGCAGGACTACGCCCGGATGAGCGAGATCCAGTACGGCCAGTTGCCGGAGCTCGAAAAGCAGCTCGCCGCCGCGCAGGCCGCCGAGAAGCAGGAGTTCAAGCTGGTGCAGGACCGCGTCACCGACGAGGAGATCGCGGAAGTCGTCTCGCGCTGGACCGGCATCCCGGTATCCAAGATGCTCGAGGGCGAACGCGAGAAGCTGCTGCACATGGAGGAGGCGCTGCACAAGCGCGTGGTCGGCCAGAACGAGGCGGTGCGCGCGGTGTCCGATGCGATCCGCCGCGCCCGCGCCGGCCTGTCCGATCCGAACCGTCCCTACGGCTCGTTCCTGTTCCTGGGTCCCACCGGCGTGGGCAAGACGGAGCTGTGCAAGGCGCTGGCCGAATTCCTGTTCGACACGTCCGAAGCGATGGTGCGCATCGACATGAGCGAGTTCATGGAGAAGCACTCCGTGGCTCGCCTGATCGGCGCCCCCCCGGGCTACGTCGGCTACGAGGAAGGCGGTTACCTCACCGAGGCGGTGCGCCGCCGCCCCTACGCGGTGATCCTGCTGGACGAGGTGGAGAAGGCGCACCCGGACGTGTTCAACATCCTGCTGCAGGTGCTGGACGACGGGCGCCTGACCGACGGCCAGGGCCGCACGGTGGACTTCCGCAACACCGTCATCGTGATGACCTCGAACCTGGGCTCGCAGATGATCCAGGACGCGGCCGATTCGGGCGGCGACCCCGAGGAGCAGTACACCAAGATGAAGGCGGCGGTGATGGGCGTGGTGCAGGCGCACTTCCGGCCCGAGTTCATCAACCGCCTGGACGAGCTGGTGGTGTTCCGGCCGCTGGAGAAGGACCAGATCCGTGCGATCGCGAAGATCCAGTTGGCCTACCTGGAGAAGCGGCTCGCCGAGCGGGATCTGAAGCTCGAGATCGGCGACAACGCGCTGGCGCTGCTGGGCAACGTGGGCTTCGATCCGGTCTACGGCGCGCGGCCGCTCAAGCGTGCGATCCAGCAGCAGCTGGAGAATCCGCTGGCGCGGGAAATCCTGGAAGGGCGCTTCACGCCAGGCACCACCATCCATGTGGATGCCGAGGGCGGGCGCCTTACCTTCAAAGCTGCCTGACGCCCGCATCGGCGCGCGGCTCTGCTCCCTCTCCCCTCCGGGGAGAGGGCTGGGGTGAGGGGCGGGGCTCGCGGGAAATTCTGCTATTGCCTTGAACCATTCCTGCGCAAGCAGGAATGGCTTTTCTTTATCCTTCGCCCGCCCGAAGTCCGTGGCGAGCCTCGGCCCCTCACCCCAACCCTCTCCCCGGAGGGGAGAGGGAGCTGTTCCGGGGCGGCTTGTAGCTACCAGCTGTAGCGGATCTTCCCGTACACGTACGCCCCGTTGAAACCGAACGGCGAGAACACGCTGTACGGCATCGCTCCGTTGTTGTCGCTGGCCTGGATCACCCGGTCCGGGTAGCTGTCGAACACGTTGTCCGCGCCCACCGTGAACATCCAGCGATCCATCGAGTAGTTGAGCGCCAGGTCGAACAGCCACTTCGAGTCGAAGCGCTGGTCCAGCGTCGGGTCGGTCGAGTTGTACGAGGTGAAGCCGCCATAGCGGGTCAGCGTGCTGTCCAGGCTCCAGCGACCATTGGTGTAGAGCCAGTTGAAGATCAGCTTGCTGCGCGGCGTGGTGTCGGCCAGCAGGCCGAACTGGTCGCGCCGGTCGATGCGCTTGAAGCTCACGCCCAGGGCGTCCAGCACCGCGGGGTTCGCCCGCACGTCGGTCACTTCGTTCTTGTTGTAGTTGAAGCTGACCGTGGTGTGCAGCGAGGCGCCGTCGCCCACGTCGAACAGGTAGCTGGCGACCAGGTCGATGCCGCGCGTGCGGGTGTTCACCGCGTTGGTGAAGTAGGAGATGCCGCTGAAATTGGTGTTGGTGATGCCGTTGGCGGCGAGGTAATCGCGTACCGCCGGCGACGTCGTGGAGATCGTGCTGGAGAGGGTGACGCGGTCGCGGATCTTGATCTGGTAGAGGTCGGCGCTGAGGTCCAGTCCGTCGACCGGTGTCCACACGGCACCGAAAGTGAGGTTGCGCGACTTCTCGGGCTTGAGCGGCTCGCCGCCCAGCAGCGTGGCGATGGCGCTGGTCGAGGACACCAGGCCCGTGTTGTAGATGCCGGCCGGCAGACCCAGCGAGTTGCCTTCGCCGAAGTAGAGCGACGAGGTGTACGAGTAGTACTGCTGCGCCAGCGAGGGCGCGCGGAAGCCGGTCGAGGCGCTGCCGCGCAGAGCGAAACGGTCGGTGAAATCGAAACGGGCGGCCAGCGCGCCGGAGGTGGTCGTGCCGAAGTCGGAGTAGTCCTCGTGGCGCACCGCCAGCGAGGTGCCCAGGCGGTCGGTCAGGTTGGTCTCCACGCTCACGTATTCGGCCACGTCGTGCCGGCTGTGCGAGCCGGCGTTGGCCGGCTGGTAGCCACCGAAACCCTGCGCGCCGCCGGAGAAGCCCGAGGTGCCGGTGTAGTACGAGGGCAGGTCGCCAGCCTGGATCTGGTAACTCTGGCGCAGGTATTCCGCGCCGAAGGCCAGCGTCACGTCATTGGGCAGCCAGCCGACCGACAGGTCCTTGGCGATGTCCACGTCCAGCGACTGCTGTGTGGCGTCCAGGATGCCGTCGTGGAAGCGCGTCGGCGTGCTGCCGAAGTCGTTGAGGTAGGCGCGGTTGAGCGTGTTGAAGGTGGCGTACGACACGCGATTGCCACCGTAGTTGCCCGAAACGTCCCAGCGCCAGCCACCGTCCGTCTTGCCCCGGATGCCCACCACCAGCGAGCGGTCGGTCGCCTGGGCGTTTTCCAGCGGCAGGTAGCCATTGGGGTAGAGCGACGGCACCGCGTTGGCGTTGTCCAGGTTGCGGAAGAAAGCCGGGGAGACCGAGTCACGCTTGCCGTAGTGGCCGAAGGCGTACAGCTGTGCGCCGCCGACGTCGTACTGACCGTTGAGCATCAGGTTGCGATCGGTGACTTCCGGATCGCCGTAGCGCTGGGTGACCCCGTCCTGCGGACGCGTGCGGTTGGCACCGGCGCGATTGGTGTAGTCCTGGTGGCCGGCCTGCGCGGTGAAACGGATCCAGCCGGCATCGGACAGTGGTATGCCTGCGCTGGCCGAGCCCTGCCACTTGCGCCCGTCGCCCGCCGAGTACTGGCCGCCGGAGAGCGCCACGTCGCCGCCCTGGGCGCCCTTCTTCAGCACGATGTTGATCACCCCGGCGATGGCGTCGGAGCCGTACTGCGCCGAGGCGCCGTCGCGCAGGACTTCGATGTGGTCGATCGCGTCGATCGGGATCGTGTTGAGGTCGACCGCCTGGGAGCCGCGGCCCAGCACCCCGTTGGTGAGGATGATCGCCCCCGGGTGCCAGCGTTTGCCGTCGACCAGCACCAGCACCTGGTCCGGCGACAGGCCGCGCAATTGTGCCGGGCGCTGCGAATCGGCGGTGTCGGCGGCGGAAGGGCGCGGGAAGGTCAGCGAGGGAATCACCCGTGCCAGCGCGGTGGACAGCTCGGTGGTGCCGGTCTGCTTGAGCAGTTGCGCCGACACCACGTCCACGGGCGTGAGCGAGCTGCTTTCGGTGCGGTTGTCGGCCCGCGTGCCGGTGACGATCACCGTACCGAGGTTCCTGGCTTTCTGCGCAGTGGCGCCGGTGTCCTGGGCGTGCGCCGCGGAGCAGGCGAGCAGCAGCGCCGCCGGAAGCAGCGCGAGGCGGGGAAGGGGGCGGGGATGATTCACGGCAACTCCTGTAGCGGTGCGGGCGATGCACGGTCGATGCCGGCATCGGATCGACGGACGCAGGGCAACGTCCAGCGGAGACGCGCGCAGGCGTGGTGTCGCGTAGGTCCATGCGCGCCAAAAGGCAGGCTACTCCCGGCGCCGGGATGCGCCAAGCCGTACGCCATTGAAAACGCGACGGGCGACTCGATAATGCGCACCAGCATTTCCGACGGGGCTGCCTGCCCGGAGTTAGCCACACATGCCCATCTACGAATTTGAATGTGCCCAGTGCGGGCACCGTTTCGACCGCCTGCAGAAGCTGTCCGACCCGGACCCATCCGCCTGCCCGTCCTGCGAGGCGCCGCGCGTGCAGCGGAAGGTCAGCGCACCCTCCTTCCGGCTCGCCGGCAGCGGCTGGTACGAAACCGACTTCAAGAAGGACGGGGACAAGAAGCGCAACCTGGCCGGCGACGGCGAGGCCAAGGCAGCGGCGCCGGCCCCCGCTCCGGCCCCGGCCGCCGAGAGCAAGCCCGCGAGCGACTGAGCCAAGCCATGCATCAGTGCAGGGGCGCACAGGTGCGCGACCCGGATGCGTCACGGTCGCGCACAGGTGCGCTCCTACAGGGCTGGCTGCATGTGGCCGACGGGGCGATGCTAAAATCGTCCGTTCGCACGCCTCAATCGGCACCATCCCCGGAGTTCCCGTTCCTATGCGCACGCACTACTGCGGCCTCATCGACGAGTCGCTGGTCGGCCAGACCGTCACCCTGTGCGGCTGGGTCAACACGATCCGCCTGCAGAGCCACGTCGCCTTCATCGACCTGCGCGACCACGAGGGTCTGGCCCAGGTGGTGGTCGAGCGCGAGAACGCCGATGCATTTGCGGTGGCGGGCGAGGTCGGCAACGAGTACTGCCTGAAGGTCACCGGCACGATCCGCAAGCGCCTGTCAGTCAACGACAAGCTCAGGACCGGCACGGTGGAACTCGTGGCCGACACCGTCGAGGTGCTCAACGCGGCGAAGGATCTGCCTTTCGCGCTGCACGAGAACCCCAACGAGGACCTGCGGATGACCTACCGCTACCTCGACCTGCGCCGGCCGGAGATGCAGACGATGATGCGCCGGCGCATCAAGCTGGTGCAGGCGCTGCGCCGCTACCTCGACGCGCGCGGTTTCCAGGACATCGAGACGCCGATCCTGACCAAGGCCACGCCCGAGGGCGCGCGCGACTACCTGGTGCCCAGCCGCGTGCATCCGGGCCAGTTCTACGCGCTGCCGCAGTCGCCTCAGCTGTTCAAGCAGATCCTGATGATGGCCGGCTTCGACCGGTACTACCAGATCGCGCGCTGCTTCCGCGACGAGGACCTGCGCGCCGACCGCCAGCCGGAGTTCACCCAGCTCGACCTGGAGTTCGCGTTCGTCGAAGAGCAGGACGTGCAGGACTTCGTCGAGGGGCTGATCCGCCACGTGTTCAAGGAAGTGGTAGACGTCGAACTGGATGCCAGCTTCCCGCGCATGACCTACGCCGAGGCCATGCGCCGCTTCGGTTCGGACAAGCCGGACCTGCGCATTGCGCTGGAGCTGGTCGACGTGGCCGAGGCGCTCCAGGGCGTGGAGTTCAAGGTGTTCGCCGAGCCGGCCAACGACCCGGCCGGCCGCGTCGCCGCGCTGCGCGTGCCGGGCGGCGCGGCGCTCTCGCGCAAGGACATCGATGGCCTGACCGAGTACGTCGCCCGCTACGGCGCCAGGGGCCTGGCCTGGATCAAGGTCGAGGATCGCGCCAAGGGCCGCGAGGGCGTCAGCTCGCCGGTGGCGAAGTTCCTCGATGACGCGGCCATGGAGGCGGTGCTGTCGGCCACCGGCGCGCAGACTGGTGACATCGTGTTCGTCGGCGCGGGCAAGTGGAAGACCGTCACCGATTTCATGGGCGCGCTGCGCCTGAAGGTCGGCAAGGACCGCGGGCTGGTCGAGGCGGGCTGGAAGCCGCTGTGGGTCACCGACTTCCCGATGTTCGAGTACGACGAGGAAGAGCAGCGCTACGTCGCCCTGCATCATCCGTTCACCGCGCCCAAGGTCGACGACATCGCCGACCTCAAGGCCAACGCCGCCACGGCGGTCAGCCGCGGCTACGACATGGTGCTCAACGGCAACGAGATCGGCGGAGGCTCCATCCGTATCCACCGCCCGGAGATGCAGAGCGCGGTGTTCGAGCTGCTCGGCATCGGCGCGGAAGAGGCGGAGGCCAAGTTCGGCTTCCTGCTCAAGGCGCTCAAGTTCGGCGCGCCGCCGCACGGCGGTCTGGCCTTCGGCATCGACCGCATCGCCGCGCTGATGGCCGGCACCGAGTCGATCCGCGACGTGATCGCCTTCCCCAAGACCACCAGCGCGCAGGACCTGATGACCGACGCTCCTTCGGCCGTGGCCGAGGCGCAGCTCAAGGAACTGCACGTCAAGGTCGCCGGCTGACCGGTACCCGCAGGGTGGGCCTCAGCCCACCTTGCCACCCCGCCGTACGCCCCAAGGTGGGCTGAAGCCCACCCTACGACAGGCCGCGCCATGCCCGACCAGATCATCCTGCTGCACGGCCTGTGGATGCGCGGCTTTGCGCTGGGCCTGCTGCACAAGCGGATGGCCGACGCGGGCTTCGCCGTCGACCGCTTCGACTACATGAGCGTGGTGTCCTCGCAGGAGCGCATCGTCGAGCGCCTGCACCTGCGCATGCAGCGTTACGCACCCGGCCCGGTACATCTGGTTGGCCACAGCCTGGGCGGCCTGTTGGCGCTGCAGGCCTGCCGCGAAGCGGTCGACCTGCCGCCGGGGCGGATCGTTTGCCTGGGTTCCCCGCTGCAGGGCAGCGCCGCGGCGCGCGGTTTCGCCGGTTTCGGGCAGGGCGGCGAGGCCCTGCTGGGGCATAACCGTGAATTGCTCGAGCACGGCATGGAGCGCTGGGACGGCGAGCGCGAGGTGGGCGTGATCGCCGGCCGCGTGCCGATCGGCCTGGGCGCCATGCTCGCGCACATGGAAGGCGAGCACGATGGCACGGTCGCCGTCGCCGAAACGCGGCTGCCGGGCCTCACCGACCACTGCGTGGTCGAAACCAGCCACACTGGCCTGGTGCTGTCGGCCGATGCCGCCCAACAAGTGGTGCACTTCCTGCAGAACGGGCGATTCGCTTCCCCGTAGGAGCGCCTTCGGCGCGCGACCACACGGCGGTATGGGAATTTGTCGGCTGCGGCACGGGTTGGAGTAAAATCGCCCGCTTGTCCATTGTTCAGGTTTCCCGCCATGGGTAGAGGCCCGTCGATCGAAGGCCGCAAGAACGCCGAAGACGCCAAGCGCGCCAAGGTGTTCACCAAGCTGATCCGCGAGATTACCGTCGCCACCCGCGCCGGCGTCGCCGACCCGGCCGCCAACCCGCGCCTGCGCGCGGCGGTGGACAAGGCGCTGTCGGCCAACATGACCAAGGACACCATCGAGCGCGCGATCAAGCGCGGCTCGGGTGCCGAGGGCGGCGGCGAGGAGCTTCGCTACGAGGGCTACGGTCCGGGTGGCGTCGCGATGATCATCGAATGCTTCACCGACAACCCCACCCGCACCGTCGCGGACGTGCGCCACGCGCTGACCAGGCACGGCGGCAACTTGGGCACCTCCGGCTCGGTGGCGTTCCAGTTCACTCGCTGCGGCGAGCTCACCTTCGCCACCGGCGGTGACGAGGCAGCCGAGGAAAAGGTGCTGGAGGCGGCGCTCGAAGCCGGCGCCGACGATGTGGTGAACGAGAACGGCGAAAGCACCGTGCTGTGCGCGCCGGAGAGCTTCGAGGCGGTGCAGCAGGCGCTGGCCGATGCCGGCCTGGAGTCGCTGCACGCAGGCGTGGGCATGCGCCCGAACAACCGCGTGGCCGTGCCCGAGGACGTGCTCGAACCGCTGACCGACCTGCTCGAGCGCCTGGACGCGCTGGACGACGTGAGTGAGGTCTATCACAACGCTCAGCTGCCGGCCGATGGCTGACGGCAGGGCGGGAGCCGCGTGCGCATGCCGCCGGCGGCGCCCGTGAACCGGCGATCGATTGCCGCATGACTACCCGATCCGACACCCCCGGCTGCCGCATCCTGGGCATCGATCCCGGCAGCCAGCGCACCGGCTTCGGCATCATCGACGTGGATGCGGTGGGCAAGCTCACGCACGTGCACCACGGCGCGCTCGCGGTGGCGGGGGAGGAAACCTTCCCGCTGCGCCTGAAACGCATCTTTGACGAGCTCACCGCCATCATCGGCGACCACCAGCCCGCCGAGTGCGGCATCGAGCGGGTATTCATGGCGCGCAATCCGGATTCGGCGCTGAAGCTCGGCCAGGCGCGCGGCGCGGCGATCTGCGCGGTGGCGGCCAAGGGCCTGGCGGTGCACGAGTATGCGCCGACCGAGATCAAGCAGGCGGTGGTCGGCAGCGGTCGCGGCGACAAGACCCAGGTCCAGCACATGGTGGGCGTCCTGCTCGGCCTGAAGGGCTCGCTGCAGCCGGACGCGGCCGACGCGCTGGCGATCGCGGTGACCCATGCGCACACGCGCGCGAGCCTGGCGCGCGTGGGCATTCCCCGTACGGCCTGGAGGCGGCGATGATCGGACGACTGCGCGGCACGCTGGTTTCCAAGCAGCCGCCCTGGCTGCTGGTGGAGGTCGGCGGCGTCGGCTACGAGCTGGAGGCGCCGATGTCGACCATCTACGACCTGCCGCAGACCGGCAAGGAAGTGACCCTGCTCACCCATTACGCGGTGAAGGAGGACAGCGTCGCGCTGTACGGCTTCCTGCGCGAGGACGAGCGCGCGCTGTTCCGCAACCTGCAGAAGGTCTCGGGCATCGGCGCGAAGATCGCGCTGGCGGTCCTGTCGGGTGTTTCCACCGCCGATTTCGCGCGACTGGTGCAGGCCGGCGACGTGGTCGCGCTGACCAAGATCCCCGGCATCGGCAAGAAGACCGCCGAGCGCATCGTGGTGGAGCTGCGCGACCGCGTGGATGGCCTGGGCGCAAGCCTGCCGGGCGGATCCGGCAAGAGCGCCGGCGCACCGCTGGATCCGGCCGGCGAAGCCACGGTCGCCCTGCAGCAACTGGGCTACAAGCCCGCCGAAGTGACCCGCCTCGTGCAGAAGGTCGCCGCCGAAGGCGACGACGCCGAGGCGATCATCCGCAAGGCGCTACGCGCCGCGCTGGGCCACTGAAGGTCCGGCGGCATGAGCGAGAGACATGAACGACGCATCCCGTAACGAGCCCCCGGTCGAGGGCGCCGAGCAGCTGCACGGCACCAAGACCGCGCTGATCCTGGGCGCCATCGGCGTGGTGTTCGGCGACATCGGCACCAGCCCGCTGTACACGCTGGCGGAAGTGTTCCGCCCCGAGTACGGCCTGCATCCGTCCGAAAGCACGGTGCTGGGCGTGCTTTCGCTGGTCACCTGGGCGCTGATCACCGTGGTGGCGATCAAGTACGTCACGCTGGTGATGCGCGCGGACAACCGCGGCGAGGGCGGCATCATGGCGCTGATGACGCTGGCCCAGCGCGCGGTCGGCGGCTCACCGATGGCGCGCCGGATCGTGATGCTGATGGCGTTGCTGGGCGCGGCGCTGTTCTTCGGGGACGGCGTGATCACGCCGTCGATCTCGGTGTTGTCCGCGGTGGAGGGCCTTGAAGTGATGGCGCCATCGCTGAGCAATTGGGTCGTGCCGCTGGCGGTGCTGGTCCTGCTGTTCCTCTTCTGGCTGCAGAAACACGGCACGGCGAAAGTCGGGGCGTTGTTCGGCCCGGTGATGGGCATCTGGTTCCTGGCCCTGGCGGTGATCGGTGTGTGGAACATCCTGCAGGCGCCCGAGGTGCTCAAGGCGCTCTCGCCCTGGTACGCCGTGCGCTTCTTTGCCTCGCATGGGGTGATCTCGTTCGTCGCCCTGGGTGCCGTGGTGCTGTGCGTGACTGGCGCCGAGGCGCTGTACACCGACATGGGCCATTTCGGCCGCTTCCCGATCCGCGCCGCCTGGTTCTTCTTCGTGCTGCCCTCGTTGCTGCTCAACTACTACGGCCAGGGCGGACTGCTGTTGCACGAGCCGGAAGCGGCGGTCAATCCGTTCTTCCATGCGGTGCCGGACTGGGCCGGCTACCCGATGATCGTGCTCGCCACCGCAGCGGCGGTGATCGCTTCGCAGGCGGTGATTTCCGGGGCCTTCTCGGTGACCCGTCAGGCGATCCAGCTCGGCTTCGTCCCGCGCATGCAGGTGGTGCACACCTCGCGCGAAGCGATCGGCCACATCTTCCTGCCGTGGGTGAACCGCGCGCTGATGGTGATGGTGATCCTGACCGTGGTCGGCTTCCAATCGTCCAAAGCGCTGGGCGGCGCCTACGGCATCGCAGTGACCGGCACCATGGCGATCGACACGCTGCTGGTGATGCTGGTGGCGTGGCGTCGCTGGAACTGGAGCCTGGCCGCGGTGATTCCGCTGACCATCGGCCTGCTATGCGTGGACCTGTCGTTCTTCGGCGCCAATACGCTGAAGATCCCCGACGGCGGCTGGTTCCCGCTGGTGCTGGGCCTGTTCCTGTTCGCCGTGATGACCACCTGGCGGCGCGGCCGCGAGCTCGTCGTGCGCGAGATCAAGCAGGGCGGCCTGGCGCTGGCACCGTTCATCGAGAACCTGGCCGAGCACCCGCCGCTGCGCGTGCCGGGCACGGCGGTGTTCCTCACCGCCAACCAGTACGCCGTGCCGCACGCGCTGCTGCACAACCTCAAGCACAACAAGGTGCTGCACGAGCGCAACGTGATGCTCACCGTGCAGATCCTGGAGACGCCGGTCGCCGAGGCTGACGAGCGCATCGAGATCACGCCGATGGACGGCGGCTTCTATGGGCTGGAGCTGCGGTTCGGCTTCGCGGAAGACCCCAACATCCCGCACGCGCTGTCGCTGTGCGGCCGCGAGGGGCTGACCTTCGACCTGATGGACACGACCTTCTTCCTCTCGCGCGAGACCATCGTGGCGGATGCGCGCCGTCCCGGCATGGCGCTGTGGCGAGACAAACTGTTCGCCTTCCTTGCCCGCAACGCGCTGCCGGCGACGGCGTTCTTCCAGATTCCAGGCAACCGGCTGATCGAACTGGGCGCGCAGGTGGAGATTTGAGGAACCGGGGCCAACCGCGTCAGCGGTCCGGTCGGCGGCCATGCGCCGTTTGACCGGCAATGGCAGGATGGTATCTCCCGACGACGGACAAGGAGCGATGATGAAGGTCGATCTGGCTTGCGTCGAAGACGCACTGGCAAAGAGCCCGCCTGCCGTTCGGCTGGGGATGATCGTGCTTGCCCTGTCGATCGCCTTCGCCATGGCCACGCTCGCCGGCACCAGTATCGGGCGTGCGTTGTACTACCTGTCCCACTGAAAAAACCGGAAGGGCGGAGCCGGACAGTCCACGTCGGTGAGCGACGGGGCCTGCGGCGGCCTGCCATAATGGCTGCATGACCGAAGCCCGCATCATCACCTCCGCCGCCCAGCTCGACGACGAGGCGCTGGAGGCCTCGATCCGCCCGAAGCGCCTGGACGACTACCTGGGCCAGCAGGCGGTGCGCGAGCAGCTTTCGATCTACATCGAGGCGGCCAGGAAGCGCGGCGGCGCGCTCGACCACGTGCTGATCTTCGGGCCGCCGGGCCTGGGCAAGACCACGCTCTCCCACGTGATCGCCAACGAGCTGGGCGTCAACGTGCGCTCCACCTCGGGCCCGGTGCTGGAGCGGGCCGGCGACCTGGCCGCATTGCTGACCAATCTCGAGAAGAACGACGTGCTGTTCGTCGACGAGATCCATCGCCTCTCGCCCGTGGTCGAGGAAGTGCTGTACCCGGCGATGGAGGACTTCCAGATCGACATCATGATCGGCGAGGGCCCGGCCGCGCGCTCGATCAAGCTGGACCTGCCGCCGTTCACGCTGATTGGCGCGACCACGCGCGCCGGCCTGCTCACCGCGCCGCTGCGCGACCGCTTCGGCATCGTGCAGCGGCTGGAGTTCTATTCGCCCGAGGAGCTGACCGCGATCGTGCGTCGCTCGGCGCGGATCCTCGGGATCGAGTGCGAGGTCGAGGGCGCGGCGGAGATCGCCCGGCGCTCGCGCGGCACGCCGCGCATCGCCAACCGCCTGTTGCGCCGCGTGCGTGATTACGCCGAGGTTCGCGCGGGCGGAAAGATCACGCGCGAGGCGGCGCAGGCGGCGATGGACATGCTCAAGGTCGACGCCCAGGGCTTCGACGAACTGGATCGCCGGCTGCTCGCCACCATCATCGAAAGTTTCGATGGCGGCCCGGTCGGCGTCGAGTCGCTGGCCGCCGCGCTTTCCGAAGACCGTGGCACGCTGGAAGACGTGGTCGAGCCCTACCTCATCCAGCAGGGTTTCCTGATCCGCACCGCGCGCGGACGCATGGCTGCCGCCAAGGCCTGGCGGCACCTGGGCCGCAATCCGCCGCCGCGGCAGGCGATGGTGGGCGACATGTTCGACGCTGCGCCCGAGGGTTGAGGCACGTCTCCCCCCTCCGCCCTGCGGGCACCTTCTCCCCGTGGTACGGGGGAGGGAGGGACCAGGGCGCCGCATCCCTGGCCATCCGTGGACGGAAAAATCAAGGCGCTGGTCCCGAGCGTTCCCGCCGCGGGAAGACCAAGGTGATGCGTCCCGAGCCTCTCCCGCTGCGGAAGTTCAAGGTGCCCCGTCCCGGACCTTTCCCTCGCGCGGGGAAAAGGTTCAAGGTGCCGGATCCCCCCGATCCTTCCCCCGCGCGCGGGCGAAGGTGCCCGAAGGGCGGATGGGGGAGGCCTTGCGATCCACTCACACACATTCGGATATCCATCATGCCCCCCTTCATTTGGCCCGTCCGCGTCTATTGGGAAGACACCGACGCCGGCGGCGTGGTCTACCACGCCAGTTACCTGCGTTTCCTGGAGCGCGCCCGCAGCGAGTGGCTGCGCGCGAAGGGGGTGGACCAGTCGGCCTTCCGCGAGGCCACCGGACTGGCCTTCATGGTGCGCGCCATGGAGCTGGATTTCCTGCGTCCGGCCCTGCTGGATGATGAATTGTCGGTGACGGTGAACGTCAAAGCGTCGCGTTCAGCCAGTATCCTGTTCGATCAAGCGATCGGCCGTGCGGACGGCACGGAGCTGGTCCGCGCCCAGGTGCGGGTCGCCTGCGTGGACTTGAACCGCATGCGCCCGGCGCCGATCCCGGCCGACCTCATCCCCGGCCTTGCCCCCTGACGCTTCGCCCTTTGAAAAGCACGCCCCGGAGAACCCCCAAGCCATGAACGGTGGATTGAACATTTTCAAGCTGGTCGCCGAGGCCAGCCTGCCCGTGCAGCTGGTGATGCTGCTGCTGCTGGTGTTCTCCTTCCTGTCTTGGGTCATCATCATCCGCAAGTACACGCAGATGAAGGCGGCGATGGAAAACGCCGAGGCGTTCGAGGAACGTTTCTGGTCCGGCGGCGACCTGGCCGGCCTGTTCCGCGAGGTCAGCGGCCGTGGCGCCGACAACGGCGGCATGGAGACGATCTTCGAATCGGGCTTCCGCGAGTTCGCCCGCCAGCGCCAGCGCAAGACCTATGACGTGCGCATCGTCATGGAGGGCACCGAGCGCGCCATGCGCGTGGCCGGCACGCGCGAAATCGGCCTGCTCGAGCGCAACCTGGAGTTCCTCGCCAACGTCGGTTCGATCAGCCCGTACGTCGGCCTGTTCGGCACCGTGTGGGGCATCATGGGTGCCTTCCAGGGCCTGGGCGAGGTCAAGGACGTCACCATCGCCGTCGTGGCGCCGCACATCTCCGAGGCGCTGATCGCCACCGCCATGGGCCTGTTCGCCGCCATTCCCGCGGTGTGGGCGTACAACCGCTACGCCAACAAGGTCGAGCGCGTGGCCTCGCGCTACGAAGTCTTCCAGGAAGAGTTCTCCTCGGTCCTGCAGCGGCAGATCCAGACCGACGAAGTGGCCTGACGAGGGCAAGTCCATGGCCATGCGAAACGCCGCGCGCCACAAGCGCATGAAGCTCAAGTCCGAGATCAACGTCGTGCCGTACATCGACGTGATGCTGGTGCTGCTGATCATCTTCATGGTCACCGCGCCGATGATGAACGCGAACGTCGACGTCAACCTGCCGCAGGCCAACGCCAAGTCGCTGGCCGACAAGAAGAACCCGGTGATCGTGTCGGTCGACGCCGAGGGCAACCTGTTCCTGACCCTCGAGGGCGCCAAGAAGGAGCCGGTCGACGTCGCCACCATGCAGGCCAAGGTCGGCGCCTTCGTCAAGGCCAACCCGGACGTCAGCGTGCTGGTGGCCGGCGACCGCGAAGGCAAGTACGAAGGCGTCTACCAGGTGCTGGCCGATCTGCAGCAGGCCGGCGTCAGCAAGGTCGGCCTGATGAGCCAGCCGCAGGGGTCGGGCGCGGACAATGCGGGAAAATAAGGGCACTTCCACGGCGGTCCTGCTTTCCGCCGTCCTGCACCTTGGCATCGTCGGCTTCCTTGCGCTGGCGATCGTGCCGTGCTCGTTCTATGAAAGCCTGTTCAGCACCCTGCATCTGCCGGCGAGCTGGAACCCGATCACCTGTTCCAAGCCGCTGGAGCTGCAAGGCCCGGTGATCGAGGCCACGTTGATCGGCCCGACCGGCGCGCCGCCGCCGAAGGCGCAGAAGAAGGCCAAGCCCGTGCCGACCATCCCGCCGCCGCCCACGGTGACGCCGCCGGACGTCAAAACGCCGCCGCCGGAGATCAAGACCCTGCCGCCGCCGCCGGAGCATCCGGACACGGTCGACCAGGAAAAGATCGTGGCCGACGCGCTTGAGAAGGCCGAGGAAGCCAAGAAGGAGCAGGAAGAGAAGCAGCGCCAGCGCCAGGCCGAGCTGGACGCCCAGGCGGCCAAGAAGAAGGAAGAGCAGAAGAAGCAGCTGGACGAGCTGTTCGCCAAGATGGACGCGGCCGCCGCGGCGCGCCAGAAGGCGGAAAACCGCGCCAAGCAGGCCAAGCAGCAGCTGGAAGATCTCAAGGACGCCAAGGACGAGGGCCTGTCCGACGTGCCGCACGCGGCCCAGCGCCAGACCGGCAACAACGCCCAGAACAGCTCCCTGGCCGACCAATATGCAGCGGCCATTCAGAATGCGGTCACGCCCAACTGGTTACGTCCGGATAACATGCCGGATGTTCCGTGCAAGGTGCATATCGTCCAGTTGGTAGGGGGCGATGTGATGAGTGCGAAGGTCGATTCGAGCTGCCCGTACGACGACGCGGGCAAGCGCTCGATCGAAAACGCCGTGCTCAGGACCAAAACCTTGCCGTACAAGGGGTTCGAGAGCGTCTTCAGTCGCGAATTGACCCTTACCTTCAGGCCGCAGTGAGACGTTCATGCCCAACTTGAAATCGCTCTTCGCCCTTGCCGTGCTGTGTCTGGCCGCCCTCGTCGCCGGACCCGCGGGTGCGCAGGCGCTCAACGTGGACATCGTCGGCGGCGTCAAGACGGCGACCCCGATCGTGGTCGTGCCGTTCGCGCAGAACGGTGGCGCGCCGCTGCCGACCGACGTCGCCGACGTCATTCGCAACGATTTCAACCGCTCGGGCAAGTTCCGCGCGCTGGCCAAGAGCGAGATCGTCGAATCGCCCTCGCGCGGCGCCGACATCAAGTTCGCCACCTGGCGCCTGCTCAAGCAGGACTACATCACGGTCGGGCGCATCAGTGACGCCGGCGGCGGCTTGCTGCGCGTCGAGTACGAGTTGTGGGACGTCAACAAGCAGCAGAGCCTGCTGGCCCAGGCGTTCACCGCGCCGGCCGGGGACCTGCGCGGCGTGGCCCACCAGATCGCCGACCAGATCTACGAGAAGATCACCGGCGTGCGCGGCGCGTTCTGGACCCGCATTGCCTACATCACGGCCGTGGGCCTGGGCAACAACACCACCTATTCGCTGATCGTGGCCGATTCGGACGGCTACAACCCGCAGGTGGTGGCCCGCTCGCGCGAGTCGCTGTTGTCCCCCTCGTGGTCGCCGGACGGCACCAAGATCGCCTACGTCTCCTTCGAGAGCGGCAACTCGCAGGTCTACGTGCAGGACATCACCACCGGTTCGCGCCAGCTGGTCGCCTCGCACAAGAAAGGCATCAACGGCGCCCCGGCCTGGTCGCCCGACGGCAGCAAGCTGGCGGTGTCGCTGTCGTTCGTGGGCAACCCCGAGATCTTCGTGATCGACATGGCTTCGCGCCATGAGACGCGTCTGACCAACAGCCTGTCGATCGATACCGAGCCGACCTGGTCGGCCGACGGGCAGAGCCTCTACTTCACCTCCGACCGCTCTGGCCGGCCGCAGATCTACCAGATGTCCGCCACCGGCGGCTCGCCCACCCGCATCAGCTTCGAAGGGCAGAATAACGCCAACGCCGACGTCAGCTTCGACGGCAAGCTGATCGCCATGGTGCAGGGCAATGGGAACGTGTATCGTATTGCCATCATGGATCGCAGTCTGGGTGGGCAGGTGCGTTTCATCTCCCCCGGCCCGATTGACGACTCCCCGAGTTTCGCACCGAACGCCAGCATGCTGTTGTACGCGGCCACGGAAGGGCGCCGCGGCGTGCTGTATGCCGTTTCGGCCGATGGCCAGGTCCGCCAGCGCCTCGTGCTGTCCGACGGGGATGTCCGCGAGCCGGCCTGGGGGCCGTACCGGAAGCGTTGAGTTTTTTGTCCGTTGGGGCGCGCAAGCGCTCCGGCGGAATGCCCATGGAATGGGCCGAAACGGCGCTACGGCGCCATTTCGCTTATGGCGGGGCGCGGTCCAGGCGTCCAGCCAACGGTTGCCAGGCGCGAGCAGCGACTGGCCCGCGGTAACACCAAGCGTCACAGAACAAGCCGGACCACCGGCGATCACTGTCCCAACACCGCAATCGTCATATTGACTGTCGGAACTCAAACCCGTTTTGAAGGAACGTCACCCATGAATAAGACCGCTCGCGTCGCCCTGGTCGCCCTGCTGTGCATCGGCGCAGCCGCTTGCTCGAAGAAGCAGGAAGTCAAGCCGCAGCCCCAGCCGGAGCCGCAGCCGACGACCCAGCCGGCCCCGGAGAGCAACAAGTACACCCCGGCCGACCTCGACACCGACGCCTGCCTGCGTCAGCGCGTCGTGTACTTCGATTTCGACAAGACCGAGATCAAGCCGGAGTTCCAGCAGATCATGGCTTGCCACGCCAAGTACCTGCAGGACCGTCCGGAATCGCACATCCGCCTGGAAGGCAACACCGACGAGCGCGGCACCCGCGAGTACAACCTGGGCCTGGGCGAGCGCCGCGGCAATGCCGTGTCCGACGCCCTGCAGGCCAACGGCGGCTCGGCCAGCCAGGTCGAAGTGATCTCCTACGGCAAGGAAAAGCCGGTGTGCCGTGAGCACAACGAGGATTGCTGGAGCAAGAACCGCCGCGTCGAGATCGTCTACACGGCGAAGTAATGAAGAGCGCACTGGCTAAGCGTTTTTCGGCCAGGCTCGGCATGGCGGGCGCGTTTGCGTCCGCCATGCTCATTGCCGTTCCGGCCCTGGCACAGGACTCCCGCTTGAGCCTCGCCGACCGCGTGTCGCGGCTGGAGCAACAGGCGCAGGCCCAGAACCAGGGCGGTACCAGCCTGGTCAACCAGGTGCAGCAGCTGCAATCGCAGGTGCAGCAGTTGCAGGGCCAGGTCGAGGAGCTGCAACACACCCTCCAGCAGCTCGAAGAAAAGAACAAGGCGCAGTACATCGATCTCGACTCGCGGCTCGGCCGCCTCGAGGGCCATGGCGCCGGCACGAATTCCACGCCCGCGGGCAGCGCTCCGGCCTCCGCCGGTTCGGCCGCTGCCGCGGCGACCCCGGCCACTCCGGCACAGGCGCCCGCCGCCACTCCGGCCAGCGGCAGCAGCGCGCCCGCTGCGGCGCCCGACGCCAACGCGCAGGCCGCCTACGACACCGCCTTCCAGGCGCTGCGTGGCGGCGACTACGCGCAGGCCTCGCGCGGCTTCCGCAGCTTCATCCAGCAGTACCCGGACAACACGCTCACGCCCAACGCCTGGTACTGGCTCGGCGAGTCCTACTACGTGACCATGAACTACCCGGTGGCGCTGGAGGCTTTCCAGCGGCTCCTGAGCCAGTTCCCGCAGAGCGAGAAGGCGCCCGACGCGCTGCTCAAGGTCGGCTACAGCCAGCTCGAGCTCAAGCAGACCGATGCCGGCAAGGCCACGCTGCAGCAGGTCACCAGCAAGTACCCCGACTCCCGCGCCGCCAGCCTGGCGCAGGAACGCCTGCGCCGACTGCAGCTGCAATCGGCGATCCGCTGAGGGTCGGGTGATGGGTAGTGACGCGGGCGCGCCGCCCGCCGTGCCGGCGGTGGCCGAACGCCTGCGCATCACCGAGATCTTCCACTCGATCCAGGGCGAGGCCGACGCGATCGGCTGGCGCACCGTGTTCGTGCGCCTGACCGGCTGCCCGCTGCGCTGCGTCTGGTGCGACACCGAGTATTCCTTCCACGGCGGGCAGTGGCATGCGATCGACGACATCCTCGCCGAAGTCGCCCGCCACGGCGCGCACCATGTCTGCGTCACCGGCGGCGAGCCGCTGGCGCAGAAGCGCTGCCTGATCCTGCTGCGCCGCCTGTGCGACGCCGGCTACGAGGTGTCGCTGGAGACCTCCGGCGCGCTGGACGTGTCCACGGTCGACCCGCGCGTACGCAAGGTCATGGACCTCAAGGCGCCCGATTCGGGCGAAAGCGCGCGCAACCTGTGGAGCAATCTCGAGCACCTGCTGCCGCACGACCAGATCAAGTTCGTCATCGCCAGTCGCGGCGACTACGAGTGGGCGCGCGACGTGGTGGCCGAGCATGCGCTCGACCGGCGCTGCATGGTGCTGTTCTCGCCCGTGCACGGAGCGGTCGAACCGCGCGACCTCGCCGAATGGATCATCGAGGACCGTCTGCCGGTGCGCTTCCAGCTGCAGTTGCACAAGCTGCTGTGGAACGACGCGGCGGGACATTGAAGCTCTCACGCCTGCCTCAAGGGCGGGCAACGTACCGTGGCCTGTGACGCCGCGAGTGCTCTCCGGCCGGTGACCGGCCGTACGCAAGGAACCGTTCCATGTCCGAAACCATCTCGCGCAAGGCCGTCGTGCTCGTCTCCGGCGGCATGGACTCCGCCGTCACCCTGGCCATCGCGCGCGAACAGGGCTTTGCCGTGTACGCGCTGAGCGTCGCTTACGGCCAGCGCCACGGCTCCGAGCTGGAAGCGGCCGAGCGGGTTGCCCGCGCGACCGGGGCGCTCGCGCACAAGACCGTGCAGGTGGACCTGCGCAGCATTGGCGGCTCCGCGCTCACCGCCGACATCGACGTGCCCACCGATCTCGCAAGGAGCGGGGGCGGCGAAGGCATCCCCGTGACCTACGTGCCTGCGCGCAACACGATCATGCTGTCGATCGCGCTGGGCTGGGCCGAGGTACTCGGCGCCAACGACATCTTCTGCGGCGTCAATGCGGTCGACTACTCCGGGTATCCCGATTGCCGGCCCGCCTTCATCGATGCCTTCGAGCAACTGGCCAACGTCGCCACCAAGGCCGGTGTGGAGGGTGCGGGCCTGCGCATCCATGCGCCGCTGATGCGCATGAGCAAGGCCGACATCGCCCGCGAGGGTGGGCGCCTGGGCGTGGACTTCGCGCAGACGGTCAGTTGCTACCAGGCCGACGCCCAGGGCCGTGCCTGCGGGCACTGCGATGCCTGCCATCTGCGCGCCGAGGGGTTCCGCAACGCTGGCCTCGCCGACCCCACCCGATACGCCTGATCCGTTGGGTGGGGCTTTGGCCCACACCAGGCCTTCCGAAGGGCGCGGCGGGCTCATGCCCACCGTGCGTCAGGCCGTGCGGCCGGCGCTTTGCTTGTGCGCCCCGCGCGCAAACCTTAAAATCGCCCGTTCGCCTGATGGGTCGTTAGCTCAGTTGGTAGAGCAGTAGACTTTTAATCTATTGGTCCCGAGTTCGAGTCTCGGACGACCCACCATCTTCACCCGCGCCCGTCGCGGGTTTTTTGTGCCCGCTTGCTTCAGGCCAGACCGCGCGCGAAGCTGCCTCCTTTGCCGGGAGCACAATGTGGACTGGGTCGACCTGCGCAGCGATACGGTAACCAGGCCCACGCCCGCCATGCGTGCGGCCATGCTGGACGCCCCGGTGGGGGACGACGTGTACGGCGAGGACCCCGCCGTCAATGCCCTGCAGCAGCGCCTGGCCGGCGAGCTCGGCTTCGAGGCTGGGTTGTTCGTACCCAGCGGCACGCAGTCGAACCTGCTGGCACTGATGTCGCATTGCGAACGCGGCGACGAGTACATCGTGGGCATGGACGCGCACACCTACAAGTTCGAGGGCGGTGGTGCGGCGGTGCTCGGTTCGATCCAGCCCCAGCCGATCGTTCAGGACGCCGACGGTTCGCTGCCGCTGGACCGGGTGGCGGCCGCGATCAAGCCGGTCGATCCGCACTTCGCCCGCACGCGCCTGCTGGCGCTGGAGAACACGTGGCATGGCCGCGTGTTGCCGATGGAGTACCTCCGGGCTGCGCGCGATTTCGCCCGCGAACGCGGCCTTGCGTTCCACCTGGACGGCGCCCGCCTGTACAACGCGGCGGTGGCGGCGGGCGTGCCCGCGCGCGAGATCGCGCGGCACTTCGACAGCGTGTCGGTGTGCCTCTCCAAGGGGCTCGGCGCACCGGTGGGTTCGGTGCTGGTGGGCTCCGCGGCGCTGATCGACAAGGCGCGGCGCTGGCGCAAGGTCACCGGTGGCGGCTGGCGCCAGGCCGGCATGCTGGCGGCGGCTGGCCTGTACGCCCTCGATCACCACGTCGCGCGGCTGGCCGACGACCACGCCCGCGCCGTCACCCTGGCACGGCAGCTCGAAGCCGTGCCGGGCCTGCGCCTGCTCGGCCAGCACACCAACATGGTCTTCGTCGAGGTGCCCGCCGAGCGGCTGCGCGAGCTGGACGTGCATCTGCGCGAGGCCGGCATCCGCATCAGCATCGGCTACCTGCCGACGCTGCGGTTGGTGACCCACCTGGACGTCGACGACGCCGGTATCGCCCGCACGGTCGAGGCGTTTGCCCGGTTCTTGGGCGGACAGGCAGCGTGATCGGTCGGAGGGCAGCGGCTCGCCTGCGGGGCACGCGGCTGCTGATCGCAGCCTTGCTGGCCCTCGTGCCGGCCTGCCCGGTTGTTGCGGCTGAAGTGGCCCGTGGCGCCCGGATGCACGCCGGCAACCCGGTCATCCCGGGGTGGTACGCGGACCCGGAGGCGGCGATCTTCGGCAAGACCTACTGGATCTACCCGACCTGGTCGGACGACTACGATCGCCAGCTCTTCATCGATGCCTTTTCCTCGCCGGACCTGGTGCGATGGACGCGCCATCCGCACGTGCTCGACGTGCGTGCGATCCATTGGGCCAGAAGCGCGATGTGGGCGCCGGCCGTGGTCGCCAAGGGTGGGCGCTACTACCTCTTCTTCGCTGCCAACGACATCCAGAGCGACCGCGAGGTAGGCGGCATCGGCGTGGCGGTGGCCGACCACCCGCAGGGCCCGTTCCGCGACCTGCTGGGCAAGCCGCTGGTCGGCGCCTTCCACAACGGCGCGCAGCCGATCGACCAGTCGGTATTCCGCGACGACGACGGCCAGTACTACCTGATCTACGGTGGCTGGAAGCACGCCAACATCGCGCGGCTGAAGGACGACTTCACCGGGCTCATGCCCTTCGCGGACGGCACGGTGTTCAAGGAGATCACGCCCGAGCACTACGTCGAAGGCCCGATGATGTTCAAGCGCGACGGCCGCTATTACCTGATGTGGTCGGAGGGTGGCTGGACCGGGCCGGACTACTCGGTGGCCTATGCGATTGGCGATTCGCCGCTAGGTCCGTTCCGCCGCATCGGCAAGATCCTCGAACAGGACCCCTCCATCGCCACCGGCGCCGGCCACCACTCGCTGCTGCACACGCCCGATGGTCGCTGGTACATCGTCTACCACCGGCGCCCCAGGGGCGAAACGGCCGCCAACCACCGCGTGGTCTGCATCGATCGGCTGGAGTTCGACGCCCGCGGCCGCATCCTTCCGGTGAGGATGACGCGGCAGGGCGTCGAGGCTCACCCCTTGCGCTGAGGCGTCCGGCGCGGTGGCCGTGCCGCGTGGTGACGGATGAAGTCGCGCACCTGTGGATACACCGTTTCGCGCCAGCGCCGGCCGCTGAAGATGCCGTAGTGGCCGGCGCCTTCGATCACGCGGTGCGCGTGCCGCTTCGCCGGGATGCCGGTGCACAGCGCGTGCGCCGCCTCGGTCTGGCCCAGACCGGAGATGTCGTCCAGCTCGCCCTCGATGGTGAGCAGCGCGCTGCGCGTGATGGCGCCCGGATCCACGCGCTCGCCGGCCACGTCCCACAGGCCGCGCGGCAGCAGGCATTGCTGGAACACCGTGCCGATGGTGTCCAGGTAATACCCGGCCGGCATGTCCAGCACGGCGTTGTATTCGTCGTAGAAGCGCCGGTGTGCCTCGGCGTCGTCCAGGTCGCCACGCAGCAGATCGAGATAGAAATCCCAGTGCGATGACAGATGGCGGCCCGGATTCATCGCCACGAAACCGGCGTGTTGCAGGAAGCCCGGGTAGACCTTGCGCCCGCGCCCCGGATAGTTGGCCGGCACGGTGTGGATCAGGTTGGCTTCGAACCAGGACAACGGCTGGGTGGTGGCCAGGTCGTTGACGCTTGTGGGGCTGCGGCGCGGGTCGATCGGGCCGCCCATCATGACCAGGCTGCGTGGCGTCTCCTCCCCGCGCGCGGCCATGAGCGATACCGCGGCCAGCACCGGCACGGTCGGCTGGCACACCGAGACCACGTGCAGATCGCTCGCGCCGATGTGGCGGATGAAGCGCTCGACGTAGGCCACGTAGTCGTCCAGCCGGAACATGCCCGCCTCGGCCGGCACCATGCGCGCGTCGACCCAGTCGGTGACATAGACCTTGTGGTCGCGCAGCAGCGTTCGCACGGTGTCGCGCAGCAGCGTCGCGTGGTGGCCCGAGAGCGGCGCCACCACCAGCACCACCGGCTGGCGGCGCATCGCCTCGATCACCTCGGGGTTGTCGCTGTAGCGCTTGAACCGCCTCAACCGGCAGAACGGCAGTTCCAGCGCGGTCTGTTCCACCACCGCGACGGTGTAGCCATGGGCCTGGATCTCGTGGATGCCGAACGCCGGCTTCTCGTAATCCTTGCCCAGCCGGTACATCAGCTCGCAGCCGGCTGCCCAGCGCGCCGCCCCCGGCCACTGCGCAAGCAGGCTGCCTGGCTCGCTGAACATCTTCGCGCTGGCCTGCGCGAAGTAGCTCATCGGGCCCATGAAGGCGCGCTGCCATTCGTGGATTTGGTAGAGCATGGCGACCGGGTCATGCAGGACAAAGCAGCATTCTAGTGGCTTTGTCCCGCGGATGCTGCACTGCGGCAGACGGCCGAGTCGTAACGCCTGCCTCAGCCGCCGCGCCGACGGCAAATCAGCAGCACTTCGTCCACGCCGTCCACCTGGGACAACCCTTCGCGCCACTGCAGCGGCTTCTGGAACTTGAGCCCCAGCGGCATGAACACATGGTTGTACCACCACATCGCGCGCTCGCGCCGATGGGTCAGGAACCACTGCCCCAGGTCGAGCAAGCGCGAGGATTTGGGCTGCATGCCGTAGATCGCGCTGCGTTCCAGCGCAAACCCGTGTGCGGCAAGTTTGGCCTCGATCGCCTCCGGCTCGTAACGCCGGCAGTGTCCGACGAACTCGTCGAACGCCGTCCAGGCGTCGGCGTGCAGGGGCACCGACAGCAACAGCGTCGCCCCTGGCGCCGCCACGCGCGCGAGCTCGCGCAAGGCGCCTTCATCGTCGGCGACGTGCTCGAGGATGTCGAAGGCGCACACCAGGTCGAATCGGGCATCGGCGCAGGGCAGCGCACCGATCATGCCGTGCATGGCGCTGGCCCCGCGCGCACGCAACTGGCGCAGCGCCGCGTGGCTCAGGTCGACGAAGCAGGTGCCATCCAGCGGCAGGCGCGGACGCAGGCCGGGGGCAACCTCGAGCCGGCGCGGCGCCGCCGCGGCCAGCTCGCGCAACAGCGGCCAGGTGTTGAAACGCTCGGGATCGACCAGCCGCGCCTGCGCCCACAGCGCTTCGTAGAAGCCGCGGTTGACGCGGAGCAGCTCGGCATCGCTGCGGATGGGGGCGGGAGTGGCCATGAGGCTTTGTACAGCAAGCGCGGCCGCGGCGGATGTGAAACGGCTAACCGATCTGCCGCAGCTCGGTCGCGGCGGCCACGTCGTGCAGCGTGCGGCGGCGTGGGTCGAACAGCGCGGGCGCGAACCACACCGCCCAGCCGATGAGCACCGCCCACACCGCGCCCCGCAGGCCCAGCCACGGCGCCAGCCCGAGCAACAGCAACGGCAGCGCGGCGACGACCACCCGCCGCAAGGCCTGTCCCGGCCGCAGCTTCCCGCCGTCGGCGGTCACCAGACGGAGGCGCCACGGCCGCATGCCGAGCGTCTGCCCGCCGCGCAGCCACGAGATGACGAAATACGCGCCCACGACCAGGCCCTGCAGCGGCTGGTACCACCACGCGATCGCCGGATGCGTGCCAGCGGCCACCACCTGGCCGCCGGTGGCGAGCTGGCACAACAGCCCCACCACCATCACGATCGCTACCACGGCGAGCAGGTCGTAGACCAGCGCGGCGAGGCGGCGCCACAGCGGGCAGGGAAGGGCAGCGGGGTCGTGCGATCGGGTCATCGGCGTTTCGCTTGCGCCCGTCGCGAACCGCGGCGAGCATCTGCGCATGGAGGAAAAGAGCGCAAGTATCGCCGAAGCCGACCAGCGCAGCATCGCCGCGTTCCTTGAACGGGTCTGGTCGGAAGACGGCCTGGCCGACCGCACCCTGGAAGCCTATCGGCAGGACCTGGAGGGACTGGCGCGCTGGCTCGCCTCGCGCGGGCGCGGCCTGCAGACGGCGCGCCGCGAGGACCTGTCGGCGTTCCACGGCAGCCAGCCGGCGGCGGTCCGTTCGATGGCGCGGCGCCAGTCGGCGTTCCGGCGCTATTACGGCCAGCTCGCGCGCGACACCCCGGGTTTCGAGGACCCCACGCTGCTGATCGAGCGCCCGCGCATGCCACGCAGCCTGCCCAAGGCGCTGGCCGAGCGCGAGATCGAGGCGCTCCTGGCCGCACCGGACGTGGATTCCACCCTCGGCCTGCGCGACCGCGCGATGCTCGAGCTGATGTACGCCTCCGGCCTGCGCGTGTCGGAGCTGGTCGAGCTCCCGCTGGCCGCGCTCAACACGCGCCAGGGCGTGCTGCGGATTACCGGCAAGGGCGGCAAGGACCGCCTGGTGCCGGTCGGCGAAGTCGCGCTCGAGCGCATCGAGGCCTATCTCGCCGACGCACGGCCGCAGCTCGCAAAAGGCCGCCAGCCGGCGGCGCTGTTCCTCAGCCGGCGCGGCGAGGGCATGACGCGGCAGATGTTCTGGACGCTGGTCAAGCGGCACGCGCTGGCGGTCGGCATCGAGGGCAAACGCATCTCCCCGCATGTGCTGCGCCACTCCTTCGCCACCCATCTGCTCAACCACGGCGCCGACCTGCGCGCGCTGCAGCTGCTGCTGGGGCATGCCTCGCTCAGCACCACGCAGATCTACACGCTGGTGGCGAAGGAAGGCCTGAAGCGCCTGCACGCGAAACACCACCCTCGCGGCTGACGCAGACGATCCGGCCAGGCTGAAGCCAGGCCTGCGGGGTTCCGGGGCTCGTAAGCTCCCGCTTATCCCGGCTGTGCCAGAATCGGCCGATCGCCGCTTTCCCCACGCGGCCGCGAGGTTCCGATGTTCAAGAAACTCTCCGTCGCGCTGCTCGCCAGCGCCTTCGCGCTCGCCGCCTGCGCGGCGGACCGCCAGGACGCCGCCACCGGCAGCGCGACCGATCCGTCCGCCGGGCAGGTTGTCAGCGCGGCCCTGAAGAAGCTCGCCCCGGGCGTGCAGATCGACCAGATCACGGCCTCGCCGCTGCCGGGCTTTTACCAGGTGATTGCCTCCGGACAACTGGTCTATGTCAGTGCCGACGGCAAGTACATGCTCAATGGCGACGTGGTCGACCTGGCCGCCAGGGAGAACCTGAGCGAACGCGCCTGGGCGGGCTTCCGCAAGGCCGAACTGGCCAAGGTGCCGGCGTCCCAGCGGATCGTGTTCGCGCCGCCGCACCCGAAGTACACGGTGACCGTGTTCTCCGACGTCAACTGCGGCTATTGCCGCATGTTCCATTCGCACATCAAGCAGTTCAACGACGAAGGCATCGCGGTGGAATACCTGGCCTGGCCGCGCGAGGGCGTGACCGATACCGCCGGCGCCCCCACCGACACGTACAAGGAAATGGTCTCGGTCTGGTGCGCCGCCGACCGCAAGGCCGCGTTCACCGCCGCCAAGCAGGGCAAGGCGCCCAAGCCCGCCGAGTGCGCCAATCCGGTCAAGGACGAGTTCGACCTGGGCGTCAAGCTCGGCGTCACCGGCACGCCGATGGTGCTGGGACCCGACGGGATGGTGCTGGGCGGTTACGTCACGCCGGACAAGCTATTGAAGATGCTAGAAAAAGGCAGCTGATCCCTGTGGGAGCGCCCTTGGGCGCGACCGGGATGGCGGTCGCGCCCAAGGGCGCTCCTACACTCAAGGATCGGTCTGCTTGGATTGGTGGGCTGGATGGGCCGCCCGGTCGCATCGGGTAGAATAGGGCGCTTCCCTTCAGCGCCGAATCCCCCCGCATGATCGCTTTCGACGGGCAGAGCGCCCTTTCGCCGTTTCGCCTTGAACGCCTGAACGCCCGCCTCGACGCGGTGCACCGCGGCGCGCGCGTGCAGGCTGTCTGGTTCGTCTACGTGCTCGACGCCGGCCACGCGCCCGAAGGCGCCGAGCGCAAGCGCCTGCTCGAAGTGCTGGAAGCCAAGGACGCCACGCCCGAGTCCGCCACCCTGTGGACGGTGCCACGGCTGGGCACCATCTCGCCGTGGTCGAGCAAGGCCACCGACATCCTGCACGGCGCCGGCTTCGACGTGCGCCGCGTCGAGCGCGGCGTGGCCTGGCAGGTCGCCGGCCTGCCGGCTGCGGGTACGCCCGATTACGTGGCGGTGCTGGCCGTGCTGCACGATCCGATGACCGAATCGGTGCTGACCGACCTGGCGCAAGCGCAGGGCCTGTTCCTGGCCGGCACGCCGGGCGACCTGGTGCACGTCGAGCTCGGCGGCGCGGCGCGCGAGGCGCTGGCCGCCGCCAACGCGCGCCTGGGCCTGGCACTGGCCGACGACGAGATCGACTACCTCGCCGAGCGCTACGCGGAACTGGGCCGCGACCCGACCGACGCCGAGCTGTTCATGTTCGCGCAGGCCAACTCCGAGCATTGCCGCCACAAGGTGTTCAACGCGAGCTGGACGATCGACGGCGAAGCACAGGACAAGAGCCTGTTCGCCATGATCAAGCACACCCACCAGTGCTCCCCGGCGCACACGCTCTCGGCCTACAAGGACAACGCGGCCGTGATCGAGGGCCACACGGCCCATCGCTTCCTCACCGATGGCGAAGGCACCTGGCGCGCGCACGACGAACAGGTCGACTACGCAATCAAGGTCGAGACGCACAACCACCCGACCGCGATCGCGCCCTGGCCGGGTGCGGCCACCGGCGCCGGCGGCGAGATCCGCGACGAGGGCGCCACCGGCCGCGGCGCCAAGCCCAAGGCCGGCCTGACCGGCTTCTCGGTGTCGGACCTGCGCATCCCGGGCGCGCCGCAGCCGTGGGAAGTCGATCGCCCGTTGCCGCCGCGCATGGCCAGCGCGTTCGAGATCATGCGTGACGGGCCGCTCGGCGCCGCTGCGTTCAACAACGAATTCGGCCGGCCGTGCCTGGGAGGCTACTTCCGCACCTACGAGCACGAGACCGGCGAAGCCGGCGTGCGCCGCGGCTACGACAAGCCGATCATGATCGCCGGCGGTCTGGCCAACATCCGCCACGACCACGTGCAGAAGCGCGACATCCAGCCGGGCCACGCGGTGATCGTGCTGGGCGGCCCGGCGATGTTGATCGGCCTGGGCGGTGGCGCGGCTTCCTCGGTGGCCTCGGGCGCCTCCAGCGCCGAGCTCGACTTCGCCTCGGTGCAGCGCGACAACGCCGAGATGGAGCGGCGCTGCCAGCAGGTGATCGACAGTTGCTGGATGCGTGGCGAGCACAACCCGATCGTCAGCATCCACGACGTCGGCGCCGGTGGCCTGTCCAACGCCATTCCCGAATTGCTCAACGACGCCGGCGTCGGCGGCCAGATCGACCTCTCCAGGGTGCCCTGCGACGACCCGTCGCTCTCGCCCATGCAGGTGTGGAGCAACGAGTCGCAGGAGCGCTACGTGCTCGGCATCGCGCAGGAAAACCTCGCCGAGTTCGAGGCCTACTGCAAGCGCGAGCGCTGCCCGTACGCGGTGGTCGGCACCGCCACCGCCGAGCGCACGTTGCGGGTGACCGACCCGCGCCGCAACCTCACCGTGATCGATCTGCCGATGGACGTGCTGTTCGGCAAGCCGCCGCGCATGCACCGCGACGCGCAGCGGATCAAGCCGCGCGTGGACCTGCTGCCGGACCTCTCCGGCATCGGCATGGACGAGGCGGTGCAGCGCGTGCTGCGCCTGCCCACCGTGGGCAGCAAGAACTTCCTGATCACCATCGGCGACCGCACTGTCGGCGGCCTCAACCATCGCGACCCGATGGTCGGCCCGTGGCAGGTGCCGGTGGCGGACTGCGCCGTCACGCTCACCGACTTCGACGGCTACCAGGGCGAGGCGATGGCCATGGCCGAGCGCGCGCCCGTAGCGTTGCTCAACAGCGCCGATGCCGCGCGGCTGGCCGTGGGCGAGGCGATCACCAACCTGGCCGCCGCGCCGATCGCTTCGCTGGGCGAGATCCGCCTGTCGGCCAACTGGATGGCCGCGGTCAACCACCCGGGCGAGGATGCGGCGCTGTTCGACGCGGTCAAGGCAGTCGGCATGGAGCTGTGCCCCGCGCTCGACATCGCCATCCCGGTCGGCAAGGACTCGCTCTCCATGCAGACCGTGTGGCAGGACGGCGACCAGCCGCAGCGTACGGTCGCGCCGGTGTCGCTGGTCATCACCGGCTTTGCCCGCGTCGACGACGTACGCCGCACGCTCACGCCGCAGCTCAAGCTCGACCGTGGCGATTCCGAGTTGTGGCTGATCGACCTCGGCGCCGGGCGCGATCGCCTGGGCGGTTCCGCGCTGACCCAGGTGTTCAACCGCGCCGGCGGCGTGCCGCCGGACCTGGACGATCCAAAGCGCCTGCGCGCGCTGTTCGAACTGGTGCAGGAGGCCAACCGCGCCGGCCTGGTGCTCGCCTACCACGACCGCTCCGACGGCGGCGTGCTGGTGACCCTGCTGGAAATGGCCTTCGCTGGCCACTGCGGCCTGCAGATTCACCTGGACGGCTGGGCCGAGGCCACGCTGCGCGCGCTGTTCAACGAGGAACTCGGCGCCGTGTTGCAGGTGGCCAGCGCCAATCGCGAAGCGTTCGAGGCGCTGCTGGTCAAGCACGGCCTGGCCGGCATGAGCCACCGCATCGGCCGTCCGAAGGAGAAGCTCGGCATCAAGCTTTACCTGGGCGACGATGCCGTCTTCAAGTGGAACTGGACGCAATTGCTCGGCGCCTGGAACCAGACCAGCCACGCCATGCAGCGCCTGCGCGACAATCCCGCCAGCGCCGATGCCGAGTGCGAATGGCGGCTGGACGACGCCGACCCGGGCGTAAACCCCAAGCTCACGTTCAATCCGGCCGAGGATGTCGCCGCGCCGTACATCGCCCGCGGCGCGCGCCCGCGTGTGGCGATCCTGCGCGAGCAGGGCGTCAACGGCCAGGTCGAGATGGCCGCCGCGTTCACCCGCGCCGGTTTCGACGCAGTGGACGTGCACATGTCCGACCTCGCGGCCGGTCGCCACAAGCTGGCCGACTTCCGCGGCTTCGCCGCCTGCGGTGGCTTCTCCTACGGCGACGTGCTGGGCGCCGGCCGCGGCTGGGCCACCTCGATCCTCTACAACGAGGCGATGCGCGCGCAGTTCGAGGCGTTCTTCAGCGACCCGTCGAAGTTCGCGCTGGGCGCCTGCAACGGTTGCCAGATGCTCTCGCAGCTGAAGGACATCATCCCTGGCGCCAGGCACTGGCCGAAGTTCGTGCGCAACGCTTCGGAACAGTACGAGGCGCGCCTGGCGACGCTCGAAGTGCTCGACTCGCCCAGCCTGTTCTTCAAGGGCATGGCCGGCTCGCGCATTCCGGTGGCGGTGGCGCACGGCGAGGGCCGGGTCAGCTTCCCCTATGCCTGCAGCCCGTCCAAGGCGCAGGCGGCGGTGCGCTTCGTCGACAACCGCGGCAGGCCGACCGAGAACTACCCGCTCAACCCGAACGGCTCGCCCGGCGGCCTGGCCGGCTTCACCGCCGCCGACGGGCGCGTGACCATCCTGATGCCGCATCCGGAACGCGTGTTCCGCAGCGTTCAGTTGAGCTGGCATCCGGAGAACTGGGGCGAGGATTCGCCGTGGATGCGCATGTTCCGGAACGCGCGGGTGTGGTGCGGCTGAGGGACGCGCTTCGCGTAGCCGACCGCTGACGTTGCGGCTCCCTCGCGCGCGGTAAGGTCGGCGCATGTCTGGCACGGCGAGCCCTTTTCCAATCCCTCTCTCTCCCGGCGGTGCCGGGGGAGCGGTGGTGGCGTGACCGGGTTGCCCACACGTTGGCTCCTCGCGCCGGCCTGGCTGCTCCTGCTGGCGCTGCTGCCGTGGTGGCTGGGGCTGCCGTTATTGCTGTCGGTGGCGGCGGTGCTGCTGTTCGGCAGCGATCGACTGGAAAGTCACGCGCCCGTGTTGCGCCTGGCGTTGCGTTGGGGGTTGCCGGGCGTGCTGTTCGCAGGGCAGCGCGCCCTGGGCGGCGAGGCGTTTGCCTGGGCGATGGCGCTGCTGGGGGCGTTGGCGGGCTTCACCTTGCTGGCCGGGCTGGAGGCATGGCTCGATCGCGGGCGGCGCGAGCAGGCCGCGCAGCCGAAGTTGCGTGACTGGCCGAGCCTCGCGCTGGCGCCAATCGGCCCCGGGGCGGTGGTGGTCGAGTTGGTGCCGCCCGCGTGGTCGGAAGGTACGTGCCCGGATCCGCGCGGGGGCGAGGTGCGCTGGGAGGCGGGGCGCTTCGTGCTGGCCGATGCGACGGTGGAGCGGGTGCAGGCGCACGCGTCGTTCAGCCCTGATGGTCGCTGGTTCGTTGCACGCACGTCGCGCGGTCTTGCGCTGCTCGACCGTGACCATGGACGCCTTTCTCGCCTGCGTGGCTGGGAGTTGTGCGGCTGGCATGACGGCCCGTGGCTCGCCCGAGAGGCGGGGCCGGCGATGGCTTGGCGTGAGGTGCTTGGTCGCCACTGATCCTGCTCCCTCTCCCCTCCGGGGAGAGGGTTGGGGTGAGGGGCGGGGGCTCGCCTTGAGGTTTCCTTCAGAGCAAGAGCCTTCGGACGCCTTTGGCGCCCGAGTCACTTTCTCTTGCTTGCCCAAGAGAAAGTAACCAAAGAGAAGGGCACCCCGATGGCGCGCCCTTCGGGTACGCGTGCGGGCGGCGGGGTTTTTCGACGGGGCTTCCTGCCCCGACGAAAAACTGGCCGGCGTCCTGCCGGCCACCCTGCGGGCTGATCCGCCACCCGCCCGCCGCGCCATAGGGGACCCGGGTAGAGCAGCGCGCTTCCTGCGCGCACTTTTCAGAGGAGCCAAGGCCAAGGCGAAAAGCCGGAGCGGAAGGCCGGAGCGAAAGGCCGGAGCGGAAGGCCGGAGCGGAAGGCATGGACGTGCGGCGAACGGGCTCCCTCTCCCCTCCGGGGAGAGGGCTGGGGTGAGGGGCCGGGGCTCGCGGGCAACTGCAGGCAGTTCTCCACACCCCGCCCCTCACGCATACTTGCCGGGTGTCTACTCCCATTCCCCTCGCAAGGACGCTTCCGGTCAGCGTGATCGTGGTGTGCGCCGACAGCGGCTCCTCGCTGCGCGACTGCGCGCAGCGGGTGCTCGAAAGCGTGGTGCCGCTCGAGTTGATCCTGATCGACAACGGCTCGACCGACGGCGTGCCGCAGTCGATCGAAAGCGCGCACGCTGACGAGCCGCGGCTGAAGGTGATCTACAACCACGCCAACCTCGGCTTCGGCCCGGCGGTGAACCGTGCCGCCGCGGTGGCGAAGGGCGAGCACCTGCTGGTGCTCAACCCCGACTGCCTGCTCGAACCGGACACCCTGACCCGCATGCTCGACGTCATCGACGAGCATCCCCAGGCGGGCATCGTCGGCGCCGTGGTGTGCGCTGCCGACGGCACGCCCGATCCGGCCTCGTACCGGCGCGATCCACTGTTGCGCCCGGCGCTGGCGACGCTGCTGGGCGCGCGTGGCGGGATGAACATCGACGGTGACGTTCCGGCCAGCGTGGTAACCGCCGAAGCGGTATCCGGCGCGCTCATGCTGCTGCCGCGCAAGGTGTTCGAGCAACTGGGCGGTTTCGACGAGGCGTACTTCCTGCACTGCGAGGACCTGGACCTGTGCCGGCGCGCCCGCGATGCGGGTTACTCGGTGCTGCTCGCCGGCGACGTGCGCGTGCTGCACGGCAAGGGCGGTTCGAGCCGGCACCGGCCGGTGTTCGTCAGCCGGCACAAGCATCGCGGCATGTGGCGCTGGTTCCGCAAGTTCGATCCGGCTGCGCGCAACCCGCTGGTGGCGGGCGTGGTCTGGCTGGGCATCTGGGCACACTTCGCGCTGCAGGTACCTGGCCAGCTACGGCGCTTGTCCCGGGCCAGGCGCCGCACCCCGTAGGCGCCCGCTCGCGGGCGATGTTTTTTCAACATGGCCGCAGGGGTCGCGCGCGAGCGATCCCCGCAAGAGAACGTCGACTACGCATGACGACCCGCCCCCGCACCTTCGCCGCCACCATCGGCCTGCTGGCCCTCACCGCCGTGTGGGGCTCGACCTTCGTGCTGATCAAGGACGTGGTCGGGCGCATGCGCGTGGTCGACTTCCTGGCCGTGCGCTTCAGCGTGGCGGCGGTGGCGATGCTGCTGCTGTTCGCGCTCCCGGTGTGGCGGCTGCCGCGTGGCCAGGTCGCGCGGGCGTTGCTGCTGGGCCTGGTCTACGGCGCTGCCCAGTTGCTGCAGACCTGGGGTTTGAAGCTGATCGCGCCCAGCGTCAGCGGCTTCGCCACCGGCATGTATGTGGTGTTCACGCCGCTCCTGGCCTGGCTGCTGCTGCGTGAGCGCATCGCGGGCGTCGTCTGGCTTGCCGTCGCGCTGGCGACCGGGGGGCTGGCGCTGCTGTCCCTGCACGGTGTGTCCATCGACCTGGGCGTGTGGCTGACGCTGGCCTCGGCGGCCCTCTACGCGTTGCACATCGTCGGCCTGGGTCGCTGGTCGCGCGAGCAGGACGCGGTCGGCATGTCGGCGGTGCAGGTGGTGGCGATCGCGCTGATCTGCCTGCTGGCCACTGCGCCGCAAGGGCCGGCGCTGCCTCCCGACGGCTCGGCGTGGCTGGCGGTGCTGTACATGGCGCTGGTCGCCGGCGCGGGTGCGATGCTGATGCAGACCTGGGCGCAGGCGCACCTGCCGCCCGCGCGCGCGGCGATCGTGATGACCACCGAGCCGGTGTTCGCCGCGGGCTTCGCGGTGGCGCTGGGCGTGGATGCGCTGAGCTGGCGCATGCTCGCCGGCGGCGCGCTGGTGCTGGGGGCGATGTACCTGGTGGAGCTGGCGCCCAGGCGCAGCGTGGCGCTGGAGGCGGAAGCGATCCATCACGAGGTGTAGCGCTCCAGGCCGCTCCGCGTAGGGTGGGCATCAGCCACCGTTCCGGCGGCGTGCGGTGGGCTGATGCCCACCCTACGGTACGCGAGCCTCAGCAGCAGCGTCCGCCGGTGCCCTTGTAGCGCGCCTCCTGGCGCTCGCGGAAGAACGCCGCGTAGCTCGGGACCGGGCGCTCCGGATGGTGTTCGCGCAGGTGGCGTACGTAGGTGTCGTAGTCGGGCACGCCGCAGCACAGGCGTGCGGTCTGCACGGCGCGCGACCAGGCGAGGCGAAGCCAGCGCTTCATGGCGTGCTCCCGGCAACGGCGTCGACCGGCACGTACGGCTCCTCGTGCGCGGTCGGGTGGTTGGTACGCCAGGCGCGCACGATCGTGCGCAGGGTGAAGGCCACCATCGCCACCACCAGCAGCATGAACAAACCGGTCAGCGCCGAGTCCACGTAGTTGTTGGTGACGATCCGCTGCATCTCGGCGACGTTGTGCGCAGGCGCCAGCAATCGGCCCTCGGCGGCCGCAGCGGCATACTTCTGCGCAGCCGCGGTGAAGCTGATCGGCCCCGCCAGCTTTTCGTAACCTGCCGCCAGCGTGCATACGATCAGCCAGACCGCCGGGATGCCCGGCACCCAGACGAACCGCTCGCGCTTGAGCTTCACCACCACTACCGTCGCCAGCAGCAACGCGATCGCCGCCAGCATCTGGTTGGCAATGCCGAACAGTGGCCACAGCGTGTTGATGCCGCCCAGCGGATCGACCGCGCCCTGGTAGAGGAAGTAACCCCACAGCCCCACGCAGATCGCCGTGGCGAACAGGTTGCCCGTCCATGATTCGGTCTGCTGCAGCGGCTTGTGGATCAGGCCGGCGATCTCCTGGATCATGAAGCGGCCCACGCGCGTGCCGGCGTCCACCGTGGTCAGGATGAACAGCGCCTCGAACAGGATCGCGTAGTGGTACCAGAACGCCATCATGCCGCCGCCGGGCAGGATCTCGTGCAGCAGCCGTGCCATGCCCACCGCGAGCGTGGGCGCGCCGCCGGCCCGCGAGAGCACGCTCGCTTCGCCGATGTCGCGCGCGGTCTGCGTAAGCTGGTCGGGCGTGACCACGAAGCCCCACTGGCTGATGGTCTGCGCGGCGTGCTCGGCGGTGATGCCGATCAGCGCCGCCGGCGAATTCATCGCGAAGTACACGCCCGGATGCAGCGACGCGGCCGCCACCAGCGCCATGATCGCCACGAACGCCTCCATCAGCATGCCGCCGTAGCCGACCAGGCGCGCCTCGCCTTCGTTGGCCAGCAGTTTCGGCGTGGTGCCCGAGGCGATGATCGAGTGCCAGCCCGACACCGCACCGCAGGCGATCGTGATGAACAGGAACGGGAACAGGTCGCCCTGGAACACCGGCCCGGTGCCGTCGATGAAGCGCGTGACCGCGGCCATCTGCAGTGTCGGCGCGGCAAGGAAGATGGCCAGTGCCAACAGCGCGATGGTGCCGATCTTGAGGAACGTCGACAGGTAATCGCGCGGCGCCAGCAATAGCCACACCGGCAGCACCGAGGCGCAGAAGCCGTACGCGATCAGCAGCCATGCCAGCGCCTTCGCGTCGAAGTCGAAAAGCGGCGCCAGCGTGGCCGACTCGGCCACGAAGCGACCCAGCCAGATCGAGCCGAGCAGCAGCACCAGCCCGATGATCGACACTTCGAGAATGCGGCCCGGCCGCAGCCAGCGCAGGTACACGCCCATCAGCAGCGCGATCGGGATCGTCGCGGCCACGGTGAAGGTGCCCCACGGGCTGTGCGTGAGCGCCTTGACCACCACCAGCGCGAGCACCGCCAGCACGATCATCATCAGCACCAGCACGCCGAACATCGCCACCACGCCGGGCAGCGGTCCCAGTTCCTCGCGCAGCATGTGACCGAGCGAACGGCCGTCGCGGCGCAGCGACAGCGCGAGGATCATGAAGTCCTGCACCGCGCCGGCGAACACCACGCCGAACAGGATCCACAGCGTGCCCGGCAGGTAGCCCATCTGCGCCGCCAGCACCGGACCCACCAGCGGACCAGCGCCGGCAATGGCGGCGAAGTGGTGACCGAACACCACCCACTTGTCGGTCGGCACGTAGTCGAGTCCGTCCGGATGGCGCATCGCCGGCGTGGCGCGGCTGGGGTCGAGCTGCAGCACGTGCCGTTCGACGAAGCGGCCGTAGAAGCGGTAGCCGATCACGAACACCGCGATCGCTGCGGCGACCAGCCAGATCGCGTTGATCGGCTCGCCGCGGCGCAGCGCGACCACGCCCAGGCAGTAGGCACCGACGAGGGCAATCGAGGCCCACAGGATCTTCGCCGCGGGGCTGGTCGGAACGGAGGCGCGGGTATGCATGGGCTTCTCCTCGACGGTCAGGCAAGAGTCGTCCCGGCAAGGGCGGTGGGTCAATGCCGGACGCGTGTGGGCGCTTTTTCCCGGGCGCCGGCGGGGGACGGCGGGAAGCCCTCGCGGGACCCCAAGCGTATGGACGGGCTTCCCCGCGAGCCCCGGTCCTCACCCCACCCTTTTCCCCGGGGGGGAGAGCGAGCCGGGCGAGCGGTCCTCCCCCGCGAGTGAAACGAGCCCAGGTTAGCCGGCGACGATCACGGCGCGCGCGCCAGGGCCCGCGTACACTCCGCGCCGGATCCCCACGGAGTCCCGCCATGCGCCCGCAAACTGCCTGCCTCGGCTTGCTGTTGGCCATTGCCGCGCTGCCGGCTGCTGCCGGTGGCCAGTTCGACGACCTGCTCAAACAACTCAAGCAGGGCAGCCACACCACCAACGCCACGCGCGCGGCCAGCCTGCCCAGCAGCGACATCGCCGCCGGCCTCAAGGAAGCGCTCGCCAAGGGCACCACCCACGCGATCAACGAACTCGGCCGCACCGACGGCTTCTGGGGCAACGCCAAGGTACGCATCCCGCTGCCGGGCAAGCTCAAGCAGGTCGGCGACCTGGCCCGGCAGCTCGGGCAGGGCGAGAAGGTCGACGCCTTCGAGCTCAGCATGAATCGCGCCGCCGAAAAGGCCGTGCCGCAGGTGGCCGACATCTTCGGCGATGCCATCCGCAAGATGACCCTGCAGGACGCGCGCGGCATCCTCACCGGCGGCGACCACGCGGCGACCGATTACTTCCGCCGCGTCGCCGGCGACGCGCTGACCGCACGCATCCATCCGATCGTCGCCCAGGCGACCGACCGCGTCGGTGTCACGCAGAAATACAAGGCGCTCACCGCGGCCGGCGGGGGCGGCGGACTGGGCGACGTGCTCGGCGCGCTGGGCGGCAACGACGGCAAGCGCAACCCGCTCGACCTGGATGACTACGTCACCCAGAAGACGCTCGATGGCCTGTTCACCATGATCGGCGAACAGGAGCAGGCGATCCGCAGGAATCCCGCCGCACGCACCACCGACCTGCTGAAAAAAGTGTTCGGCAGCCGCTGAACTTCGTAGGGTGGGCTTCAGCCCACCATCCGGGCGTACCGGAGCTGGTGAGCTGAAGCCCACCCTGCGGGACCATCTTGTAATGGCCCGACGGCGCCCGCAGACCTGTACCGGTATCCACCGCGAGGCCCAAGATGATCCGCGACATCCTCAAGATGGGCGATCCCCGCCTGACGCGTATCGCTACCGCCGTGCCCTCGGCGATGATCGGCAGCGCCGAACTGGATCAGCTCATCCAGGACATGTTCGACACCATGGAAGCCGCCGGCGGCGTCGGCCTGGCCGCACCGCAAATCGGCGTGGACCTGCAACTGGTCATCTTCGGCTTCGACCGGTCCGATCGGTATCCGGATGCCCCGGCAGTCCCGCGCACGATCCTGCTCAACCCGCTGGTGACACCGGCCTCGCAGGACATGGAAGAAGGCTGGGAAGGCTGCCTGTCGGTCCCCGGCCTGCGCGGCGCGGTGAACCGCTTCACGCTGATCCGCTACCAGGGCATCGACCCGAAGGGCCAGCCGATCGACCGCACTGCCGAGGGCTTCCACGCCCGGGTGGTACAGCACGAATGCGACCACCTGATCGGGCGCCTGTATCCCTCGCGCATCACCGACTTCGCCAAGTTCGGTTTCACCGACGTGCTGTTCCCCGGCGTGGATGCGGCCGACGACTAGCCGCCTCGCCTTGCTCCCGCTCCCCACGGAGAGTGGGGGCCAAGGTTGCATCCTTCTCCCCCTGCCGATGGCAGCTAGCTACGCGCCTTGCTCCCTCTCCCCTTCGGGGAGAGGGCCGGGGTGAGGGGCCGGGGCTCGCGGGACTGCCACGCCGTGCCGGATTGAAGCTGCTCTCTCTCGCCTGGCTCGGTTTCCCGCAAGCGCGTCCCCTCACCCCAGCCCTCTCCCCGAAGGGGCGAGGGAGCCCCAGGCCCCCCGCTCCTGGTCCGGTTATCCTCTGCCTCCACGCCAAGGGGGCCCCATGCAAGCATCCACACCCGCCGCACCGATGCGCGGCTTCCGCTACTACGACCTGCTGGTGGGCGGCATGGTCGCCGTGTTGCTGTGTTCCAACCTGATCGGCCCGGCCAAGGTCTGCACGATCACGTTGCCGGTGCTGGGTGCGTTGTCCTTCGGCGCTGGCAACCTGTTCTTCCCGGCGAGCTACATTTTCGGCGACGTGCTCACCGAGGTGTACGGCTATGCCCGCGCGCGGCGGGCGATCTGGGCGGGCTTCGGCGCCATGCTGTTCGCCACGGCGATGTCGCAGGCGATCATCCACATGCCACCGAGCCCGAGCGAGCCGTTCAACGCGCAACTGCAGCCGGCGCTGGAGGTAGTCTTCGGCGGCACCTGGCGCATCGCGCTCGCCTCCATCGTGGCCTACTGGCTGGGCGACTTCGCCAACTCCTTCGTGCTGGCGCGCATGAAGATCTGGACCCGCGGCCGCATGCTGTGGACGCGCACCATCGGCTCGACCCTGGTGGGGCAGGGCGTGGACAGCCTGACCTTCTACCCGATCGCCTTCACCGGCATCTGGGAGGGCCAGACCATCCTCAAGGTGATCGCCTTCAACTGGGCGATGAAAGTCGCGGTGGAAGTGGTGTTCACGCCGCTGACCTACGCGGTGGTCGGCTTCCTCAAGTCGCGCGAGGGCGTGGACACCTACGACGAGCACACCCACTTCACCCCGTTCAGCCTGAAGGACGAGGGCGAGCTCAAGCGCTATGGCTGAGATCGGCCATGCCCCGCGCCCGCGCAACGCCGGCATCGACCTGCTGCGCGGGCTGGCGATCGTGTTCGTTCTGCTCAACCACCTGGGCCTGCCGATGCGCCTGCCGCTGAAGGCCACGGCGCTGGCAGACGTGCTGCCAGTGCGGTTGCTGCAGGCACTCAACTACAACGGCTACGAAGCGGTGTTCGTGTTCTTCGTGATCTCCGGCTTCCTGATTACCGGCAACGCGCTGGAACGCTGGGGCAGCCTGGCCCGGATCGACGTGAAAGCCTTCTACGCCCGCCGCTTCGCCCGCATCGTGCCCTGCCTGGTCGCGTTGCTGGCGGTGCTGGCCGTGCTGCACCGGCTGGGCGTGGCGGACTACACCATCCATCGTCCGGGCCAATCGCTCCGCGGCGCGCTGCTCGCCGCGCTCGGCCTGCACCTGAACTGGTACGAAGGACACACCGGCTACCTGCCGGGCAACTGGGACGTGCTCTGGTCGCTGTCGATCGAGGAGGCGTTCTACCTGGGCTTTCCGCTGGCCTGCCTGCTCGTCCGGCGCACCTGGGTGCTGGTGCCGTTGCTGCTGACGCTGGCGCTGTCGCTGCCATGGACCCGCGCGGCGCTGGACGGCAACGAGATCTGGCAGGAGAAGGCGTACCTGCCGGGCATGGCGGCGATCGCCACCGGCGTGCTCGGCGCGTTGTGGTCCGCCCGTCTCGCTTCCATCCCGCCTCGCGCGGCCCGACTGCTGCGTTGGGGCGGTGCGCTCGGGCTGCTCGGCGCGACGCTGGGCGGCCACTGGCTGTGGCCGCTGCTGCACGAGGGCGTGATGCTGCTGCTCACCGGCTCCACGCTGGTGCTGCTGCTCGCCTTTCGCGGCGCGCCGCCGCGCGTGCCACGCGGCCTGCGCTGGCTATGCAGCTGGGGCCGGCTCAGCTACGAGATCTACCTCAGCCACATGTTCGTGGTGTTCGTGCTGTTACGGCTGTTCCGCGGGAGCGGTGCCGACGCGCGCAGCGGCTACCTCTGGTATCTACCGGCGTTCGTGGCGTGCTGGGGGCTCGGCGCGCTGATTGCACGTTGCTGGTCGACGCCGTGCGACCGCTGGCTGCGTGACCGCTGGTTGCGTCGCGTGCCCAAGTCCGTCGAGGCCATCTCGCCCGCGGGCTGACCGTCCTTCCACGCCGGCGGGCGCAGGCTTGCGACATACCGCAGCCGTGCGCGGGCCAGGGGCACGACGCGCGGAGAGCCGCCCATGCCCAACACCCTCATCGATCGAGCCATCCGCGAAAGAAGGCCCTTGGGCTTCGTCTACCAGGGCAAGCTGCGTGTCGTGCAGCCGCAATGCCACGGCAGGGGGACGCGCGGCACCGAGCTGCTGCGCGGCCGGCAGGTCAACGGTGAGGCGCCGTCCGAGCGGTTGTTCGACGTCGCGCATATGCTCGACCTGGCCGTGCTGGACGGTATTTCGACGGCCCCGGACCGCACTACCGGCGCAACGACTCGGCCATGGTGGACGTGTTCTCCCGGTTGTGAAGAGGGCCCGCCCGCGCTGCCGACCCGGGCTAGACAAGGCCACGCGCAGACTGCAGGACCCGCTTCGTCCAAGGAGCCGCCATGCTCTCCGCCTTCGGCCTCAACTGCACGCTCAAGCGCGACAACCAGCCGTCCTCGACCCAGAAACTGCTCGACCAGGTATTGCGCGCGCTCGATGGCTACGGCGTCAGCACCTCGTATGAACGCGCCGTCGATCACGACATCAAGCCCGGCGTGAAAACCGACGAAGGTCCGGGCGATGGGTGGCCGGCGATCCGCAAGCGCATCGACGAGGCGAACATCTTCGTCCTCGCCACCCCGATCTGGATGGGCCAGCCCTGCAGCATCGCCAAGCGCGTGCTCGAGCGGCTCGACGCGGTGTTCGGGGAAATCGACGAGCACGGCATCTATCCCACCTTCGGCAAGGTCGCCATCGTCAGCGTGGTCGGCAACGAGGACGGTGCACACCACGTCACCGCCGAGCTCTACCAGGCGCTGGCCGACGTCGGCTTCAGCATCCCGGGCGGCAGCTCCACCTACTGGGTGGGCGAGGCCATGCACAAGAAGAACTACATCGACCTCGACCAGACACCCAAGGCGCTGGCCGGGGCGATCCAGACGCAGGCGTGCAACGCGGCGCACCTGGCTGGGCTGCTGCAGGCGAAGCCCTATCCGGCGACGAGGTGACGGGGCCGGTAGCGACCCCTCGGCTGCAACTTCCACTGCCAGCCGCGCTGGCCCGGCTGCTCAGCGTCGCACAAGCGGGCCTTGCACCGGCAGGCACGCAAGCAGCAGCATTCCGCAGGCAGGTGTTCAAGCGGCATCGAGGCTTCCGCCGGGCCGTCAGGTGCCGTCGAACGACACCTCGAAGGACGTGTAGAAGGGCGTAGTCCAGCGCCCTGCCAGCCCGGCGTCCGCCAGCCTGTTGCGTACACACCTGGCGAGCGCGGTCGAGCCTTGCAGCCAGCTTGCTTGCGTCGAACCGTCAGCATTCAAGGACAACACCACGGTAAAGCGCGAGACGTCCGCATCCGGTCGCGCACAAGCCGCTACCGCTTGATGCAGGGCCTTGCCCTGCGCCTCCACCAGTTGCGCGCTCGTCGCGCGATCCAGGCTGGCTTCGTTCCTGTCCGCAAGCGCCTTGGCCTCATCGAAGCCCATCTGCGACGTTGCGAGCACGGTTGCAAATACCAAAGCTGCGAGCATGTCCGTTCTCCCTATCTGCCAAGGCCCGACATCCACACCTTTCGCCATGATCGTGCTCGCGCGCGCCTGTTTGCGCCAGCGAAACAGCAGGAAGGGGTGGATTGAATGCGAGGCGGCGATGTCCCTGCACGTTGGCATCAGCTAGCTGGGGTGCACCGCGCTGGCCTTCCATGGGCGCTGTAGCTGATGGTTTATCGGACCTGGGTTTCAGCGTGGGTATCGCCGAAAGCTCGCTCGGGCGTCCACCGCATTCGCGGCAGGCTAGTTGCCGAGCTCGCCGGATACATAAGCAACCAGTTCTTCGGTGTTCCTGACGAACTCGGCCTGCAGATCGATGCCGCACTTGTCTGCCAGGACCATGATCGACCACAGACAGTCCGACAGCTCGTGGCCGAGTTTTGCTTTGCAGTCATCGATATCGCGCACGCCGGCGTGCGCCTGGACAAGCTTTGCCAGGTCGCCCACGTCGCCGACGAAACCAAGCGCGAGCTCCTGCGTGGTCCAGATGCGCCCCCATCGCTTTGTTTCGAGCTTCTCGTACAGCGCGTTCAGACGGAGCGCTGCTTCTTTCAGGTCGCTGAAGTCCATGGGCTTCCCTCACGCGGACTGGGCAGTACGCGATAAGCGCGTTCGTTTGCTGCGGGTTTCCGGTCGGCACGGATGTCTCGGTCGCGGCCTACCGTTTGAATAGGCCAGGCGCCGAGCGACGGACCTGAAAGAATGGTCAGGATGCAGCGGGTTCGCGAAGTGCGCGGAAAGAACGGTAAAGCAGGGCGACGCCAGCAGCCACCAAGCCGGTGCCGACATAGCCACCCAAGGCACAGAGCCCGCCAGTGGACGACAAGCAGAACGCCCAGGCACCGATAACCGCGGCTGGGACATACGACGCCACTGCGAGAGCTATTGAAACCACCGCAAAACGAACCGCGCCGCTCAGCGAAACCCGGCAAGCCATTTGAACCACGCGCCATACGGTCGTGCCGATGCCGGACCAGAAGAAGAGAAGACCGGTTGCGTAAGCGAGTGTGAATGAAGTATCCATCAAGGGCCTAACGCTGGAGTCAAGCGGCGGCGAAGCCATCCGCCTACAAGTGGTTAGGCCTGCGAAGGCCCGAACACCTACCGAGGCTCGGGAAGCAGCGGCGGGGTGGAATCTTGGTAGGTAAGGTACGCCTGCCATATCTCATGAGTACGCTCCTCGGTGAGCCGAAGCATGCACTCGGCACTTGCAGTCGTTCGGTACGTGCCCTGCGCCCATAGCTCGAAGACGTCTCCGCACTCAAGTTCACGGTAGCGCAACCAGGCAGCCTGTGCGGTCTTGAGGTTTGGCCTTGAAGCAAAATCATTATCTATCCTCGCCTGTGCTGCGGTTAGATATCTGGCAAGGCGGGAGTTCGCCTTATCAAGCTTCTTCCCGATGCATGCTTGGATTTCGAGCGTGTTGCCGTCGCATTGGAGGGTGGAGGCTTGAACCAAACCCACTGAACACAACCCGAGAGCGATCAGAGCAAAGCTTCGTGGGGTACGCACGTAGATCCTCATGGCCTAACGCTGGAGTTAAGCGGCAGCGAAGCGCCCGCATTGAACGATTTGTTAGGCGCAGGCTAGTCATGGGTGTAGAACGAATAGCCGCCAAGCCTACGCCCAAGAATGCCTGCAAGGAACCCAACCTGCCACGACTCCTCCACTACCAGGGCGGGCAGCAAGCCAAGATTGCTTGCGGCATAGGTTGCGCCAGGGCGCCACTCAGACAAGACAAGCTCTATGGCCAGACTGGCAGCGTGCGCCGGGTCCCGCGCGCGAACAAGACGGGTCGCGAAAAAGCCAATTGCAGGATCGTCCCCGTCAATGGGAAGAGATATGCCAGCGCCGGAAAGTCTGACTTTGAAGTACGGCATTCTGGGATGCGGCCCGAGTCAAGGGGCGCGCGGTACGCGCGTCCGCTTGACGAATAGTTATACGTTACCCGCCATATTTGGCGCCCAAAATTCTACCTTTTGCATCCAGCCTGACTTCGAAAGGAACGGCACGTTTGTCGTTGCCAGCGTACCGACGTTGTAGAAGCGACATGTGTCGTTGCCAGCGTACCGACGTTGTAGAAGCGACATGCCGTCGGTAGCTACCCACACGGGCCCGCGGTAGCCCACTCGCTGAAGTGTTCGCGCCACTACACGCGGGTCGTCTTCGAGGGCAATAGGTAGCGTGTCTCGGGCGCCCTTGGCCTTTCCTAGTTCCGCTAGGTGCTTCAGGCAGGGGCTGCACCACGTCGCCCAGAAGTAAAGGCTGACCGGTTGCCCGCGGAGCTCCTGGAACGAGTGTTTGTGTCCAGAAAGATCGACGAGTGGCGTTTCTCGGATAGGCGTACCCATGACCTGGGCAAGCCTTGGCGCAAACAGGCCTAGATGCAGGGCCAGGACTAGTGCGACGCCCAGCAATCCGATTGCTGCGCTGCCAATGATGCCGATCTTTGTCATGTCCGTATAACGCTAAGTAGACCCCGAATCGGGGCATATGCACCGATCGTGGGACGCGCACGGACTCAGGTCAAGAGACGAAAATTCTTTTGGCCTTCAGTAAGAAACGACGTTCGCGGCCGTTCGGAGAACGGCTGGCGCTCTATTGCATATTGCGCCGAACGGGACACTAGATTTTATCGACGCGAAAGCGGAGGGATAAGCGGTATGGTCGGCGCGGGCTGGCTTGCCCGCGCCGGCTTGGGGGTTTTGGCTCAGAGCAGGCGCAGGAGTTCTTTCATCAGCGGCAGCCGGCGCACGCGCACCGCGCTGGCGCGGAAGACGGCGTTGGCCAGGGCGGGGGCGGCGGTGGGCATGGCCAGGAAGCTGGCGCCGGTGGGGGCGCGGTCATTGGGGACCAGGATGACTTCCACGTCGTTTGGCAGCTGGGCCATGCTGGCGAGTGGGTAGTCCTTGAAGTTCTGCTGCTGGACCTGCCCGTTCCTGAAGGTGATCGCCGGGTTGAGCGCATTGGAGAGGGCGTCGAGCGTGGCGCCGGCGACCTGGCCCTGGAGGCCTAGCGGGTTGATGACGCAGCCGACGTCCACGGCGCAGACGACGCGCACGATCTCGAGCTTGTCGCCATGCAAGGTGGCCTCGATGGCATGGGCGACGTAGGCGCCGTCGATGTGCCAGCAGGCCATGCCCATGCCGTTGACGTTGTGCAGCCAGTTCTTCCACTCGATGCGGTCGGTGACCAGCTTGAGCACATTGAGCAGGCGCCCGACGTCGAGCATGCCGCCGCCGGTCAGCGGGATCTGCCGGGCGTCGCCGAGCAGGCGCAGGCGGGTGTCCAGCGGGTCTTCGCGCAGGGTGTGGGCGATCTCGTCGACGAAGCTCTCGACCGCGAAGGCGTTGGTGACATGCGGCTCCCCGCGGAACGGACCGCGCGGCATGGCCGAAGCAAGGCTGTACCAGTCGCTGCGGTAGGCGGGGACCAGCCCGGCGGGCAACTGGTCGGCGGCCACTTCGGATGTCCACAGGCGGTCGGCGGCAACGCCGCGGCCGGTGAGCGCCGAGGCGCTGGCCATGCGCTGGTCCCAGGCGATGACGCGGCGCTTGCGGCCGATGATCGCCTTGATCTTGTGCACCGTGCCGGAGCGGTAGTAGTCGTGGGTCAGGCCCTGCTCGCGCGTCCACATCAGGCGCACGGGCTTGTCGACGGCCTTGGCCAGCATCACCGCCTCGGCGACGTAGTCGTGGTCGAGCCGACGACCGTAGCCGCCGCCCACGCGGGGTACTTCGATGGCGATGCGGTCCGGTGCCAGGCCGGTCAGGCGCTGCACCACGGACCAGGCCTGCTTCGGCGCCTGGGTCGGCACCACCAGCGTGGCCTGGTCCTTGTCCAGGCGCACCAGGCAGTTCATCGGCTCGGGCGTGGCGTGGGCGAGCCACGGCTGCACGTAGGTGGCTTCGACGCGGCGCGCGGCCTTGCGGTTGGCGGCCTTGAGGTCGCCCTCGTCGCGCACGCGGGTGGTCGGCGCGCTGTCGGTGTCGAGCAGGGCGAGGGCCTGGGTCTCGAGCTTGCCGCTGTCCTGCTCGGCGCTGTGGGCGCCGGGTTTCCATTCGAGTTTGAGCTCGGCCAGGCCGCGCAGCGCGGCCCAGGTGTTTTCGGCCAGGACGGCCACGGCCGGCGCGATCGCGGTCTCGCCCGGGGGCACGTCCGCTTCAGGATGGATCGGCATCACCTTGACCACGCCCTTGATGGCCAGGGCCGGGGCGGTCTCGATGCTGGCCAGGCTGCCGTCGGGCCAGGGGCACTGCGCGAGCACGGCGACGAGGGCGTCGGCGTAGTGCGCGTCCAGCGCGTAGCGGGTCTGGCCGGTGACGATCTGCCGGGCATCGACGTCGCCGGCCGGCTGGCCGATCAGCGTATAGCGCTGCGGTGGTTTGAGCGGCAGCGGGGCGTTGGGCGGATCGATCTTGCCCGCCGCCTCGACCAGGCTGCCGTAGGGGAAGCGCCGGCCGTCCGGCGTGACCACCATGCCGGCCTCGCAGCGCAGGCGGTCCGCGGCGATGCCCAGGCGCCGCGCGGCGGCCTGGGTGATCAGCCAGCGCGCCAGCGCACCGGCCTGGCGCAGGTCCGCCCAGGCGGCGGGGATCGAATCGCCGGTACCGCTGCGCTGGTGGCCGTAGGTCCACACCGGTTTGCCGTCCTTCGCCTCCACGCCCAGTCCCAGCGGCACCACGGTGACGCGGGTCCAGTCCGCGTCCAGTTCCTCGGCGATGATGCGCGGCAGCGCGGTCGCTGTGCCGGTGCCGGTGTCGGGGTCGCGCGCGCCGATCAGCACGTTGCCTTCGCGGTCGATGCGCACGTAGGCGCCGAGCTTGCCGAAGTCGTCGCCGAGCATGGCCGCCGGAATCGGCACTTCGGCGTCGGCGTAACCCACGCCGACGACCAGGGCGCCCGCGGTGCCGGCGAGCACCTGCAGGAAGCGCCGACGCGAGAGCTGCGGACCGGCGCTCATGCCTTCATCCCCGCGGCACGCTTGATCGCGCGGCGCACGCGCGTCTGCGCGCCACAGCGGCAGCGGTTGGGAAGCTTGTCGATGTCCTCGTCGGAAGGCCTGGGCTTGCGCGCGAGCAGGTCGATGCCGGCGATCAGCCAACCGGGCGTGCAGTAGCCGCAGCCGATGGCGTCCTCGTCAATGAAGGCCTGCTGCAACGGGTGCAGGCTGCCGTCGGCGCGGGCCAGGCCCTCGACGGTGGTCACGCGGGCGCCGACCAGCTTGGCCATCGGGCGCTTGATCGCCGAGACCGCCTTGCCGTTGACCAGCACCAGATCGTAGCCGTCCTCGCCGTGCGCATCGCCCAGCTTGGTGCCGGTCAGGCGCAACACGTCGCGCAGGTACCATAGCAGCGGCATCAAGGGATCGCCGGTGTGCCGGAAGCGCTCGCCATTGACAATCAGGTCGATGCCCTCGCGCACCGGTTCCGGCGTGATGTCGCCGGTGGTGGCGGGCGGCAGGCCCTGGGCTTGCGCTTGCTGCATCGGGGGGACTCCTTGCGAGGGTCGCCTATTGTGGCATCGCGCAGGTGATGAGGCAGCCGGGGGCGGCCGGGACGTTCAGGCGGAATGGCGGGGCCGTCGCGGGCGCCCCTGGGGCGATCGCATGCGGTCGCGCTCGGGTCGTTCCGGCCGGATGCCTCGCCAGGCAGGGCGCCCGGGCCATCCGTGCATGGGCGCTCGACGTAGCCCGGATAGCCGACCGCTGGTCGCGCACAGGGTGCGCTCCTGCAGGGAGCCCGGCCAGCGTTACCGGCGCGGCGCCACCCGCCGCCAGAGGTAATACACCGGCACGCCGGCCAGCATGATCAGCACGCCGATGCCGGCGTTGCGCGGGTTGTCGCGCATGGTCGCGACCACCACCGCGCCGATCGCGGCGACGAACAGCAGCGGCAGCAGCGGGTAGCCGGGGACGCGGAAGCGCACCTCGCCGCGGTCGTGGCGGCGATACCAGAACAGCGTCGCCACGCCGACCGCGCAGGCCAGCCAGTCGCCGAAGGTGGCGTAATCCAGCAGCGCGCCGTAGCTGCCCGAGAGCGCCAGCACGATCGCCCAGCCCGAGAGGGCGGCCAGCGCGACGTTCGGCGTGTGGTGGCGCGGATGCAGGCGCGCCACGGCGCCGAAGAACAGCCCATCGGCGCCCATCACCTGCAGCACGCGCGCGCCGGCGACCAGCGTGATGTTGCAGAACCCCAGCGTGGAGATGGCGATGCCCACCGCCATCAGCCGCGCACCGAGGGGGCCGAACATGCGGTCCATCACCTGCGCGGCCGGCGCGGTGCTGGCCGCCAGTCCGGCGTGCCCGAGCACGGCCAGGTAGGCGAGGTTGACCAGCGCGTAGGCAGCGATCACCACCACCATGCCGGTCAGCAGCGCGCGCGGCAGGTTGCGCTGGGGCGCGTCGATCTCGCCGGCCAGGTTGTTGAGGTAGGTGAAGCCTGAATAGGCGAACAGCACCGGCAATGCCGCACCCATGAAGCCGACGCCGGTGCGCGCCGGGTCGACGGCCAGCGCCGCCGGCGCGTGCGCGCCCGCCAGATACAGGCCGCACGCCACCAGCACCGCGACCGCCAGCAGCTTGAGCAGCGCGAACAGGTTCTGCACCTGCGCGCCGAGTTTCAGTCCGAACAGGTTGACCAGCGCCACGAACACCAGCGCGCCGACGGTCAGCGGCAAGGCGGCCGATGCCGGCAAGGCGAAGGCGGCGACCGTGTAGCTGGCGAAGATGGTCGCGACCGCCGCGGTCGAGCCCGAGTAGATCACCAGCAGCATGGTCCAGCCGAACAGGAAACCGGCCAGCGGCCCGAACGCCTCGCGAAGGTAGACGTAGGTGCCGCCCGCCTGGGGCCGACGCGCGCCGAGTTCGGCGTAGCAGAGTGCGCCGATCAGGGTGAGCAGGCCGGCGCCGATCCACGCCAGCAGCAGCGCCAGGCCCGATTCGGTCCGCTGCGCGGCGATGCCCGGATTGAGGAAGATGCCGCCGCCGATGATGCCGCCGACCACGATCAATGCCGCGTCCCAGGGGCCGAGGCTGCGCCGGTAGTGGTGGGTCGGATTGCTCACGTCGATGCCGTTGCGTGGATGAAGCGCGGAGCATCGCTGGTGTGCGCGGGGCGGGCAAGGGCAGGGAGCTCACGCGTCCTGCAGGGCCCGGGCGGAAGGCATGCCTCGCTCCGCCGCGGTCACGTCAGTCGAGAACGAACGTTCCCCGCACGCCCACTACGCATTGGCCGCCGATCGTCACGGCGCCGGATGCCTCGTCGATGCCCACCGCCACGCGCCCGTCGCGGCCGACTTCGCGCCCCTGGCTAGCGACGTAGCGATGGCCGTAGCGGGCCAGGCCGCCGGTGTGGTGCAGCAGCGCGCCAATCGCCGCGTTGGCGCTGCCGGTGACCGGATCTTCCGGAATGCCGTCGGCCGGGCAGAACGCGCGCACGGCCATCGCGGCGTCGCCGCCGTCCTCGACGCCGAAGACGCTCACCCCGATGGCGTTGTGCGCCAGGCACAGCGCGGCGATCGCCGACAGGTCGGGCGCCAGCCCACGCACCGCGCGTGCCTGGTCGAGGTCGCAGGCCAGCCACAACGGGCCGTTGTCGACCGCATGCACGGCCGAGGCGGGAAGCTCGAGTCCCAGGGCGTCGGCAAGCGACGCTGCAAGCGATGCATCGGCCGGGGCGATGCGCGCCGGCGGCGCCTGCACGTGGATGGTGCGGGTGGCCCCGCTGCCCTGCACAGTGACCGGCAGCAGGCCGGCGGCGCATTCCTGCACCAGTGTCGACTGCACCGGGACGCAACCGGCCTCGATCGCGGCATAGGCACTGCCCACGCTGGGATGGCCGGCGAACGGCAGTTCCTGGCGTGGCGTGAAGATGCGCACGCGATAGTCCGCGTCCGGTTGCGTGGGGCGCAGCAGGAAGGTGGTTTCCGACAGGTTGGTCCAGCGCGCTATCCGCTGCATCGTCGGCCCGTCCAGCGCATCCGCGCCGATGATCACGGCCAGCGGATTGCCCTCCAGCAGCCGCGAGGCGAAGACGTCCAGTTGCAGGAATTCGAAGGTGGGCACGGCGCCGCTCCGGCTAACGAAGGAAGGGCGAGTGTAGGTGATCGCCTACAGCGCAATTTCTTGCGCAGGCCTAGAATGCGCGCCGCCCGGCACGCCCCCGCCGGGCTTTGCACACAACAAAAAAACAGGGATTTCCAAGCATGAACAAGATTCTGACCGTCGCCCTCGGCGCGGCGCTCGTTGCCGCCTCCGCTTCGGCTGGCGCCGCGGACGCCAGCGGCTCCTTATTCATCAATGCCGGCGTGGGCCAGGCGCAGTACCACGTCGGCCACACCGACGGCCTGGGCTACAAGCTGGATGACAAGGACACCGCCGGCGCGCTGCGCTTCGGCTACGCGTGGAAGGTCGGCAACGGCTTCGACCTGGGCGTCGAGGGCGGTTACGCCAACCTCGGCAAGCTGGTCGCCAAGTACCACGCCCAGAACGAAGACGCGTCCATCATCATCAACCAGAAGGCCGATGTGGAAGCCAGCGGCTGGCTGCTCGGCGCCAACGGCAAGTACGACTTCGGCAACAAGTGGTTCGTCTCGGCGCGTGCCGGCTGGTTCCGCTCCACCGCGGACGCCTCCTATCGCTACGAGGAGATCTACGCCGATGCGCCGGACTATTCCGAGTACGCCAGCGGCGACGCCAACGGCAACGGCTGGTACGGCGGCGTGGGCGTGGGCTACAACTTCGCGCCGAACTTCAGCCTCGGCCTGAACTACGACAACTACCACGGCAAGGTCGACAGCGGCACTGAGCTGGGCAACATCAAGGCGAACATCGGCGTGTACACGGTGACCGCCGAATTCCGCTTCTGATCGATCGACGGCGGGCCTGCGAAGGCCCGCTTTTTTTTTCCTTCAAGGACGAACCGATGAACAAATACCTGATTTCCCTTTCCGCGCTGGCCCTCGCTGGCGCCTGCAGTTCCGCTCTCGCGCAGGACAAGGATGCATTCTTCGTCAGCGCTGGCGTGGGCCAGGCCAGCTACCACGTCGACGGGACCACCGGCGGCAACCATGCCCAGGACAACACCGACACCGCCGCGGCCCTGCGATTGGGCTACCAGTGGCACGGCCCGGTGGACTTCGGGGTCGAGGGCGGCTACGTCGACCTGGGCGAGCTGAAGGCCTCGCTGATCAGCGGTGCGGTCCTCGAAGAGGCCACCGTCCATGCGAAGGGCTGGCTGCTCGGCGTAACCGGCAAATACCATATCGCCGACCAGTGGTTAGTATCGGCCCGCGGCGGCTGGCTGCATGCCTCCAGCGATGTCGGCTACCGCGTGAGCACGCCGGCCGGCTCGATGAACGGCAACAGCAGTGTCGACGGCGAGGGCTGGTACGCCGGCGTCGGCGCCGGTTAGGACTTCTCGTCGAACTTCAGCCTGGGCGTGAATTACGACAACTACCACGTCGACGCCAGCACCGACGAGGTCTCCGCCGACGCCAACGTCGGCAGCTGGATGGTGACGGCCGAATACCGCTTCTGAACGGCGCTGCCTGGCCACCACGACGGCCGCCCTGGGCGGCCGTTGTTTTGTCCGGCCCGGCCCGCTGCGGCACAATAGCCGGCTTGTGCGCCGCACAAAGCGGTGCGTTGAAGCCGAAAAGCCGCCCATGACCACCATCAAGCAAGACGACCTGATCCAGTCCGTCGCCGACGCGCTGCAGTACATCAGCTACTACCACCCGGTCGATTACATCCAGAGCCTCGCCGCCGCCTACGAACGCGAGGAGTCGCCCGCCGCGCGCGACGCGATGGCGCAGATCCTGATCAACTCCCGCATGGCCGCCGAAGGCCACCGCCCGCTGTGCCAGGACACCGGCATCGTCACCGTGTTCCTCAAGGTCGGCATGGACTTGCGCTGGGACGCCACGATGTCGCTCGAGGACATGGTCAACGAGGGCGTGCGCCGCGCCTACAACCACCCGGAGAACAAGCTGCGCGCCAGCGTGCTGGCCGATCCGGCCGGCAAGCGCCTGAACACCCGCGACAACACGCCGGCAGTGATCAACATGTCGATCGTGCCGGGCGACAAGGTGGACGTGATCGTGGCCGCCAAGGGCGGCGGCTCGGAAGCCAAATCCAAGTTCGTGATGCTCAACCCGTCCGACTCGATCGTCGACTGGGTGCTCAAGACCGTGCCGACCATGGGCGCGGGCTGGTGTCCGCCGGGGATGCTCGGCATCGGCATCGGCGGCACCGCGGAGAAGGCGATGCTGCTGGCGAAGGAATCGCTGATGGAGCACATCGACATCCAGGAGCTGATCGCGCGCGGGCCGTCCAACCGCATCGAAGAGCTGCGCATCGAGCTGTTCGAGAAGGTCAACGCGTTAGGGATAGGCGCGCAGGGCCTGGGCGGCCTGACCACGGTGCTCGACGTCAAGATCAAGGACTACCCGACCCACGCGGCCAACCTGCCGGTGGCGATGATTCCCAACTGCGCGGCGACCCGCCATGCGCACTTCACGCTGGACGGTTCCGGCCCGGTGATGCTCGATCCGCCGTCGCTGGAGCACTGGCCCAGGCTCACCTATGACGCTTCCAAGGGCCGTCGCGTGAACCTGGATGCCGTCACCCGCGAGGAGGTGGCGAGCTGGAAGCCGGGCGAAGTGCTGCTGCTCAACGGCAAGCTGCTGACCGGCCGCGACGCGGCGCACAAGCGTATGGTCGAAATGCTGAACAAGGGTGAGCCGCTGCCGGTCGATTTCAACGGCCGTTTCATCTACTACGTCGGCCCGGTCGATCCGGTGCGCGACGAGGTGGTCGGTCCGGCAGGCCCGACCACCGCCACGCGCATGGACAAGTTCACCGAGCAGGTGCTGGCGCAGACCGGTTTGCTGGGCATGGTCGGCAAGGCCGAGCGCGGCCCGGCGGCGATCGAGGCGATCAAGAAGCACCGCTCGGTCTACCTGATGGCCGTCGGCGGCGCGGCGTACCTGGTGTCCAAGGCGATCAAGGCCAGCCGGGTGGTCGGCTTCGCGGACCTGGGCATGGAGGCGATCTACGAATTCGAGGTCAGGGACATGCCGGTGACCGTGGCGGTGGATTCGTCCGGCACCTCGGTGCACCAGACCGGCCCGAGGGAATGGCAGGCGCGGATCGGCAAGATTCCCGTCGTTGTCCAATAACGCCGTGCGCGCAGCCCCCTCCATCGCCTCCTCTCCCCTCCGGGGAGAGGATTGAGGTGAGGGGCCAGGGCTTGCGCGGATCGGCTTTGCCTCCTCTCCCCTCCGGGGAGAGGACTGAGGTGAGGGGCCGGGACTTGCGAGAAGCCGCTTTGCTTCCTCTTCCCTGCGGGGAGAGGATGGAGGTGAGGGGCCAGGGCTTGGGAGAAGCCGCATTGCTTCCTCTCCCCTCAGGGGAGAGGACCGAGGTGAGGGGCCGGGGCTCGCGGGGAGTCAGAACTGGCCGCGGCTCGGTAGGCAGGGCCGAGGCAAGGTCGACCCCTCACCCCAACCCTCTCCCCGGAGGGGAGAGCGAGCCTGCCGCCGGGCAAGCCCGTGCGCTCTGCCGTGCCGGCCTGCCGACCCGAGCCATGCTGCCGAGTTCATGGCAATTGGATGGCTAAACGTCCATATCTCGCCCGCAAAAATCCATTGCATTCCCCTTGCCGCAGCGCAACACTGGCGCGATTGCCTTCCGCCACCACTGCAATGGAGCCCTTGTGACCCCGCAAAACCCCGCGCCGCTTGCAGCGGACGCGCCCTGGATCGTGATGAAGTTCGGCGGCACGTCCGTCGCGACGCTGCCGCGCTGGCAGAACATCCGTGAGCTGATCGCCAGCCGCCGCGCCGAAGGCGCCCGCGTGCTGGTAGTTGTGTCCGCGCTCACCGGCATCACCGACGCACTGAAACAGCTTTGCGCCGAGGGCAATGGGGACAAACGCAGGGCGGCGGCCGGCGCCATCGCGCAACGCCACCATGAGCTCCTGGGCCACATGCAGCTGGCGTTGCCGGACACGCTCGCCACGCGGCTGGGCGACCTGGCGGCGCTGGCGGCCGACGGCCCGGCGGCCCTGGGCGAACTGGCCTGGGCGGCCCGGGTGCAGGCACATGGCGAGCTGATGTCCAGCGCGCTGGGCGCGGCTTACCTCACGGCCAGCGGCCTGCCCACGCAATGGGTGGATGCGCGCGAGTGCCTGGCCGCCATCGCGCTGCCCAACCAGAACGAGCGCACGCGGTTGCTGTCCGCCACGGTGGAGGCGCATCCCGATCCGGCGTTGGCGCGGCGGCTGGCCGCGCAGGGCGAGGTGTTCATCACCCAGGGCTTCATCGCGCGCGAAGCGCATGGACGCACGGTGCTGCTCGGTCGCGGCGGCTCGGACACCTCTGCTTCGTACTTCGGCGCGTTGCTCAAGGCCTCGCGCGTGGAGATCTGGACCGACGTGGCCGGCATGTTCACCGCCAACCCGCGCCAGGTGCCGGGTGCGCGGCTGCTGCAGCGGCTGGACTACGAAGAAGCCCAGGAAATCGCCACCACCGGCGCCAAGGTGCTGCACCCGCGCTGCCTCTCGCCGTTGCGCGAGCCGCGCGTGCCGCTGCTGATCAAGGACACCAACCGGCCCGAGCTCGAAGGCACGGTGATCGGGCCGGAAGTGCGCGAGCACGCGCCGAGCGTCAAGGCGATCAGCGCACGCAAGGGCCTCACGCTGGTGTCGATGGAATCGGTCGGCATGTGGCAGCAGGTCGGCTTCCTCGCCGACGTGTTCGCGCAGTTCAAGAAGCACGGTCTCTCGGTGGACCTGATCGGCTCGGCCGAAACCAACGTGACCGTGTCGCTGGACCCGACCGAGAACCTGCTCGATTCGGACGCGGTCGCCGCGCTGGCGGCGGATTTGGCCAGGGTGTGCCGGGTCAAGGTGATCGCGCCGTGTGCGGCGATCACGCTGGTCGGCCGCGGCATGCGCTCGATGCTGCACACGCTGTCCAACGTGCTGGCCGAGTTCGGGCAACTGCGCGTGCACCTGATCTCGCAGTCGTCCAACAACTTGAATCTCACCTTCGTGGTGGACGAGACGGTGGTGGACGAGCTGCTGCCGCACCTGCACGAGCTGCTGATCGCCGCCGGCGCGCTGCGCACCGACGATAGCGCGCTGTTCGGGCCGAGCTGGCAGGCGCTGTACGGGAGTGGCGAGGCCGCAGTGCAGGCCGCCGCGTGGTGGCGTGCTCCGGCCGAACGCGAGCGTTTGCTGGCACTGGCCGCGGAGGCCACCCCGCGCTACGTCTACCACCTGCCCACGGTGCGCGCGCAGGTGCGGGCGATGAAGTCGCTGGGCGTGGTCGACCGCGTGCACTATGCGGTGAAGGCCAACACCCATCCGGCGATCCTGTGGGCGCTGGCGTCGGAGGGCTTCGCCTTCGAGTGCGTATCCCCGGGGGAACTGAAGGCCGTGCTGGCGACCGTGCCGGACAGCGCGCCGCTGCTGTTCACGCCCAACTTCGCCCGCCGTGCCGACTACGCCGAGGCACTGGCCACGCGCGCCACGATCACGCTTGATGCCCTGCATCCGCTGGAGCACTGGGGCAAGCTGTTCCGTGGTCGCGAGGTCGTGCTTCGCGTGGATCTCGGCCGCGGGCTGGGCCATCACGAGAAGGTGCGTACCGGCGGCAACGGCAGCAAGTTCGGCCTGCCGGTGGAACACCTGGATGCCTTCCTGCGCCTGGCCGATGCCCACCAGGTGAGCGTGCGCGGTTTGCATGCGCACCTGGGCTCGGGCGTGCTCGATCCGAAGCACTGGGGCGAGGTGTATGCGCAACTGGCGAGCCTGGCCGAACGCATCGGCAGCGTGGCCTTCATCAATATCGGCGGCGGCCTGGGCGTGCCCTCGCACCCGGGCGAGGCGCCGCTGGACATGGTGGCGCTGGACCGCGTGCTGCGCGAGGTCAGGGCGGCCTATCCGCACTACCAGTTGTGGATGGAGCCGGGTCGTTACCTCGTCGCCGATGCCGGCGTGCTGCTGGCGCGCGTCACCCAGACCAAGGGCAAGGGCAGCCTGCGCTACCTGGGCGTGGATACCGGCATGGACAGCCTGATCCGCCCGACCCTGTACGACGCCTGGCACGAGATCGTGAACCTTACTCGCCTGGATACGCCCGCCGACGCGCTCTACCAGGTGGTCGGACCGATCTGCGAGTCGGGCGACGTGCTGGGTACGGACCGGCGTCTGCCGGAGGCGCAGGAGGGTGATGTGATGCTGATCGCGCAGGCCGGGGCGTACGGCAAGGTGATGTCGTCGCGGTACAACCTGCGGGACGAGGCGGATGAGGTGGTGCTGGACGGCTGAGGCGAGCCCCGGCCCCTCACCCCAACCCTCTCCCCGGAGGGGAGAGGGAGCGGGTTCTGCGAGCGGCCCATATCGAGCGAGCCTCTTGCCCTTCTCCCTCTCCCCTCCGGGGAGAGGGCTGGGGTGAGGGGTTGCTCTAGCGAAAGATGCACATCGAGCGACACCGCTCCTGCTCCCTCCCCCGGGGAGAGGGTTGGGGTGAGGGACCGCTCTAGCGGAAGACGTACACCGAGCGACACCGCTCCTGCTCCCTCCCCCGGGGGGAGGGTTGGGGTGAGGGACCGCTCTAGCGGAAGACGTACACCGAGCGACACCGCTCCTGCTCCCTCTCCCCTCCGGGGAGAGGGTTGGGGTGAGGGGTTGCTCTAGCGAAAGACGCACATCGAGCGACACCGCTCCTGCTCCCTCTCCCCTCCGGGGAGAGGGTTGGGGTGAGGGGGCGCTCTAGCGAGAAAGCTTCATGGAGCGAGGTTTCAAGGATGAAACGCATGAATGTGGATCGCGCGCGTGGACTGCGCGTGGGGATGACGGATGCAGAGCAGAGGCTCTGGTACTACCTGCGCAACCGCCAGCTGGATGGCTGCAAGTTTCGCCGGCAGCACGAAATCGATCGGTACGTAGTCGACTTCGTTTGCAGCGAGCGGATGCTGGTGGTGGAGCTGGATGGAAGCCAGCACTTCGATCAACAGGATTACGACGAGGCACGCACGCGCTACCTCCAAGCCAAGGGCTACCGCGTACTGCGTTTCTGGAACAATGACGTATTGACGAACATCGAGAGCGTGCTGGAGGCGGCCGTGGAGGCTTTGGCGAGCCCCGGCCCCTCACCCCGACCCTCTCCCCGGAGGGGAGAGGGAGCAAAAACAAAGCGCGCTCCACCGGAGTAACGAGTGACCACTATCAACCCCCGCCTGACTCACAGCTTCCGCTTCCTGCGCGCCACCTACGCCGACGGCGTCGCCGAACTGGCTTACGCCTTCGACCAGGGCGAGGAGATGGTCGAGCGCATCCGCTTCCCGGATGCGCCCGCGTTGCCGCCCGAGCGCCAGCGCGCTTTCGACGCCGCGCTGAAGCTGCTGCACCTGGTCGCCGGCGTGAGCTACTACAAGGCCGGCGTGCCGCCGAAGATCGACGTCGAACCGCTGGATGAGGCCACGGCCGATCTGGCCGACGCGCTGTACCTGCACGGTCTGGCCGAGTTCGCCTACCGCAATGGGCTGGACTTGCGCGGACGCATCGCGTTCCCGCGCGCTGGTGCTCCCTCTCCCGCCGGGGACGAGGGGCCGCGCTTGCCGGAGGCCCCCGTCCTGGATCTCCCCAGGCGCACCCTGGTCCCCATCGGCGGGGGCAAGGACTCGCTGGTCGCCGTGGAGGCCATCAAGTCGGTCGGCGGTGCGGCCACCGCCGTGTGGATCGGCAAGTCCCCGCTGATCGCCGCCTGCGCCGAACGCACCGGGTTGCCGACGCTCAACATCCAGCGCGAGCTTTCGCCCGTGCTGTTCGAGCTCAATCGCCTTGGCGCCTGGAACGGCCACATCCCGGTGACCGCGGTGAACTCGGCCATCCTGGCGCTCGCGGCGATCGTCTACGGCTATGACTCGATCGCCTTCGCCAACGAACGGTCCGCCTCGGCCGCCACGCTGGAGTACGAAGGCCAGCAGGTGAACCACCAGTGGAGCAAGGGCTTCGCCTTCGAGGCCATGCTGTCGGACTGGCTGCACACGCACGTCGCCGCCGACCTGGACTACTGCTCGCTGCTGCGCCCGTATTCGGAGCTGGCGATCACCCGCGCCTTCGCGCGCCTCACGGCTTACTTCGACGCGTTCTCCAGTTGCAACCGCAACTTCCGCATCCTCGGCCCCAAGCCGGCCGACCGCTGGTGCGGGCAGTGCCCGAAGTGCCATTTCGTGTTCCTGGCGCTGGCGCCGTTCCTGCCCAAGCCGCGGCTGCTCTCGATTTTCGGGTGCAACCTGCTGGACGACGAGACCCAGGCCGCGGGCTTCGATGCGCTGCTCGAATACCAGGACCACAAACCGTTCGAATGCGTGGGCGAGGGTGCCGAGGCGCGCGCCGCGATGTATGCGCTGAGCGAGCGCTCGGAATGGCAGGAGGACGCGCTGGTCGCACGCTTCATCCGCGAGATCCTGCCGCAGCTGGACCGCTCGCAACTGGCCATCGAACCCTGGTTGCTGCCTTCGGACGAACACCGCGTGCCGGCCCGGCTGCAACCGGCCTTGCAGGCGATCGGCTGATGCGCATCGCCGATCTGGCCGGGCAGCGCGTCGCCATCTGGGGCTTCGGTCGCGAGGGCCGGGCAGCGATCGCGGCCCTGCGTGCGCGCCTGCCACAGTTACGGCTGACGCTGTTCTGCAGTGCCGCCGAAGTGGCCGCGGCACAGGCGTTCGATCCGGCCCTGCTGGTGCGCGCCGAAGAGCCTGACGCCGTCGCGCTGGGCGGCTTCGACGTGGTGGTGAAGTCGCCGGGCATTTCGGCGTACAGGCCGGCGCTGCTCGGCGCGCAGGCCAGCGGGACGCGTTTCACTTCCGGCACCGCGCTGTGGTTTGCCGAGCAGCCGCAGGCGCCGGTGGTCGCCGTCACCGGCACCAAGGGCAAGAGCACCACCACCGCGCTGATCGCACACCTGGCCCGAAGCTTGGGCGTGCGCACGGCGCTGGCGGGCAACATCGGTCTGCCGCTGCTGGAACTGCTCGATGCGCAGGCGGAACTGTGGGCGGTGGAGCTGTCCAGCTTCCAGACCGGCGAGGCGGGGCCCTTGCCGCTGGGCGTGATCACCAGCCTCTACGAGGAGCACCTGGACTGGCACGGCTCGCGCGAGCGCTACGTTGCCGACAAGCTCAAGCTCGCGCAGGCGGCGCGCACGCTGCTGGTCAACGGCATGCAGGACACCCTGCTCGAACGCACGGCGGCGCACCCGCGGCGCGTGCTGTTCGGCGTGGCCGAGGGCTGGCATGTGCACGACGGCTGGATCCGGCGTGCCGACGAGCGCCTCTTTGCCGCGAGCGGGCTGCCGGTGCCCGGCGAGCACAACGCGCTCAACGCCTGCGCCGCGCTCGCCGCACTGGAGGCGATGGGCCATGACGCACGCGCTGCGGTCCCGGCGCTCGCGCACTTCCACGCCTTGCCGCATCGCCTGCAGCCGCTGGGCGAGCGCGCGGGCCTTGCCTGGATCAACGACTCGATCAGCACCACGCCGCAGGCCACGCTGGCGGCGCTGGCGAGCCTGGAAGGCCGGCAGGTCACGGTGATCGTCGGCGGGCATGATCGCGGGCTCGACTGGTCCGCGTTCGTCGAGGCGGTGGGCGACCAGGCCGGGCTGGCGATCGTGGCGCAGGGCGCCAACGGGCCGCGCATTGCGGCGGCGCTGCGGGAGGCGCAGGCGCTGGGCGAGGTCGCGCTTGTGGCGACGCTGGCCGAGGCGGTGCAGAAGGCGAGGGCGCTGACACCCGCCGGCGGCGTCGTGCTGCTGTCGCCTGGCGCGCCGAGTTTCGACCAGTTCCATGATTACGCCGAGCGCGGGCGGCGCTTTGCCGAACTGGCCGGATTCGATGGCACGGCGATCAGCGGGATCGAGGGACTCGGGGTCGCCTGAGCGGGCGCGCCCTGCAACTTCGGCCGTCGGCCGTCGGTCAGGGCGAACGGCCGGGCGGGATTTTTCGATCACGCGCTCCCGCATCCCTGGTTGGGGGGGCGTGTGCTCCTGGCGCGACTCTAGTGCAGGTTTCCCGCGAGGCTTCCCCCATCCGCCCTTCGGGCACCTTCCCCCGCGCGCGGGAGAAGGATGTGTGGCGAGTCTCGTGCCCTGGTGTGGCAGCGCGCGGGGAGCTCCCTGCTGGGCCGTCCCCCCGCGAACGCAGGGAGGTGCCGACAGGCGGATGGGTCGCTCCTGGCGCGTACTCAGGGGATGTCTCTGCAGGTAGCGATCCCATACCCGAAAAACATCGTCCGCCAGTGGACTCCTGCCGGTTCGACCGAAGCCCGCTGGCGGACGATGCGTGGTGGCGAGGCTGGCGGGTGTGCGCACACCCGCCGTTTCGCCGCGATGGCGCGGCCGGGCGGCGCAAGGCCGCCCGCCGGCCGCGAGGCGCTACTAGCCCTCGGACTCCTTGCCCTTGTTCACCAGGTCGCGCACGCGATGGCCGCCCTTGGTGCCAAGTTCCGAATAGCCCTCGGGGCCGAGTTCTTCCTTGCGTGCTTCGCCGCCCTTCTTGCCGAGCGCCGAATAGCCTTCCGGCCCGAGCTGTTCCTTGCGGGTCTCGCCGCCCTTCTTGCCCATCTCCGAGTAACCCTCGGGGCCGAGCTGTTCCTTGCGGATCTCGCCGCCCTTCTGGCCGGCTTCGCGAACGCTCATGTCACCGGTGTTCTTGTTGCTTGCCATGGTTCGTACCTCTCAGTTGGCAGTGGTTGGAGTGAGCCCCGCGCGGGCTCAGTGGTTCTTGCGCTCGGACTGCTTGCCTTCGTCGACCAGTTCGCTCACGCGCTGGCCGCCTTTCTTGCCGAGTTCCTGGTAACCCTCGTGGCCCAGTTCGTCCTTGCGGGCCTCGCCGCCCTTGTGGCCGGCTTCGCGGACGGTCATGTCGCCCTTGTCGTGGGTCTGCTTGCTCATGCTTGTCTCCTCTGCTTCGGGCTACTCGATCTCGCCGTAGCCCTTCATCACGTCTTGCGGGCCGCCGTAGTGGTCCTCGGGCAGCTTGCGGATGGTCTGCATCACCTCGTCGGGGGCGTCATTGCGGCGCGCGGCCTCGACGAGGTCCTGCTTTTCGGCCGGGTAGTTCACGCCGGACAGGTACTTCTGCACGTTGGCCGGCGAGTTGCCTCCTAAACCTCGTGTCATGGTCAACCTCCGCGATTACTCGCCGCCCTCGGACTCTTTGCCCTTGTTGATCAGGTCGCGCACGCGCTCGCCGCCCTTCTGGCCGAGTTCGGAATAGCCTTCCGGACCCAACTGCTGCTTGCGGGTCTCGCCGCCCTCGCGTCCGATCTCGCTCATCGCGTTCGGACCACGCTGCTCGCGCAGCGCTTCGACGCCGTGGTGGCCGAGGTCCGAATAGCCCTCGGGGCCCAACTGCTCCTTGCGGATCTCGCCGCCCTTCTGGCCGGCTTCGCGCACGCTCATGTCGCCGCTGCCGCTGGCGTTGGACGGGGTCTGGTTGTTGCGGTCGTTGTTTGCCATGGTCGATCTCCGGTTGTGGTGGGGGCCCGCCAGGCGGGCAAGGCACGTGTTGCAACCCGTATGCCAGTGCGCAAAGCGCCATGCCATGCCACTTGACGGTCCGGAGGCGGGCGGCAGGCGTGTAATTTGCGCCTGCCGTGGAAAGAACTGCCTCGCGGGCGCGTGCGGGTCGCCTGCCTGCTTACTCGCCCTCGCTCTGCTTGCCCTTGTTGATCAGGTCGCGGACGCGGTGTCCGCCCTTGGTGCCGAGCTCCGAGTAGCCCTCGGGACCCAGTTCTTCCTTGCGCGCTTCGCCGCCCTTCTTGCCGATGGCCGAGTAGCCCTCGGGTCCCAACTGTTCCTTGCGGATCTCGCCGCCCTTCTGGCCGGCTTCGCGAACGGTCATGTCGCCCTTGTCGCTGTTCTGGTTCTTCATCGTTGTCTCCTTGGGTGGGGAAAGAAAAAAAGTTGGCGCGGTCGCTGTGCAGCGGATCAGTGACGGCGGCCGCCACGGTCCTCGGCCTCATGGCCTTTCTCGACCAGCTCGCGCTCGCGCTGGCCGCCCTTGTGGCCGCCCATCTGACCGGCTTCGCGGACGGTCATGTCGCCCTTGCCGCTGCCCTGGGCCTGCTTCGAGTGCTGCTGGCCGCGATCGTTTTGCTGTTTCTGGCTCATCTGTCTGGCTCCAGTGATGGATCGTGGTGACCGTGCCCGTCTTCAGTGCCGTCCGCGTTGCTCGGCCTGGCGGCCTTCGTTGACCAGTTCGCGCACGCGCTGGCCGCCCTTCTGGCCGGCCTCGCGCACGGTGGTGCTGCCACGGCCGCTTGCGCGCGATGCCGAAGCGCTGGCGGATTTCTTGTTGCCCTGGTCATGGGTGGAGGACTGTTGCCGAGTCATGGTCATCTCCGTGGTTGAACACCCGGCCCTAGGTGCCGGGCACCCAGGGGATTGCATCAGCGATGCCAGAAGCGGAATGGCTCAGCACTGCGGGTTTCGCTGCTCAGCGCAGAGCGCATGCTGAAAAAAGGCGAGGTTCGGGGAAAGAACTACAGGCGCGGCCAGGCGGGTGGTTGCGCGGTGGGCGGGCGTGCGGATCCGCGCGCCGTGGTGCGCGGGTCCGCGGCGCGCGGGGCAGGGCGTTTTCGGTGAGGAGGGTGAGGCTGTGGAGCCCGCACGCCGCGCTGCGTTCCTTGCAGGAGCGCACGTGTGCGCGACCGCCATGCATCCGCTCACGCACAGATGCGCTCCTGCGGGAGATCTTTGTTCAGCGCTCCAGCCGGTAGTTCAGGCTGGCCCGACTGAACTCGGTGGCGTTCTGCACCTCGAGGTTCCAGCGCTGGCTGAGCCGGTAGCGAAGGGTGATCACCTGGCCGGGCTCGAACAGGCCCACGCCGTAGCTCAGGTACAGCCGCGGCGAGAGGTACTTGCCGACAGTGAAGGCCGACTCGCCGCCGAGCGCCTCGTTGCTCGACACGCCGATCTCGTCGATGCCCAGCTTGCTGCCAATGCTCTTGGCCAGCAGGTCTCCGGCAGCCGAACCCAGCGCCTGCGCGGCGGCGTCGACCATGTCGCCCTCGCCGCTGGAGACCTGCGACAGCGGCTTGCCGGTGATCAGGTAGGACAGCGCGTCGGACTGTTCCATCGGCGGGTTGGAGAACACCGTCAGGATCGGCCGCTGCGCCGTGCCGGTGATCAGCAGGCCCACTTCCTGGCCCTCGTCGATGGTGGCGTTGGGGTTGAGGCTGCGCACCGCGCGCAGGTCCAGCCCGGGGTTGTCGATCGGCGTGCCGGCGAACAGCAGCTTGCCCGATTCGATATGCAGGTCCTGGCCGTAGGCCTGGTAGGTGCCGCTCACCGCGATCTGGCCCTGGCCACGGGTGGCGCGGCCGGGCTCCTCGATCACCGTGAGCGTGCCGGTGAGCTTGCCGTCCAGGCCCTTGCCGGTCAGGTGGGTCTTGCGGCCGAGGTCGACTTTCACGCGCGCGTAGATGGGCAGTTGCGCGGCGGCCTGTTCCTGCTCGCGTTCGTCCACGACCACGACGTCGGGCGAGGCCTTGGTCGCGCCGCCGCCGGGCAGGCGGTCGAGGTTCACGTCGGCGCTGTCCACCGTGACCGCGCCGGTGACGTGCACTCCCTGGACGTCGCGCTGCACGCGCAGGTCGGGCGTGAGCACCACCTGGGCCGCGGGAATGTCGGCCACGGTGACGTCCTGGCCGGTGAGCGTGATCGCGCTGGGCGTCTGCGCGGTCAGCCCGTAGCTGCCGCCGATCAGCAGCGTGCCCTTGCCCGAGCGCACATGGCCGTCCAGCTCCACGTGCTGCGCGTCGGGAGCGCGCAGCGCCACCGTGCCGTCGGTGAGCTCCAGGCCCAGCGCGGGCACCTCCGCGGCGAAGCCGTCCACCGTGGCCTGGCCGGTGACCGCCGGTTGCGCCAGCGTGCCGGCGAAGGCGAAGCGCCCGTCGAGGTGGCCCCGCACGTTGGCCACTTCGCTGGTGAGGAGCTCCAGCGGGGCGAGGCTGTCGAGGTTGACGCTGAGCTGGCCGCCGAGTGCCTGGGCGTCGCCGTCGATGGTCAGGCGGCCATCCAGACGGCCGTTGGCATTGAGCGCGGCGTGCGCTTCGAGTTGCTGGTGGCCAGGGGCGAGGTCGGCGTCGACGGTGAGGCCGCGCCAGGCCAGCAACGGGCGTTGCGCCTGCTGGCTGTAGGTCACCGAGCCCTGGTCGGAGGCGAGCGTGGCCTTGCCGCTGAGTGCGCCCCGCGCGCTGCGCTCGAGCGTGCCTTCGCCATGCAGCTCGCCGTCGGCGCGCATGGGCAGGTCCGCGTAACCGGCGGCGTTGAGCAGCAACGCCAGCGGCAGCGCGCGCAGGCGGTAGCTGGCGGTGAGGTTGCCGGTCTTGTCCTGTTTGCCCTGCACGCACAGCAACGGGTCGCCTGCGGTGAGGCACAGCGGCGAGAGCGCCAGCGCACCATCGGCGTAATCCAACGTGGCGGGGGCCTGCAGCCGCCAGCGCGGCAGGCCTTGCGGTTCCAGGTCCAGCGTGTCGAGGGTGCCCTTCCAGCGGCGCTGCTTCAGGCTGCCGTGCAGCGCGAGCTGGGCAGAGAGCTGCCTGCCGTTCGCGTCGAGCGTGAGTTTGTGGGCCGTTTCGGTGCCATCGGCATGCAACGCCAGGGTGTCGAAGGCGAGGCCGCCGAGCCACGCATCGCGGGCATCGAGTTCGACATTGCCGCTGGGGCTGCTGATGTCCGGCACGTGCGCGTGCAGGTCGAGCCGGCCGACGCGTTGGATGGCGTAGGTGATCGTGCTGCCATGGACCTCGGCGTCGACGCCCAGCGCGGGCGGCAGGCCGGTGACGTGGGCGCGTGCCTGGAGCCGGCCGCCGGCGTCGGGCAACCAGTCGGCGAGCGTGGCGATGGTCGCCTGCACTTGCACGTCGTTGCGTGTGCCGGGTTTGCCCTCGACTGACAGCGTGCTGTTGCCGGAGGAAAGCGCAAGCGTGCCGTCCACCACCTGGTTGGGCGAGAGATGCAGTTGGCCCCGGCCGCGCAGTGGGCGGCCTCGCAGGCGACCGTCCAGGCGGGCGAGGTCGAGCGTCGCGTCGGGATGGCCCGAGGGCAGGGTGCCGCGGGTCGTCAGTTGCGCATCCAGCGCGCCGTTCCAGCCGGCGAAGAGCTGGCCCGGGTCGAAGTCGTTCGCCTCGGCTTCGAGTTCCCAGCCGAACACCGGTTGCAGGGTGAGCGTCCCCTGCGCGTGCAAATCGCCTTGCGGCTGCCGGACCTCCAGCGTGTGCAACGTCAACTGCTGTGGCGTGCCGTCGACGTTCACCGCCAGCTGCGCGAGCTTGCCGGGCGGGCCGACCGCGATGTCGCCCTGCGCGTGGAACTGCGCCGTGCTGCCACGCACGTCGAGTCGGCCGTGGCTGTCCAGCGGCTGGCCGGCCAGCTCGGCGGGCAGCTCCAGGCCCTGCCAGGAAAGCTGCAGCGTGCCGGTGGGCGGTGTGGCGTCGAGCTGGATCTGTCCGTGCGCCTGCAGCGTGCCCTTGATCTGCGGCGAGCTGAGGGTGAGCGTGTCCAGCGTGAGGCGGCTGAGGTCGTCGCTCAGCCGCGCCTGCAGCGGAGCCAGTTGCAGGCGCCATTGATCAAGGTCGACGGCACCGGTGAGCGTGCCACTGCGGCGGTCGCCCTTGCCGGTCAGGTCGACTGCCAGGCTCTTCAGCGTGCCCTCGCCGAGCAGGGGGGCGGGGTCGAAGCGCGGCGCCTTCAGCGAGGCGGTCCACGGCCACGCGCCGCCCTGTTCGAGCTGGACCTGCAGATGCGCCGCCATCGGCCGGCTGAGCGCGAGGGCGAGCCGTGCGTGGGCGCCCTCGCTGTGCGCCTGCAACTGGCCGGCGTAGGTGGTGTCGCCGACGGTCCAGGCGAAGCTCGCCTGGCCGTTGCCCTGCCAGGTGTCGCCGATGGCGAGCGTGCCGTCCACGTCCGCGTGGCCCTGCGGCGAGCGCAGGCGCAACGTGCGGATGGCGATGCCCTGCGCGTTCCACTGCCCGGCGATGTCCAGCGTGTTGGCGGTGAACAGCGGCTGCTTGCCCTCGTGGATCACCACGTCGGCCACGTGCGCCTGGTCGACCTGGATCGCCAGCGGCGGCTGGAGCGACAGCGGGCTGCTGCCCGGTTCGCTCGGCGCCGGTGGCGGCAGCGCGACGTCGACGCCCTGCACATGGAGGCTGTCGAGGTGCAGTTGCTTGCCGAGCAGCGGCCAGAGCCGCACGTCCAGCCTGGCGCTGGCCACATGGACGTCCAGGCCCTTGCCGTCGGTGTAGCGCAGGCCCTTGAGCTGCAGCGGACCGGCGAGGGTGCCGCTGGATTGCTGCACGCTGAGCGCGCCGTCGGTGAAGCCGCTGGCGCGCTCGAGCGCGAAGCGCAGTCCCGCGCCGGTACCGAGCAGCCACCACAGGCCCAGCGCCAGCAGCAGGAGCAGGACGACCAGGGCGATGCCGATGCGCTTGAGCCACTTCACGCGCGCCTTCCCCCGTTGCCGCGAGCCCGCGCGACCGGATTCTTCCCGCGCTTGCGGGGGAAGGTGCCGGCAGGCGGAAGGGAAGCTGCGCGGCCGGCGCAGGGCGGATGGATGCGCATCACAGGTCCGGCCCTATCACCACGTGCAGCTGGATGCCGTGTGCGTGGTCATCGTGAATCGGCGTGCCCACGTCCACGCGGATCATGCCCACCGGGGAAAGCCAGCGCACGCCCAGGCCGGCGCCGATGCGCGGCCGGTAGTCCGTTCCATTGAACGCGTTGCCGGCGTCGACGAAGGCGGCCATGCCCCAGTTGCGCGTGAAGTAGTGCTCCACTTCGGTGCTGGCCACCAGCAGGTTGCGGCCCCCGATCACCCGGTCAAAGCTGTTGCGCGGGCCGATCGCCTGGTAGCCGTAGCCGCGCACCGAACGGTCGCCACCGGCGAAGAAGCGCAGTTGCGGCGGCAGGTCGGAGAAGTCGCCGGTGGAGGTGATGCCGGCGCTGGCGCGCAGGATCAGGCGGTCCCGCTCGGTGAACGCGTCGATCCACTTCGCATCGGCCGCCAACTGGCTGAATCGCGTGTCCGACAGCAGCGAGCCGGCGGTGCTGCGTGCGTACACGCTGAGCGACCAGCCATGGCGCACGAACGTGGGGTTGTCGCCGTGCTTTTTCGACAGCGAGGCTTCGGCGAACACCAGCTTGCTCTGGCCACGTTCGATGCCGGGCGTGTTGTCCGGCTCGTTGCCGCGCTTGCCGACAGTGAAGGTGCCAACCAGCGCATGCGCGCCGACCGTGCGCGTCCAGCCGTGCCACAGGTCGGTATGGTTGCCCACCAGCTCCAGCGTGCGCGATTGCGAGGTGACGGTGTCGGCGTCTCGGAAGTTGACGCCGAAGTTGAGGCTGCGCTGTTCGCCGCCGGGGAGCGGGATCATGTACTGCGAGGACAGCGTCTTCAGCCGCTGCGCAACCACCAGCTCGTTCTTCCACTTGTGCCCGCGGCTGTTGACCCAGCGCCGCTCCAGCCCGACGCGGACGCCAAAGCCGGTGTCGGTGCCGAAGAAGGGGCCGCCGGTGTAGACGCTGCGCTTGGCCGGCTGCAGTTCCACCTCGACGTCGACGGTGCGACGCGTGTCGTCGACGTCCGGGCGTACATTGACCACGGAGAAATAGTCCGCGCCGTTGAGCGCCTGCTGCAGGCGCAGCAGGTCGGCCTGGTCGAAATAGTCGCCACGGTCGAACGGCACGAAGCGCTGGAGGAAGCCCGGCTCGAATTGCGAGTCCTTGAAGGCCACGGTGCCGAAGCGGTAGCGCGGGCCGGCCTGCCAGGCGAGGTCGACCACGGCGCTGTGGTCGGCGCGGGTGACGCGCACCTGGTGCGTGACCAGCCTGGCGCCGAGAAAGCCGTTCGCGGTCAGCGCGCCGCTGACGTCGTCGCGCGCTTTCCCGTAGGCGCCGTGGTCGAGCACGTCACCCTTGAGCCGTTCCACCTCGCGCTCGGCGCGGCGGATCGCCGGGATCGCAAGCGCCGTCTCGTCCAGTTTCACGTGCACTTCGGTGATGCGCACCGGCTCGCCGGGCTTGACCGTCAGCGTGACCTGCCAGTCATCCGTGCCGGTGCGCGTCAACGAGCCCTGCACGCTGGCCTCGTAGTAACCGTAGGGCTCCAGTGATTCGCGGACCTCGGCGGGGGCGTCCTCGTAGAGGCGGCGGATCTGTGCCTCGCTGACCGGCCGGTTGGCGTACTGCGACAGCGTCAGGCCCGCCTGCACGGCAGACTTCAGCGGGTCGTCCACGCCCTTGACCGTCAGCCGAACGCCCGCGTGCGCCGCCAGCGGCAGCAGCAGGAGCAAGACGATCAGGCGTCGGAGGCGGCGCATGTGGTGGGGACGTCCCTGTGCGGAGGCCTGCGGGGCGCTCCAGCTTAACCACGCCGATGTTGCCGCGGCATAAACACGCGGCGAGCGGTCAGCCCACCTTGTCCCCCGCCTTGTGCGCGATCCACGCACCGGCCACCGCCGAGAAATACGGGATCGACTGCGCCGCCAGGATGAACATCCACAACGTGCCCTCGATGTAGCGCGTGCCGAAGGACAGGCCCATGCCTATGATGCACATGACCAGCGCGCAGGCCATCAGCAGCTCCTCGCGCACCGGCGCGAAGGCGGCGAAGCCGGACTCGCCCAGGCGACGGCTCTTGGCGGTGACCACGAACGCGGTCTTCTCGCGCGTCAGGCCGTGCAGGATGCCGCGCGCGATCGCGTGCGACAGGCCCATGCTGGCCACCGAAGCCATCAGCGTGTCGTACCAGCCGCAGGGCACGCGCGCGCGGTAGAGCACGATGCCGAAGATCGCCTTGGCGAAGAAGAACCCGATCACCGGAATCAGGAACAGCTGCATCGGCAGGCTGAACAGTTGCGGGAAGGCGACCATGCCGGCGGTCCAGTAGATCGCCATCAGGGTAAAGATCAGGTGCAGTGCGTCGGCGAACCAGCTGAACCAGCCGGTGAGGAAGTGGAAGCGCTGGCCCATCGAAAGCGGGCCGCGCTTGGTCATCCAGTCCCAGCGGCCCTTGAGGATCTGCATGGCGCCGAACGCCCAGCGGTAGCGCTGGCTCTTGTACGCCTTGAAGTCGGCGGGCGTCAGTCCCTTGCCCATCAGCTCGTCGACGTAGACCAGCTCGTAGCCGGCGTGCATCAGGCGCAGGCCCAGCTCGGCGTCCTCGCAGATGGTCCACTCCGACCAGCCGCCAGTGCCTTCGAGCGCCGAGCGGCGAACCATCGTCATGGTGCCGTGCTGGATGATCGCGTTGCGCTCGTTGCGGTGGTGCATGCCGATGCGGAAGAAGCCGTCGAACTCCCACGCGGTCATGCGACGGAAACGGTTGTGCTCGAAGTCGCGGTGGGCCTGCGGGCACTGCACCACCGCCACCTTCGGGTCGTGGAAATAGCCGGTGAGGGTGGACAGCCAGTCCTCGCGCACCACGTAATCGGCGTCGATCACCGCCACCACGTCGGCGCGCGGGTCGGTTTCCTTCAACCCGAAGTTGAGCGCGCCGGCCTTGAAGCCCGGCCACGGCTCCAGGTGGAAGAAGCGGAAACGCTTGCCCAGTTGCTCGCAGTAGGCCTCGACCGGCTTCCACACGTCCGGGTTCTTGGTGTTGTTGTCGATCACCAGGACTTCGAAGTTGTCGTAGTCCAGCGCGGCCAGCGAATCCAGCGTGAGCATCACCATCTCCGGCGGCTCGTTGTAGCAGGCCAGGTGGATGGAGACGAACGGCTGCCGCTCCGCGCGGTCGGGCTTGAGCATGGCGGCGTGGCGCTGCCAGCGGCGGCGCCACAGCACTTCGGTGAACTCGAAGCCGTTGATCAGCAGGATCGCCAGGATCGCCACCTGCGCGGGGAACAGCAGGACCAGCATGGTCCAGTCGATCCAGCTCAGATAGAAATTGAAGGGCAGGGTGGCCGACCAGACGATCAGGCCGCAGGCCAGCTGGATCAGCAGGCAGAAGAACAGCCGGCCCATCAGCTTGAAGCGCTTGAACTTGCGCGCGAACCAGATCATCGGGATCAGCGCCAGCAGGCTCGCGGCCAGCGCCTTCCAGGGCCAGGCGGTGTCCTCGGTGACCGGGCCGGTGAACGGGAACTTCAGTTGCCGGTCGGCGTTGAAGGTGCCCCAGTAGGCGCCGGTGCGGCCCTCGCCCAGGTTCTCCTTCCACGGCTGGTCGAACGCTTCGAGCAGGTAGTAATCGATGTTGCGCGCCTTGGCGGCATTGAGCCAGTCGCGGATGAAGATCGCCTCGTTGGAGATCGACGGATCGGCGTATTCGTGGCGATCGCCGTTGGACGGCCAGCCGATCTCGCCCACCACCACCGGCTTGTCCGGGTAGTGCTGGACGATGTTCTGGTAGGCGCCGAGCGCTGCATCGACCGCATCCTTGCGCGCGATGCCGTTCCAGAACGGGAACAGGTGGATGGTGATGAAGTCGACGTGGTCGGCCAGCTCCGGGTACTTCAGCCAGATGTAGTCCGGCTCGGCAATCGACACCGGCTGGCGGATCGCGGCACGGGCGCGGTCGAGGTAGTCCTCCATCTGCTCCACGCTCAGGTCGCCGCGGAACAGCACTTCGTTGCCCACGATCACGCGATGGATCGTCTCCGGATAGCGCCGCGCCAACGCGATCAGCGCGTCGAGTTCCTTTTCGTTGTTGATCAGGCGCGTATCGATGTTCGCGCCGGCCATCACCTTGAGGCCTTCCTTCTCGGCCAGCCGGTAGACCTGCGGGTTCTCGAGCGTCGAATAGGTACGGATGCGCGGGGTGTATCGGCGCAGCAGCTTCAGGTCCGCGTCGATCTCCTCGTCGGAGGGGAAATCCTGCTTGAGTGGGTTCTGGTAGCGCTGGAACACCGACACCGAGTAGCCACTGATCGGCCCGTGGAAGTCTTCCGGGCCGTGCGGGCGGTTGCTCCACCACCACAGGGCGATATTGAGCGCGGCCACGAGCAAGGCGAGCAGGATGGCCGCAAGCAGCGGATGCCGGCTGTCGTGGGTGGGTGCTGTGGCGCTCAAGACTTTCCCCGGCGGACGCCTCCATGTGAGGCCAAGTTAGCCCGCGGAGCTTAACGATCCGGGGGAGATGGCTCAATAAAGGCCTTGCGGGGTGGTCAGCGCGAGGTCAGCGGGGCGCCGGGTTTGTCGCAGGTTCGCCTGCGCGAGTAACGGGTTCTGCTGGCATGGCCAACCCGGGAATTTTTCCGATGGTTGACGCGGTGAAGGTCGCGTGTAATGCCACCGACCTGTTTCGGCAAATGGATTTGCAGTGGCCCAGGAATCGCTTTTTCGACCGGAAGTGCTGAAGGCCAGGCACGGAAGCTGGCTGGGCGACATCGCCATTGCCTCGCCGCTGTCGCGGTGGACCTTGCTGGCCCTCGCCGCGACGTTGGGCGCGGCAATAGTACTGTTCCTCGTTCTGGGCCATTACACCCACCGCGAGAGCGTTGTCGGGCAATTGGTTCCCAGCGCCGGCCTGCTTGGTGTCGCGGCACCCGGCCCGGGCACGGTCACTCGCGTTCTCGTCCGCGACGGCGACCGGTTCAAGGCGGGCGACGTCCTGCTTGAGATCTCCAGCAACCAGGACAACAGCTTGCTCGGCGACACCCATTTGTTGGTCGGGCACCAGCTGCAACTGCAGGAGCAGCGGTTGGAGGCCGACCTCGCCACGCAGCAGCAGCTTGCAACACAGCAGACGGATGCGTTGCACGACAAGGCCCGCTTGCTGGAGGCCCAGCTGGCGCAGGTTACCGATCAGGTCGCGCTGCAAAAGCAGCAGGCCGCCAGTGCGCAGGCGCTGCTCGAACGCATACGTCCATTGGGCGCCAAAGGCTATGTCTCCGCGTTGCAGATCCAGCAGCAGGAGGCTGCAGTGCTCGAAGCGAGGACGCAATTCCGGACACTGGTCCGACAGCAACTCGATGCACGACAGGCGCTGGCGACCGTGCAACAGCAGCTGGACCAGCTCCCGCTCGACACCTCCACCAGGCAGAACGAGACGGAGCGCCAGCTTGCCGCCATCAGGCAATCCATCGCGCAGAACGAGATGCAGCGGGCCATCGTTTTGCGCGCTCCGGGCGACGGGACCGTTTCGGCGGTGATCGCCAAGGTCGGGCAGACGGTCGCGGCCGCGCAGCCACTGCTTTCGGTCCTGCCGGCCGGTTCGCGGTTGCAGGCCTTGCTTTTGGTTCCCAGTCGGGCGGTCGGTTTCGTCGAACCTGGCAGCCGTGTCGTGCTGCGTTACGAGGCCTTTCCGTACCAGAAGTTCGGCCAGCAGTATGGCCGGGTTACGGATATCTCGCGCAGTGCGCTCTCTCCGGCGGAGGTCGGTGTGCTGGTGGGGCAGCAGCCGAAGGAACCACTCTATCGCGTACAGGTCGCCCTCGACCGGCAGTCGGTGCCGGCTTATGGCAAGGCCGAATCACTGAAACCGGGCATGGCCCTGCAGGCGGACATCCTCATGGAGCGGCGGCGCCTGATCGAATGGGCGTTCGAGCCCCTGTACGGTATCGGGCACCGCCTCGCCGGAGGTCCGTCCCGTGGCTGACGGCGTTGGGCAGGAGCGGCGGTCGGCGTCCACGGAGGGCTATCGCGCCGCGTTGCAATTCGGCTGGCGCCGCGCGTTGCCGATGATGTTGCAGACCGAGGCGGCCGAATGCGGGCTGGCCTGTCTGGCCATGGTTGCGGTCTACCACGGCCACGACGTGGACCTCGCTGGCCTGCGCCGTCGCTTCTCCACCTCGCTCAAAGGTGTGAATCTGGCGCAGGTGATGTCGATGGCGGCGCAGCTGGGCTTCGCCACCCGCCCGTTGAAGCTCGACCTGCCAGACCTCAGGCAACTCAAGCGGCCGTGTCTCCTGCACTGGGACATGAACCACTTCGTGGTCCTCAAGCGCGTAACCGCGCGCGGTATCGTCATCCATGACCCCGCCCGCGGGGTGCGTGCATTGCGCCTGGCGGAGGTGTCCGAGCACTTCACTGGCGTGGCGCTGGAGCTGAGCCCCGGGGCGGATTTCCAGCCCGTGAACGAGCGCCATGGCATCTCCTTGCGCGCCCTGACCGGATCGTTTCGAGGCATCGCGTCCGCCTTCGCGCAGATCCTGGTGCTGGCCCTCGTGCTGGAAATCTTCTCGCTGGCCACGCCCTTCTACACCCAATGGGTGCTCGACCAGGTGCTGGTCTCGGCCGACCGCGATCTCCTCACCTTGTTGGGACTGGGGTATGGCGCGATGGCGATATTCCAGGCGCTGGTCGGGGCGGCCCGTTCCTGGGTTGTCGCCTGGCTCGGTGCGACCGTTGCAGTGCAATGGCAAAGCAACCTGGTCGGCCACCTGCTCAAGCTGCCACTGGACTGGTTCGAGAAGCGCCATATGGGCGACGTGGTATCCCGCCTCGGGTCGTCGCAGACCATCCAGAGGACGCTGACCACCCAATTCATCGGTTCTCTGCTCGATGGTCTGATGTCGCTGGCGACGCGCTGATCGTGATGGGCTTCTACACCTGCCGCTCACCGCGCTCGTCGCTGGCCTGTTCGTTCTCTACGGACTTCTCCGGTGGTGCTTCTTCAACCCGTTGCGTCGTGCCAACGAGGACCAGATCGTCTGCGCGGCGCGCCAGCAAAGCGAGCTGCTCGAAGCCATCCGTGGCGTGCTGCCCATCAAGCTGGCCAACCAGCAGGACGAACGTCGTGCGCGCTATGCCAACGCCACGGTGCGCATGACCAACCGTGACATCGGCATCCAGCAGCTGGCGATCACGTTTAATACGGTGAACCAATTGATCTTCGGCATCGGCAGGGTTGCGCTGGTCTGGATTGCTGCCGTGCAGGCGCTGAAAGGACGGCTGTCGGCCGGCATGCTCATTGCTTTCATCGCCTATGCGGACCAGTTCATCGGCCGGGCTGTCGCATTGATCGACAAGGGGGTCGATTTCCGGATGCTCAAGCTGCATGCGGAGCGGCTGGCCGACATCGCCATGTCAGCGCCGGAACAAGCCGGCGAGCCGGGTTGGGTCGGCGATCCGGCAGACGCGAGCATCGAACTGCGCGACGTCAGCTTCCGGTATGCGGGAGGGGAGCCCTGGATCCTCAGGAACTGCAACCTGCGGGTGGAGTCGGGTGCCTCGATCGCCATCGCGGGCCCGTCCGGCTGCGGAAAGACCACGCTCGCCAAGATCATGCTGGGGCTGCTCGAGCCCGACGAGGGCGAGGTGCTGTTCGGCGGGATCCCGATCAAGAAGCTCGGCCTCGCGCGCTATCGCGCGCGGGTGGCGGCCGTCATGCAGGACGACCAGCTCTTCGCCGGGTCGATAGCGGACAACATCTGCTTCTTCGATCCGCAGCCGAACTGGGACTTGATCGGCGCCGCGGCGGCCACGGCCTCCGTGCACGCGGACATTGCCGCGATGCCGATGGGATACCAGACGCTGGTAGGCGACATGGGCTCCTCTCTCTCGGGCGGGCAGCGCCAGCGGGTGATCCTCGCTCGTGCGCTGTACCGGCGCCCGCAACTGCTCGTCCTCGACGAGGCCACCAGCCATCTGGACGTGGAGCGGGAACGACTGGTGAACGCGGCCATACAACAGATCAGGATCACTCGCGTCGTCATCGCGCACCGCCCCGAAACGATGGCTGCCGTCGAACACGTCATCTCCCTGAAACAGGGGAAAACAGAATCCGTTCACGCCTACCATTGAGGAAAGGAATCGGATGCCTTGCAGAGCCTCTCTGCAGATCAACAAAACAAGGAAGGTGTCATGCAAGAGTTGACCATGGGCGAAGTCGCATTCGTCGCGGGTGGCGAGATGAGCACGGCGACCAAAGTCGAGATCGGCATTGCGCTGGCGGTGTGCCCCCTGCTCGGGCTGGGCATGCTGGCCGGCTACTACGCCAACGCGAAGTAAACCTTCATACGAAAACAGAAGTTAGATCATGTCCGCTTCCATTGCACTGAATCGGGCGGGATCCATGCGTGAACTGACGATCGCCGAGGCCGAGGCGGCCTCCGGTGGCGTCGTGCTCGCCGTCGTCGGCGCGGTCATCGCCGCCGGCACGCTGGCGGTTGCCATCTTCAGCCTCGGTTGCGACCTCGGCAAGCAGATGGCCGAGCGCGACAACGCGCAGTAAGCCGTCCGGCGGATGGTGCTGCGGTCCGCGCACGCGGACATGCGGCGTCAGTCAGTCTGGATGTTGATGGGTGACGGGTGTGGCCTCGGGCCACACCCGTTTCAAAGCCGGGCAGGGAGCACCAACAATGAATCTGATCGATAGAGAAACCATCGGTTATGGAATGGCTCTGGCGGGGGTTGGGCTGCTGCTCGTGGGGCTGGTATTCGTCCACTCCGGGTGGCTCAGGTACATCCTTGTCATTGCCGCCATCCTGACTTCCATCGCTGCCCTGGTGACACTCCTCCAGGGTCGAGGTTAACGGCTGTCCGTTCGTCGGGCCAGAACCGGTCCTTGCGGTTCGCGATGGCGATCAGTGCACTCCGCTGCCTGCAGAGCCGTCCGCCGCTGCTGTCCCGCATCGAGCCGCGGGGCTGTGCGAGGCGACCTCTCCTATTTCGCTGCAGGGACCAGGCATTCGCGCCGCCGCATCAGGATTGAGCCTGTGGGTACAACGATTTGTGCGCTCGCCGATCACGGCCACCGAGGGTCCGGGGGAGGGCGCCAGGAATTTGCGCCAGCGTTGCGCTGGCGCAAGCCGATCGCCGGAGCGGTTGACTTCCGGCAAGCAACCAAAGGAATGAAAATGCAGATCCTGACTGAAGAGCAGATTGTCCGTGTGGGCGGTGGCGTGATCGACGCCAACGAGGGTGCGGATATGATCCTGGCGCTCGGCGCCATGGGTGGTCCCGCTACCTTTTGCTTCGCTTTGCCGATTGCCGCCGCGCTCTTCTATCTGAGCTGAGCAGGCCAACCATCCCGCCGGCGACGCCGGCGGGATCAACCAAAGAGCCACCCATGGAAGCATTCATCGAAATCGAGGCAGCGCGCCTGGAAGACTGGCGCCGGGAAATCGCGTCGATGCGCCTGAAGGCCTTGCGCCAGTCGGTGGCGATCACAGCCGGAATCTCGACCATGGCGCTTTACGTGGTTTTTTCGCACTTCCCCAGCGAGCTCGTGCTGATGCTGGCGGCGCTGGCCTTCCTGGTGGTGGCCCATGGGTTCGCCCAGTCGAGGACGTTGCGCTTCCTGGAGCGGGACATCCGCTCGCACCTGCTGGCGACCTGGGCAGAGCGCCCCACCTTCGGCCAGTTGCCGACCGCGGCCGCGCACCACTGGCGAGACAGCTGAGGCGTCCGCGTCGGCGAGCGGTGCGTCCGGTCGCGCGGTCCTTACTTCAACAGCGAGCGCAGCATCCATGCCGTCTTCTCGTGTTCCTTCAAGCGGCCGGTGAGCATGTCGGCGGTGCCTTCGTCGCCCCCGTCCTGTGCAACCTTGATGGCGCCGCGGGCGGTGTGGGCGGCGATCTCGTGGCCTTCGACGAGCTGGCCGACCATGTCCTTCCAGTCGGGCACGCCTGCCTCTTCCTTGATCGAGGTCAACTTGCCGAACTGGCTGTAGGAGCCGGGAGCGAACACGTCCAGTGTGCGGATGCGCTCGGCGATCTCGTCGGCGGCCAGCCACAGCGCGTTGTACTGGGTCTCGAACATGGCGTGCAGGCTGTTGAACTGCGGGCCGGTGACGTTCCAGTGGAAGCTGTGCGTCTTCAGGTACAACGAGTAGGTGTCCGCGAGCAGCTTGGAGAGCTGTTCGGCGATGGTCTGGCGGTCCTGCTGTGCGATGCCGATGTTGGCCATGGGTAATCCCTCCTCGTGAAGTGGGTACGCGTTCCAAGGTACCGGCTGGCGCCTGCCGGGTGAAATGAATCGTTCCGATGGGGCCCATAGCCTGCGGCTATCATGTGCGGTCCCATGAACGACATTCCGCCCACCCCGCCCCCTGAAGAGCGCCTGCGCGGCCTGCGCGAGGCGCTTGCGACGGTTTCCAGCCGCGACTTCGGCCGCCTGCTGGGCCGCTGGCGCGGGCTTTCGCGGCAACCGGATGCGCGCAAGCTCGAGGCGCTGTCGGCCGACATCGCCGCCTCGGCCGCGAAGCGGCAGGCGCGCGCCGCGGCCAAGCCGGCGATCCGGCTGGACGAATCGCTGCCGATCAGCGCGCGTGCGGACGAGATCGTCGAACTGATCCGCAGGCACCAGGTCGTGGTGATCGCCGGCGAGACCGGCTCGGGCAAGACCACCCAGTTGCCCAAGCTGTGCCTTGCCGCCGGACGCGGCGAGGCGGGCATGATCGGCTGCACCCAGCCGCGCCGCCTGGCCGCACGTTCGGTGGCCCGGCGCGTGGCGGAGGAACTGGGCACGGCGCTGGGCGAGCAGGTCGGCTTCCAGGTGCGCTTCACCGACCAGGTGTCCGAGCGCACGCTGGTCAAGTTCATGACCGACGGCATTCTGCTGGCCGAAACCCAGGGTGACCCGTGGTTGTCGAGCTACGACACGGTGATCATCGACGAGGCGCACGAGCGCAGCCTCAACATCGATTTCCTGCTCGGTTACCTCAAGCGGCTCGCCGCGAAGCGGCCGGAGCTGAAGATCATCGTCACGTCGGCGACGATCGACACGGCGCGCTTCGCCGAACACTTCAACGATGCGCCGGTGGTCTCGGTCGAAGGGCGCGCCTATCCGGTCGAGGTGCGCTGGCGTCCGGCGGACGCCGTCGGGACGCACTCCGCGCGCGACCGCGGCCCGCACGCCCGCGACACGTCCGACCGCGTCCAGCAGGGCAGTGCCGAACATCTCGGCCTGGTGCTCGACGAGATCATGGCCGATCGCAGCCTGGGCGGCGGCCCGGGTGACGTGCTGGTGTTCCTCCCCGGCGAGCGGGAGATCCGCGACGCGCACCTGCTGCTCTCGCGTCGCCAGTATCGCGAGACCGAGGTGCTGCCGCTGTACGCGCGGCTGTCGGCCGCGGACCAGGATCGCGTGTTCAAGCCCGGCCCGAAGCGGCGCATCGTGCTGGCCACCAACGTGGCCGAGACCTCGCTGACCGTGCCGCGCATCCGCTACGTGGTCGACAACGGCAGCGCGCGGGTGATGCGCTACAGCCAGCGCAGCCAGCTCGAACGCCTGCACGTGGAACCGGTGTCGCAGGCCGCTGCCGACCAGCGCAAGGGCCGCTGCGGGCGCATCGGTCCTGGCATCTGTTATCGGCTCTATGGCGAGGCGGATTTCGAAAGCCGGCCGCGTTACACCGATCCGGAGCTGCTGCGTTCCTCGCTCGCCAACGTCATCCTGCGCATGCTCTCGCTGAAGCTGGGCGAGGTGGAGGATTTTCCCTTCCTGGAGGCGCCCGATCCGCGCATGGTCGCCGACGGTTACCGCCGGCTGGCGGAAATCTCCGCCATCGACGAACGCCGCCACCTGACCGCGATCGGCCGCCAGCTGGCGCGGCTGCCGATCGACGTCCAGCTGGCGCGGATGCTGGTCGAGGCGCACGAACGCCATGCCCTGCGCGAGCTGCTGGTGGTGGTGGCGTTCCTGTCCATCCAGGACCCGCGCGAACGGCCGGCCGATGCGCGGCAGCAGGCCGATGCGGCGCATGCGGCGTTTGCCGATCCGAATTCCGATTTCGTCGGTGTGCTCAATCTGTGGCGCGAGTACACGAAGGCGCACGAGGAGCTCACGCAATCGAAGCTGCGCGACTGGTGCGGGCGGCAGTTCCTGTCGTTCATGCGCATGCGCGAGTGGCGCGAGCTGCATCGGCAATTGTTGCTGGTGGTGGCGGAGCTGGGCTGGAAGCTCGACGGATCTGCTCCCTCTCCCCTCCGGGGAGAGGGCCGGGGTGAGGGGGCGTTCTCGCGGCAGAGTCCGACCGGAGCCGAACGGGCCGCTATTCGCACCTCGCACAGCGAAGCGCAGGGCTCGCGTCGCACCAGGGAAGCTTCGGGCGAGCCCCGGCCCATCACCCCGGCGGGGAGAGGAGGCAAACGCCAAAAGCAGACTCATGGCGAGCCCCGGCCCCTCACCTCAATCCTCTCCCCGGAGGGGAGAGGAGGCGAACGCGAAGAGCGCGTTATTGATGAAAAAGACGCTGCGCGTCTTTTTGAAGCCATCCATCGTTCGCTGCTCGCCGGCCTGCCGACCCAGGTCGGCCACAGGGACGAAAAGGGGGTCTACCGCTCCACCCGCGAGCGCCGCTTCCAGGTGTTCCCCGGCTCGGCGCTGGCCAAGGCGCCGCCGGCATGGATTTTCGCCGCGCAGATCCTGGACGTCGGCGGCCGCGTGTGGGGAATGAGCTGCGCCCGCGTCGAGCCGGCCTGGATCGAGCAGCAGGCCGCGCACCTGGTCAAGGCCAGCTGCCGCGATGCGCACTGGTCGCGCAAGCGCGGCACGGTGGTCGCGTACGAGCAGGTCAGCCTGTTCGGACTGGCCCTCGTCGAGCGCCGCGCGGTCACCTTCCAGAAGCAGGACCCGGCGCTCGCCCACGCGATCTTCCTGCGCGAGGCGCTGGCACGCGGCGACCTCGACGTGCGCGCCGACTTCGTGCGCGCCAACCAGCGCGTGCTGGCGCAGGCGCACGAGATCGAAGCCAAGCAACGGCGCGAGGGCCTGCTGCGCAGCGAGGAAGAGCTGGCGCGGTTCTTCGAAGGCAAGCTGCCGGAGGACGTCGCCAGCACGCGCGCACTCGACGCCTGGTACAGCCGGGCACGTCCCGCCGAGCAGGCCGCACTGCGCTGGTCGCTGGACGAGGTGATGGCGGGCGGCAGCGGGCTGGATCCGAAGGCCTTTCCCGCCACGCTCGACCTCGCGCCGCAGCGCTACAAGCTCGAATACCGCTTCGTCCCCGGCGACGAGGCCGACGGCGTCACGCTCCAACTGCCGCTGGCGATGCTCAACGCGCTGCCCGCCGACCGCTGCGAGTGGCTGGTGCCGGGTCTGCTGGCGGACAAGGTGGCCGAACTGATCCGCGGCCTGCCCAAGGCATTGCGCCGCAACTTCGTGCCCGCGCCCGATTTCGCGCGCGCCTTTGTCGAAGCCGAAGCGCCGCGCGACCAGCCCCTGGTCGACGCCCTGGCCGCGTTCCTCAGGCGCGCCACCGGCGCCGACGCACCCGCCGCCGAATTCGCGGCAGTGGAGCTCCCGCCGCACCTCAAGATGCGCTTCCGCCTGCACGACGAGCGCGGCAAGACACTCGCCACCGGCCGCGACCTCGCCGTCTTGCGCGCGCAATGGGAAACGCAGGCGCGCGAAGCCTTCTCTCGCAAGACCGACGTGGAACTGACCCGCGAGGACGTCACCCGCTGGGATTTCGAGGAGATCCCCGCGCAGGTGCGCTCGGAGGGCGGCCTCGCTGCGTTCCCGGCGCTGGTCGACCTGGGCGAGGCGGTTGCGCTGCGCGTGTTCGAACGCCGCGACGAGGCACGTGCCGCGCACCTCAAAGGCGTCGAGCGGCTGCTGCGCAACGCGCTGGCTAGCGAGATGAAGCAGGCTCGGCGGCGCCTGCCGATCGCCAATCCGCTGTCGCTGAAATACGCCCCGCTGGGCAGCGTCGACTCGCTGCGCGAGGACCTGGTCGAGGGCGGCTTCGCCGACCTGCTGGCGACGCATGATCTGGACGCGCGCACGGCCGGCGATTTCGAGGCCCTGCGTACCGCGCTCGCGCGCGAAGTTTTCGCTGCGGCGGTCGAGCGGCTGAAGCTGGTCGAACCGGTCATTGAAGCGCAGGCCGAGCTCAAACCCTGGCTGGAACCGCCGCTGATCGGCTTCGCCCGCGCCAGCTACGACGACCTGCGCGAACAGCTCGACGCGTTGCTCGCGCCGGGCTTCTCGCGCGAACTGCCCAATGCTCGCCTGGCCCATTACCCGCGTTACCTGAAGGCCATGCGCCTGCGTGCCGAACGCCTGCGCCAGGACCCGGCCAAGGACCAGCAACGCATGCTGCAGGTGCTGCCGTACTGGCGCGAGTACCTCAGGCACCAGGCCGGCGGCAGGACGGACCTCGACGAGCTGCGCTGGTTGATCGAGGAATGGCGCGTGTCGCTTTTCGCACAGGAATTGAAGACCGCCGAACCGGTCTCGGCGAAGCGCCTGGCGCGGGCGCTGGAAGCCTTGGGGTGATTGGGCTGGGGTGATCGAGCTGGGGTGATCGAGCCGGGGTGATCGGTTCGCGAGCGGGGTGAAGCGCGCGATCCGCGCCTCCCCATCCGCCCTCCGGGCACCTTCCCCCGCAAGCGGGGGAAGGAACAATGGCCGCCCATCTCACCCTTTGCCGGAATCCTTCCCCCGCCACGCGGGGGAAGGTGCCCGAAGGGCGGATGGGGGAAGTCTTGCGGAAGACCTCCCTCCGCGACCCCGGCGCAGGCCTTCTTCTAGAATGCCCCTTCCCATGTCCCAGCCCGCCCAACCCGCCTCGACCCGCCTGGCCCAATGGCAGGCACGCGCGTCCGCGTCGCCCCTGCTGACGGCCGCGCTGGAAGCCTGCACGCCCTCGAGCGGGGCCGAATGCGCCGACGTGCTCGACCTGCTGGCGATGCTCGGCTGCGACGCGCAGACCCAGGCCGCGGCGGTGTGGTTCGAGCTGGCGCAGCGCGATCTGCCGGCGTGGCAGTCCCATGCCCCCGCGCTGCCGCTGGAAGTGCAGCGCCTGGTCGAGGGCCAGCGTGCCGCGGAGAAAGTGTGGGCGCTGCACGCGCAGCGCGAGGCCACCACGTACGAAGGCCTGCGCCGGCTGCTGCTGGCGATCATCCGCGACCTGCGCGTGGTGTTCGTGCTGCTCGCACGCCAGCTGGCCAAGATGCGCGGCGCCACGGCGCTGCCCCAAGCCGATCGCGTAGCGCTGGCGAAGCTCACCCGCGACATCCACGCGCCGCTCGCCAACCGGTTGGGCATCTGGCAACTCAAATGGGAACTGGAGGACCTCGCCTTCCGTTACCTGCAGCCGGACACCTACAAGCGCATCGCGCGCCTGCTGGACGAGCGCCGCGCCGACCGCGAGGCGTTCATCGCCCAGGTATTGGCCGAGCTCGGTGCGGCACTGCAGGCGGCCGACATCAAGGCCGATCTCGCCGGCCGCCCGAAGCACATCTATTCCATCTGGAAGAAGATGCATCGCAAGGGGCTGGACTTTTCCGACCTGTACGACATCCGCGCCGTGCGCATCCTGGTCGACAGCGTGGCCGACTGCTATGCCGCGCTGGGCGTGGTGCACGCGCAGTGGCAGCACCTGCCGCGCGAGTTCGACGACTACCTGGCCCGCCCCAAGGGCAACGGCTACCGCTCGCTGCACACCGCGGTGATCGGGCCGCAGGGCAAGACGCTGGAAGTGCAGATCCGCACCCACGCCATGCACCGCGACAACGAGCTGGGCGTCGCCGCGCACTGGCGCTACAAGGAAGGTGGCGGCGCCGATGCCGAGTTCGAGGCGAAGATCGCCTGGATGCGCAAGCTGCTCGAACCGCGCGCGGACGAGGAAGTCGCCGCTGAGCTGCGCACCGAGCTGCTGGAAGACCGCGTCTACCTGCTGACGCCCAAGGGCGAGGTGTTCGACCTGCCGCACGGTGCCACCGTGCTCGACTTCGCCTACTACGTGCACACCGAGGTCGGCCACCGCTGCCGCGGCGCCAAGGTGAACGGGCGCATCGTGCCGCTCACCCACCAGCCGCGCAGCGGCGATCGCGTCGAGATCGTCACTGCGAAGAACGCCGAGCCGAGCCGCGACTGGCTCTCGCCGCACCATGGCTATCTTAACACCAGCCGTGCGCGCGAGAAGGCCCGCTCGTGGTTCCGCCGCATCGCCTTCGACGCCAACCTCGCCGCCGGCCGCGCGCTGCTCGAGCGCGAGCTGAAGCGCCTGGCGTTGCCCAGTGCCGACCTTTCGAAGCTGCCGGCGCACTTCCATCTGAAGACCCACGAGGAACTGCTGGTCGCGCTCGCGCTGGGCGAGGTCAGCGGCGGGCAGATCGCCCGCGTGCTGCAGGAGGCCGCCCACCCGGTCGAGCCCGCGCCGCCGCCGGCGCCGCCGCTCGCGCGGCATGCCACGCCCGACCACGGCGCGCTGCGCATCGAAGGCGTGGGCAACCTGCTTACGGTGCTTGCGCGCTGCTGCCAGCCGCTGCCGGGCGATGCGGTGCGCGGCTTCATCACCAAGGGGCGCGGCGTGTCGGTGCACCGAGCCGACTGCGCCAGCCTGGCGCGGCTGGCCCGGCGCGATCCGGATCGGGTGATCGAGGTCGAGTGGGGCCGTGCGACTGCGCAGTCCTACCAGGTCGACATCGAACTGCACGGCTTCGACCGCAAGGGCCTGCAGAAGGACGTGCTGAACCTGATCAGCAACGTCGGCACGCCGATCGTCGCCTCCTCCAGCCGGCTGGAAGGCCGCACCGGCGAGGTGGAGATGCGCTTCACCCTGCGCGTGAAGGACTTCGAGCAGCTGTCCTCGCTGCTCGGCAAGCTGGTGGCGCTGCCCAACGTGGTGGAAGCGCGGCGCGTCAGCGCAAGCTGAATGCGCGGACTTCACCGCCGGGCGCGTGAAGTGGGCGATGCTAAGCTGAATGCGTTGCCAGGACAGCGATCGAGCATGAGCGGACGCAGAGACCAAAACGGCCGCGACGGGCGTGCCGAACCGACGCTGGGCGATCTGGGCGACCTGGAGTCGCCGCGCCCGCGCGCGGACGATCCGGACGATCGCCTGCCGCCGATTTCCTTCCACACGCCGCGCACGACGCCGCCGGCGCGCCATCGGCGCGTGCGCCTGCGCACCTGGCACGTCGTCGCGCTGGTGGCGGTGCTGATCCTGGGCGCCGGCGTGTGGGCGATGCGCGAATACCAGAACAGCTTGCGCGACATGGTGCCGCGCACGGAACTCAACGACGTCCTGAGCCGCGCCGACAAGGCGCTGCAGGACGGTCACCTGGACGGCACCGACGGCACCAGCGCGCGCGAGCTGTACCAGGGCGCGCGCGCGCTCGAACCGGATAACGACCGCGCCCGCGACGGCCTGCACCAGGTCGGCATGGCCGAGCTCTCGCGTGCCGACACCGCGTTCCGCGCCGGCCGCCTGGACGAAGCGCAGCAGGAACTCACCGTCGCCCGCGAACTGCTCGGCGGCGGCAGCGACGTCGACCGGCTCGATCGCCTGATCAGGCAGGCGCGCGGGGCCGCGCAGCCGGCCGACGACCTGGTCGAGCGCGCGCAGCAGGCGTTCAATGCCGGCAGGCTCACCGGCAAGGACGGCGCCGGCGCGCTGTACCAGCAGATGCTCGCCGCCGACGGCGACAACGCCGTTGCCCAGCACGGCCTGGACCAGGTGGGCGCAGCCCTGGCCGCGCAGGTGCGCGCCGCGCTGGCGCATGGCGACGCGACGACCGCCGCGTCCACCATCGACCAGCTGGCCGCCCTTTTGCCCAGCTACGGCGACCTCCCGGCGCTGCGCGCCGCGCTCGCGCAGGCCCGGCAACAGGATGACGGCGCGCTGCTGGAGGCCATCTCGCAGGGCCAGCAGGCGCTGCGCGACGGCCGCATCGCGGGCGCGGGCGACGACACGGCACTGGCGCACTTCCAGGCCGCGCTCAAGCTGGACCCGAACAACGTGCAGGCGCGCGCCGGCCTGGGCCAGGTCGCCCAGGCGCTGGTGGTGCAGGCCAACGCGGCGCTCGATGCCGACGACACCGAACAGGCCTCGCGCCTGCTCGACCAGGCCGAGGCGCTGGCGCCCAAATCCGCTGACCTCGCTGCCGCGAAGGCGCGCCTGACCACCAAGGCCCCGCAAGCCCGGCCGTCGGCGTCCACGCAATCCGCAGCCACGCCGCCGACCGCCGCGGCCCCCAGGCAGCCCGCGCCTGAAGCCGCGGAGCCCCCGCCGCCTCCGCCGCCGGCGCTGACCGCCGACCAGATCGAGCAGGTCGCCGAACTGGTGCGTCGCGCCCGCACCGCCGCCACGCAGGGACAGATCATGCTGCCGCCGGGCGAGAGCGCGTACGACCTCTACCGCAATGCACTGGCCATCGACGGCAACAACCAGGCCGCGCTGCAGGGCCTGGAAGACCTGCCCAACCTGGTGGTGCAGCTGTTCAACCAGTCCCTCGCCAGCGGTGACCTGGACAAGGCCGGCGAACTGCTCGGCGCGCTGGGCGACCTGTCGCCGGGCGATTCCAACGAAAGCGTGCTGCGCGAGCGGCTGGTCGATGCCTGGCTGGACCAGGCCGAGCAGCAGCTCGACCGCGGCGATCGCGCCAATGCGGCGCAGTCGATCGAACAGGCACGCCGGCTCGCGCCCTACCTGCCGCGTGTGAGCGAGCTCTCGCGGCGCCTGCAATCCGGCCATTGACCGGGCACGCATGAGCGTCGTGGTATTCGGGGCGAGCGGCCAGATCGGCCATTTCCTGTTGCCGCGCCTGCGCGGACGCGGCGAGCAGGTGATCGCAGTGAGTCGCGAGCCGCATGCCGACAGCGAGGGCGTGTGCTGGATGCGCGGTGGCCTGCCTGATGCGGTGCCCGCGCTGCCGCCCGTTTCCGCCATCGTCAGCTACGGGCCGCTGCAACCGTTCGCGCACTGGCTCGCCGCGGCGGCGCCGGCCGGTTCGCCGCGCATCGTCGCCACCAGTTCCATGAGTGCGCAGAGCAAAGCCGGATCCGAGGTGCCCGACGAGCGCGATATCGCGCGCCAGCTCAGGCAAGGCGAGGAGGAGCTGATCGCCGCCTGCGCGGCGCTGGGCTGCGACTGGACGGTGTTGCGGCCCACGCTGATCTACGGGGCGGGGCGCGACAGGAGCCTGACGCCGCTGGCCCACCGCGCGATGCGCACGCGGGTTTTTGCGCGGCCCACCGGCGGCGGCCTGCGCCAGCCGGTGCACGCCGACGACATTGCACTGGCCACGCTGGCGGCGATCGACCGTCCCGCCAACCGCATACTGATGCTGGGCGGTGGCGAGCGATTGCGGGCCGGTGAGATGTTTGCCCGCGTGCAGCACAGCCTGCCGGTGGCGACGCTGCCACTGCCCGTGCCGGCGTGGCTGCTGCGTCAGGCGCGCCATCTGATCCCGCGCCTGCGCGGGCCACTTGCGCGGCTGGCATCGGACCTGGTCGCCGACAACACCGAGCTGGAACGCGTGCTCGGCGTGCACCCGCGGCCATTCAGGCCGGATCCCCGGTGTTGGCGGCGCTGAGGCGTCCCTCGCAGAGGCGCCGCGCAGAGCACACTGGGCCTACCGCGCTGCGCGAGAAGGGTATCGATGGGTGGGTGGGAAAGCCTTGCGAAGAGCCCCAGTCATGCATCCGGCCCAAAAGCGCCCCCATCCGCCTGTCGGCACCTTCCCCCGCGTTCGCAGGGGAAGGCTCGGGAACGGGGCTGCGGCATTGGTCCTTCCCTCGCCGCGCGGGGGAAGGCTCGGGAACGGGCGCTGCGGCTTTGATCCTTCCCCCGCGGCGCGGGGGAAGGTGCCCGAAGGGCGGATGGGGGAAGTCTTGCCGATAACCACCCTCCCTGCGCGCAACCATCGCACGCCACCTCGCAGCCACGACCGCGCCACCCGCCTGCCACGTATCGCCCGTGACGTTCAGATGCGCGCGGGGTGACACGCCCTATCATCGGAGCCACCCTGGATCCCGGTTCCCGACCTTGGCACTGACTTCTCGCATGGGCGCGTTCGCGCGCCACAGCTGGCGCTGGCTGCGCATCCCGTTCTGGGTTGCGCTCGGCCTGGGGCTGGGCTTCGTGCTGCCGTACACGCTGATTCTCAACAAGCGCGTGCAGGACCGTTTCAACGACCTGGTGTTCGCGGTGCCCACGCGCGTGTATGCGCGCCCGCTGACGCTGGCCCCGGGCGTGCCGATGTCGCCTTCCGCACTGGAGCTGGAGCTGACCTTCGCCGGCTACGGCCATGATGGCGCGGGCAAGGTGCCCGGCAGCTGGACGCGCAACGGCAGCCGCTACGTGATCTCCTCGCGCGGCTACGCCGGCCCCGATGGCGGCGAGCTGCCCAAGCGCATCCGCGTGACGCTCGGCCATGGCCAGGTCGTCGAATCGCTCGCCGAAGCGGCCAGCGGCGAGCCGATCAAGCTTGCCCACCTGGACCCGGCACGCATCGCCACCGTCTATGGCGCGCAGCAGGAAGAGCGCCGCATCGTGCGCCTGGCCGACGTGCCGCCGCTGCTGGCCAGCGGCCTGCAGGCGGTCGAGGACCGCGACTTCAAGCACCACATCGGGCTGGACTTCAGCGCGATCCTGCGCGCCGCGTTCGCCAACCTGCGCGCCGGCCATACCGTGCAGGGCGGCTCCACGCTGACCCAGCAGCTGGTGCGCAACCTGTTCCTCGACCGCAGCCAGAACCTGGTGCGCAAGTTCAACGAGGCGCTGCTCTCGCTGCTGATCGAGGCGCACTACTCGAAGGACCGCATCCTGGAGGCGTACATCAACGAGGTGTTCCTCGGCCAGCAGGGCAACCAGGCGGTGCACGGCTTCGCCGCGGGCGCGGAGTTCTACTTCGGTCGCCGGCTGGAGGACCTGCGACCGCAGGAGATCGCGCTGCTGGTCGGCATGGTCAAGGGCCCGAGCTACTACGACCCGCGCCGTTACCCCAAGCGCGCGCTGTCGCGGCGCAACCTGGTGCTGAAGGAGTTCTACGACACCGGCCTGCTTGATGCGGGCCAGGTCAATGCGGCGCAGGCGGCGCCGCTGGACATCGCCCCGAACGCGCAGCTCCCGCACAACCGCTTTCCGGCCTTCATGCAGCTGGTGCGCGCGCAGATCACCAACGACTTCGACGACGACACGCTGCGCAAGGGCAACCTGTCGATCTTCACCACGCTCGATCCGGCCGCGCAGCTGTACGCCGAACAGGCGATCACCACGGCCATCAAGAACATGGGCAAGCGCGGCGACAAGGTGCAGGCGGCCGGCGTGGTCACCGACACCGACACCGGCAGCGTGCTGGCGGTGGTCGGCAGCAAGACGCCGGGGGATCCCGGTTTCAACCGAGCGCTCGACGCGCGCCGGCCGATCGGGTCGCTGGTCAAGCCGTTCGTCTACCTGGTCGCGCTGACCGACCCGGCGCACTGGAACTTGGGCACGCCGCTGGACGATTCGCCGATCATGCTGCGCCAGCCCAACGGCAAGACCTGGATGCCGCAGAACGACGACAACCAGTCGCACGGTTTCGTGCCGATGGTCGACGCGCTGGCGCACTCGTGGAACCTGGCGACCATCCACCTGGGCCTCGCCGTCGGCGTGCAGCGGGTCAAGGCGTTCCTGGAATCGTTCGGCTTCACCGACATCAATCCCAGTCCCTCGATGCTGATCGGTGCGGTGGACCTCTCGCCGTTCCAGGTCGCGCAACTCTACGAATACCTGGCCGCGGACGGCCACGCGCTGCCGCTGCTGGCGGTGCGCGGCGTGGTCGACGGTACCGGACATACCGTCAAGCGCTATGAGGTCGAGGGCGGCAAGGGCGAGTACCAGGAAGCGGTGCGGCTGATCACCTGGGCGATGCAGCAGGTGGCCGAGTACGGCACCGCACACAGCCTGGGCGATTCCTCGCTGGCCTGGCTCAACGCCGCCGGCAAGACCGGCACCAGCAACGACATGCGCGACAGCTGGTTCGCCGGCTTCACCGCCGACCGCCTGGCGGTGTTCTGGATGGGCCGCGACGACAACAAGCCGACCGGCCTGTTCGGCGCCACCGGCGGCCTGCGCGCCTGGCAGGACCTGTTCCGCCACCTGCCGACGCGTCCGCTTCCGGCGCAGCCGGGCGAGGGCCTGGAAATGGCCTGGATCGACCCGACCAACGGCAAGCCGACGCAGCCGGAGTGCGAAGGTGCGCGCCAGTTCCCGGTCGTCGCCGGGTCGCTTTCCCCTGATACCGAAGGCTGCTTCTGGCAGCGCATCGGCGATTTCTTCGGCGGTGACGGCAGCACGCCGGCGCCCGCCGCATCCACGGTCCAATAGAGAACCTTCGATGTTTTCCGCTTCACGTTTGCGCCTTGGCTCCGCCGTCCTCGCCACCCTGCTGCTTGCAGGCTGCTTCAGCGTTCCGCCGCAGGAAGAAAAGCCGGTCGTCCCGGCGCATGACATGGTCGCGGCGATTCGCGCGGCAGGGGCACGCGAGCAGTCGATCATCGACGTGGCCCCGCTGCGCGATCCGGGCGTCACGGCCTGGCAGGATGCCGCCCAGGCAGACGAGCGTGCCGGCCGGTACACCGACGCCGCGGCCAAGCTCGACCAGGCGCTCAAGCTCAATCCCGACTCGCCCGACCTGCTGCAGGACCGCGCCGAAGTCGCCATCCGCCTGCACGACTACGCCACCGCCGAGCGGCTCGCGCGGCGGTCCTGGTCGCTGGGGCCCCAGCTCGGGCCGCTGTGCGCGCGCAACTGGCAGACAGTCGTGGAGATGCGCCTGCAGGCCGGCGACGAAGCCGGCGCCGTGGCGGCGCGCAAAGGCGTGCAGGATTGCCACAAGGAAGGCATCCCGCGTTACTAGGCTCCGGGTCCTTCGCCCTCCGGGGAGAGGAGCAGGCGACTAGAGCACCGCCACCAGCAACAGCACGATGCCGGCCATGCTCACCGCCCACACCAGCGTGCGCAGATAGGGAATCCCCGCCGCATACACCGGCACGTAGACCAGCCGCGCCCAGAAATAAAGCTGCGCGCCGAGCGCGCTGGTTGCATCCTGCCTGCCCATCGCGATCACCGCGAGCACCAGTGCGGCGAAGAACGCAAACGTCTCGAGGAAATTGCCACGCGCCCGGTCCAGCCGGCCGGCCACGCCGGTGAGCGGCGCGCCCGGGCGGTCGCGCGCGCTGGCGGCCCATGCCGGGCTGCGCTGGGCCATCGAGCCGGTCGCCGCGAGGGCGATCTGCACCAGGCCAAGGATCACGCTCCACACCAGCATGTGCAGTTCGATGCCCATCGTTCCGCTTCCCAGGTTGAGGTAGGGCGCATCCTGCGCCGGTCCGGGGGGCGCTCGCCAGTGCGCGCGTGCGGCGGCTCGGCGATACTTGCGGGATGACCGATCCCGACGACATCGGCGCGCTGCTCGGCGCCGACGGCCCGTTTGCCCGCGAGCTGCCCAACTTCGCCCCGCGCCTGGCGCAACAGGCGATGGCGCGCTCGGTCGCCGACGCCATCGCCAACCGCGACACGCTCATCGCCGAGGCCGGCACCGGCACCGGCAAGACCTACGCCTACCTGGTGCCCGCGCTGCTCTCGGGCGAGCGCGTGATCGTCTCCACCGGCACCAAGGCGCTGCAGGACCAGCTCTACTTCCGCGACCTGCCGAAGGTCCGTGCCGTGCTCGGCACGCGCGGCAAGGCCGCGTTGCTCAAGGGTCGCGCGAACTACCTGTGCCTGTACCGGCTCGACCAGACGGTGCGCGAGGGCAGCACCTTCGAGCGCACGGAAGCCTCGCAGCTGGCGGCGATCCGCGCCTGGTCCGCGCGTACCCGTGCGGGCGACAGCATGGAACTGGCCGAGGTACCGGAGGAGTCACCGCTGTGGCCGCGGGTGACCTCCACGCCGGAGAACTGCCTGGGTGTCGAGTGCCCGTTCTTCGACGACTGCCATGTGGTGAAGGCGCGCCGCGAAGCACTGGAGGCGGACCTGGTGGTGGTCAACCACCACCTGCTGTTCGCCGACCTCGCGCTCAAGCAGGAAGGTTTCGGCGAGATCCTGCCCGGCGCCGGCGCCTTCATCCTGGACGAGGCGCACCAGGTGCCGGAGCTGGCCGGCCAGTTCTTCTCGCAGAGCGTGAGCGCGCGCCAGCTCGCCGACCTGGCTGCCGACGCCCTGCGCGAATGCACCGGCGTCACCGGCGCGATCGGCCTGCTGCTGGAACCGGCCGAGGCCCTGCAGGGCGCGCTGCGCCGCCTGCGCCTGGCGATGGACGCGCTGCCCACGCGCGGCCCGTTCCAGCAACTGGATGCGCTGGCCACCGTGCACGAAGGCCTGCAGGATCTGGGCGAACTGCTCGCCGCCTTCACCGACCTGCTCGCCTCGCAGGCGGAACGCTCGCGCGGCCTGGCCAACGTGCACGAGCGCGCCGCCGCGCTGACGGAGCGGCTCGACCGCATCGTCGAAGGCGGCGGCGCCGAGGACGTGCGCTGGTACGAACTGTTCCCGCGGGGCTTTGCCCTGCACGCCACGCCGCTGGATCTGGCCGCGCCGTTGCGCGCCATGCGTGAACGCACCGGCGCGGCGTGGATCCACACCTCCGCGACGCTCTCGGTCGCCGGCAGCTTCGACCACTTCGCGCGCCAGCTCGGCCTGGACGACCCCCAGGCACTGCACCTGGACAGCCCGTTCGATTACGCCAGCCAGGCGCTGTGCTATCTCCCCGCGGGCCTGCCCGATCCCAACGCACGCGACCACACCGAACGGGTGATCGACGCGGCACTACCCGTGCTCGAGGCCTCGCACGGCCGCGCCTTCCTGCTGTTCACCTCGCACCGCGCCCTCCGCCGGGCCGCCGAACTGCTTGCCGACCGGGTGCCGTGGCCGCTGTTCGTGCAGGGCAGCGCGCCACGCCACCAGTTGCTGGAGGACTTCCGCGCCAGCGGCCACGGCGTGCTGCTGGGCGCGGCCAGTTTCTGGGAAGGCGTCGACGTCGCCGGCGAAGCGTTGAGCGTCGTGGTGATCGACAAGCTGCCCTTCGCCGCGCCCGACGATCCGGTGCTGCAGGCACGCCTGGACGCGCTGGAGCAATCGGGCATCAACCCGTTCATGGGCTGGCAGGTGCCCGCCGCCGCGATTGCCCTGAAGCAGGGCGCCGGCCGCCTGATCCGCGACGTGCACGACCGTGGCGTGCTGATGCTGTGCGACCCGCGCCTGACCACCAAAGGCTACGGCCGCCTGTTCCTCGCCAGCCTGCCGCCGATGCCGCGCACGCGCGAGCTGGCGCACGTGCAGGCGTTCTTCCGTGACGCCGCGCTGCCGCTGCCCTTGTAGGAGCGCACCCTGTGCGCGACCGCCATGCCGAACATCCGGCGGCGTGACGCCATCGGTCGCGCACATGGGTGTGCTTCTGCAGGGGGGCGGCGTTGCCTGGCTGGCCCGCCGCGCCATGGTGGCGCACTATCCGGCCAGCGCCTGGAACGGCCGCACCCGCGGCCGTCGGCGGACGGGGAGCTGACATGGCCAAGGTCATCGGACTGGGTGGGATCTTCTTCAAGTCGCGCGATCCGGCCGCGCTGACCGCGTGGTATGCGCGACACCTCGGCATGGAACCGGAGGCATGGGGCGGTGTGCGTTTCCAGGAGGATGCCTCGCGACCGGGCTACCTGCTGTGGACGCCGTTTCCCGCCGACACCACCTACTTCCAGCCGAGCCAGCAGGCCTACATGGTCAACTTCCGCGTCGATGACCTCGCCGGTTTGCTGGAGCGGCTGCGCGCCGAGGGCGTCGAGGTGGACGAGCGTGTGGACCAGAGCGAGTTCGGCGCGTTCGGCTGGATCATGGACCCCGAAGGCAACCGCATCGAACTCTGGCAACCGCCCGCCTAGGCCGGGTCCGCCGCGGCGACGGGTTTGCGCGGGCGACCGGCCGCGTCTTCGGGGACCAGCATCGTCGGCGCCAGGCCGAACATGCGTCGGCAGGTGCGGCTCAGGTGGGCCGAATCGGCGAAGCCGGCCTGCTGCGCGGCATCGGTCCACGAGCCGCCGCCCAGGCCGCGCGCCACCGCGAAACCGACCCGCGCCCACAGCAGGTAGGCGCGGAAGGAAATCCCGGTCTGCGCCACGAACAGGTGCCGGAAGCGGCTGGGCGACAGATGCGCCAGCGCGGCTGCCTGCGCGAGCGTGAGTTCCGCACCGGGCTGCTCGCGCACGCGGTCCAGCACCACTGCGATGCGCCGGTCGACCGCTTGCGGTCCCGCGGGCGTGGCTGCCAGGTATTCGACCACCCGTTGCGCGGCCTCGATCAGCGCCTGGTCGGTCCCGCGCGCCTCGAACACGGCGTGCAGCGCGGTGGCGAGGGCGGCCAGGGCGTCGTCGTCGGACAGCAGGCTGACGTCGTGTCCGCCATGGCGCGCGAGCAAGGCGCGGCCAGCCTTCGTCTCCGGTTCGACGAACACCATCGCCACGGGATGGCCGCACCCGTCGAAGGCGTGCCAGCGATCCGGCATGACGATGGCCGCCGGGGTTTCGCGCCACGCCGCTTCGTCGGCGCCGCGGATGCGGATCGGCTGCGCCGCGGCGAGCGTGATCTGGATGGCATGGTGGCTGTGCGGCTGCACCTGGCCGGTGTCGCGCCCGACCCAGACGCTCGCGCCCTTCCACAGCAACACCCGGCCGACGCCGCCTGCGGCACGGCCGGGTACGGCCTGGCTGGCTGCCATGGCAGGGGACATTGCGCCTCCGCGTCGGTACCCGGGAACGTGCAAAGGTTAGCCCTTCGGTTCAAGCCGGCGGTAGGGGGGCTGCGGACAATGGCGCCACGGATCGAGCATCCGTACCCCTACCCACGTACCCCTACCCAATGAGGACACCACCCATGAACACCACCGACACCTTCGCCTGCCGCTGCGCCAACTGCGCCGGCGCCACCTGCACCTGCGGCTGCCAGGCCGCCTCGGCCAGCCAGACCGGTTGCGGTTGCGGCTGCGGCATCGGCCAGCCCTGCCGCTGCGGCGAGCCGAACGCCTGACCCTCCCATCGGCGGCGTGCACGCGCACGCCGCCCACGGCGGCACCCATGCCTTACGACCTGATCATCTTCGACCTGGACGGCACGCTGGCCGACTCCTTTCCGTTCTTCGTGAGCGTCCACAACCGCCTGGCCGATCGACACGGCTTCCGCCGCATCCAGCCGGCGGAAATCGAGCCGCTGCGCATGCTTTCCGCGCGTGAGGTGATGCGGCACGTGGGCCTGCCGCGATGGAAGCTCCCGCTGGTGGCGCGCAGCTTCGTGCGACTGATGCGCGAGGCGGACGTGCGGCTGTTCGATGGCGTGGGCGATGCCCTGGACAGCCTGCATCGGCGGGGCGCGGCGATCGCGCTGGTTTCCTCCAACGCCAGCGACAACTGCCGCCGGATCCTCGGCGACGATCACTGGCGACGGCTGGCGCGCGTCGAATGCGGCGCCTCGATCTTCGGCAAGCGCCGGCGCATCGCGCGCGTGCTCGGAAAGACCGGCATCCCGCCGCGGCGCGCCATCTACATTGGCGACCAGATCACCGATGCCGAGGCGGCGCGCGCCGCCGGCGTGGCCTTCGGCGCCGTCGCCTGGGGCTACGGAACGCCGCAGTCCCTGCAACGCCTGCGGCCTGCCCACCTGTTCCACCACGCCGACGAGCTGGCCATGCTGGCCTAGTCCTACGAGGGCAAGGTGCGCGTGGCGTCTTCGGCGGCGCCGCATGCAACCCTCGCCGCCAGGGGGCTCTCACGGTGGGGTTGGGCCCGGAACCCGCCTACGGGGCTAGCGCGGGGCGCGCGGTTCTCGCGCTGTCAGGCACCTGCACATCCGCCGCGGCGAGCCGGCGGGCCAGTTGATGCGCGGCGACGCGTATTTCGGCCATGGCGCTGCACTCCCACAGGTTGCCCCGCAGCAGCGCGCCGATCGCGTACAACCCGATCTGCAGCTCGCCGCGGGCGTTGAGCAATTGGCCGTCCGGGTGCGCGGCCACGCCGAGCTGCAGCGCGTCGGGCGTGGCCAGCCCGTCACGCAGCAACCGCGAAATCAGCGTGTGCTCGGTGAATGCGACGGCGGTGTCCAGGCCGGTGGCCTGGATCACCCGATCCGCGCCAAGCGTGTCCAACTGCTGCGTGGCGCGGTGGCGCACGCTCACCTGCAGCGGCCCGTGCCCGTCGACGCCCAGCACGCGTGCCGCGTGTACCCGCAGCCGACCTTGGTCGAGCAGGGCGTCCAGTGCCCTTGCCGAGGCCGGCGCCACGCGGTGGCGCGCCGCTTCCCACAGCCAGCGCAGGTGGCGCAGGAACTGCCGTCGTTGCTTCACATCCAGCCGCCGCCACAACCGCGCGTTGATCGGACGCATGCCGTCGAGCAGGCTGCGCCAGTCCGTCTGTGGCGCCGCTTCGATGGCGGCGTGCACGTGCCTGAGCATGGCGAGCGGGCTGTCGCAGGCAAGCAGCGCGGCATTGAGCGCCGACTGCCGCGCGTACGGGGCCGACGGCAGCGCGGTGTGCTCGAACGGGAATCGCCCGTGGCGCGACAGTGCAACCAGTTCCGCGGACGGCCAGCGCTCGGCGGCGGAGAGCAGCGTGTCGACGGCGGTCAGGCCGGTGCCGATCACCAGCACGCGCCGCGGTGCCGGTTCCTGCCTGGCGATGCGCCAGGGATCGAGCACATAGGCGCCGCTCTGCAGTGCCTCGCGCGACACCGCCTTCAGCGGCCGCGGCGCCAGCGCGCCCAGCGCCAGCACGACCGCGTCGGCCTTGATCAGCACGCCGCCGGCCAGGCGGACCGCGTAGCCGCCGTCGCACAGCGGCTCGATCTGGACCGCATCCTCGCCGTGGATGTGGAAATGCCGCCCCTGCTGCAGGGCCTGGTCCGCGCAGCCACGCACCTGCGCCTCGATGAAATCGCCGAACAGGCCGCGCGGCAGGAAGTCGTCGGCACCCACACCATCGACCTGCCGCATGGCGAACTGCAGGAACTCGCCCTCGCTCCCGGCAAACAGGCCCATCGCGTGCGCACGCACATTGAGCAAGTGCCGGTCGCTGCCGGCGGCGTAGGCCACGCCGCGACCCGCCACCGTGCGGTCGCCGGTGATCCAGTGCACGCGCGTGCCGCGCCGGAGCAGTTCGCCGAAAAGCGCCGCGCCCGCAGCGCCTCCACCAATGATCGCAATGTCAGCCATACGCACTCCTGTCGGGGACGACCCGGCAGCGGCCTGCCATCGGGCAGGACGGGAAGGGTGGGGTAATCGGAAAAGACGGCCTGGCCTGGCGGTCAGGCGCGGCGGGTGGGGCGCTCCGTGGATGCCGTGCGATGCGTGGTATGCATGGGGCTCACCTGGGGCCGGTTCGTTGGCGCCCACTCGAACACAGCATCCGTTAAGGAACGGCTAGGACCCCGCAAGGATGGGGTTTGCCACGGCGTGCACGAAACATGGACGTAAGGCGAGCCCGGCGCCCCCAGCGCATGCAGGAGCCGGTGATGGCTCCGGCCCGCGAGCGGGCTTGGCTTGGCTCTGCTCCACGAAGCCGATGCCGATGCCGATGCCGACGCCGATGATCAGGCGCAGGGGAATCGCATACCAATACCGCAGGGTCGGCAGCACGTGCCAGGAGCGGTCGATGAGCGTGTCCATGCGGCGCGTTCGCTCGCGTTCCGCATTGGGTTACAGGCACGCCAAGGGCGGCCTCGGCGCGGCGCTCAGCGGGACAGTCCGACGGGCTCGACGTTGTCGCCGGCATTCCGGTCGATGTACGCGTTGTACGGGTCGATGCCCGCGTAGACCGGCTTTTTTTCCGTGACGAAATGAAAGACCTGCCTGCCGCTGTGCACCGGCCGCCATGCCATGCGGATCACGTCGGCCGGCTGGAACGTGGCTGCGCCCGGTTCGGCGGCGAAGAGGCCGATCTCGATGCGTTCATCGAGTGGCGCCTCCTGTTCCGCGCCCTTGCCGTCCGCGTAGAACTTCCGCGCCTCCACCGGCACGCTGACGTCCCATTTGCCGTCGGCGCGCTGCACGGCCCTGGGCTGCTGGACCTTGAGGTCGTAAAGCGTGATCCGCTCGAACAGGTCGCTGATCAGTCGCAGGTCCGCCGGTGTCCTGGCTTCCTCGCGCAACAACGCGATCAGATCGAGTGAGCGCGGGTAGGGCGCCACGGTGAAGCGGTAGCGGTCCACGAAGCGCCGCAGCGCGCGGTTCACCGCGTCCTCGCCGATCCGCTCCTGCAACAGGTACATCGCGAGCGCGCCCTTGCCGTAGGCGATATGTTGCTGGCTCAGTTCGACGCTGGCGAGCGGCTGCTCCGCGAGCACCTGGGTGCGACGGCCAGCCAGGTAGCGATCGAGCTGGAACTGAAGGTAACGGCGGATGCCGGCTTCGCCGTGCAGGCGCTTCATCACCATCAGCGCGGAGTACTGCGCCAGCGTTTCGTACAACAGCCCGGCCCCCTGCATCCGCGCTCCGAGCACCTGATGCCCCCACCACTGGTGCGCGAGTTCATGGGCGGTGAGCATGGTGACCATGTCGATGGCCTGCGGATCCCTGAGGTCCATCGCGAAGGACGCGGTTTCGCCCACGGGGATCGTGTTCGCAAAGGCCTGGCCACCCTGCCGGTAGGCCGGCGTTTCGATGATCCTTGCCTGGTCGAACTGGTAGGGGCCGAAGGCCTGGCGGTAGTAGCCGATGGAGGCCTGCATCGCCTTCATCATGCGGTCGACGTTCCAGTGATGCGCGGGATGGAAGTAGATCGCGTACTCGATGCCGTCGTGCGCCTGACGACGGACGGCATAGCGCCCCGATTCGATCGCGAAGTAGTTCTTGATGGGCGTGTCGGAGACGAAGCGCACCGTGCGGCGGCCGTCCTGTACACGCTCGGACACGCGCCTGCCGGGCGCAATCGGGGTCTGGTCGGCGCGGGTCGATACCGTGATGTCGGCGGTCGTCCAGCTGAGGTCGCCGCTGGGCAGGCTGCGCGTGGCGGCCAGGTCGTCCAGCCGCGGGAGCGGTTGGCGTTCCGGCAGGCCGTACCTGCGGCGCGCGGCCGGGTCCTCGAGCAGGCCGACGTCGCTCATGCCGATCCGCGGCGTGAGCTCGATCGAGTTCAGGTCGGTGCCGTTGGGCGCCAGTCCCGTCTCGGTGCCGGTGGCGCGGAAGCCGACCTGGGCCCGGCGGGTGTGGAAGGCGAGCGAGCGCGATTCCCCCGGCTGCATGGGCGAGTCGAGCCGATAGATGCGGTAGCCGAATGCTTCGTCGTCGCGTTCCAGTCGGGCGCCGGGAAAATCGAGATCGACCAGTTCGAGCGCCGGGTCCATCAGCCGCACGTGGACCCGGTCGATCGGCGCGGCGGTTTCGTTGACCAGCCGATAGCGGCCGTGCACGTCCGCGCGAATCGCCTCCGGATACAGCGCGACGTCCAGCTCGACATGCCTGACCACCGGTTGCGGCAGGCCGGCGTAGCGGAAAAAGTGCTTTTCGTAGTCGGCGCGGTAACGCTGCTCGTTCTCCGCCGTGCGGAAGTCGTTGAGGATGAGCGTGTTGTAGACGATCCAGGCACCGCTCGCGAGGACGATCGTCGCGGCCACCGCGGCGAGCCGTCCGGTGCGGGCGGTCAGTCGCGTGGATATCCGGCGCAGCCGCGGCACCAGCCGCTCTGCGGTGCCACGCGGCCAGAGCAGGTGCGCCGCGACCAGCAGCAGTACCGCCCCCGCAGCCCAGAACAGCCGGAACCACCAGGCGGCCTTCCAGAAAATGCCGGTGCCGACCATGTCCGACAGCGGCACCGCAGGCACGCTGCCATAGAGGAAGAGCGGGTACGCCAGCCCCATCGAGGGTCCGAAAAACCGCAGCACGAGGTACAGCGCCATCCAGCCCCACCCGGCGTATTTGCCCGGGCTGAGTGCCTGCACGAACACCGCGAGCGCCGCGACCACGACCGCATCCACCGTGCCCGGAAGGAGATACCAGAGCAGGTATTCGCCGGGTGTGGCATCGACGCCCCTGAGCAGTTGCACCAGCATGCCGGCTGCCATGCCGACGCACTCCGTCGCGAACAGAACCAACGCCAGTCCGATCAACTTCGGGAGCATGAGCGCCCACGCCGGCAGCGGCGTCGCGTCGATGATTTCGTGCACCTTGCGCTCGCGTTCGCGCCACACGAGCTCGCCGCCGTAATAGGTCGCGATGATCACCAGCAGCGTGTCGAAGCTCGCCTGGATGGCCGGCACGGATACTGAAGTGAGCGGGTAGAGCGTCACGCCGTACCAGCCCGAGGCGGTCAGCAGGCTCGGGAGCGTGAACGCGAAGGCGATCAGGAGAAGCACCAGGAAGACCGGGCTCTTGAAGATGTAGCGTGCTTCCATCGCGGCACGGGCGACCAGCTGCGCGCGAGCGGTGCGGCCATCGAAGCGGGCATCGGCAAGTCGCGGATACGGCGCGCCCGAAGCGGTCGCCGGAGTCGCCTTCGCCGCCGCCCGACGAAGCTTGCGCTGCTGCCGTCGCGACATGCCCCGTTCGGCAAACCGGAACCGGCGATAGGTCAGCGCCAACAGCGCGATCGACACGCCGACCCAGAGCAGCCGGCTCTGCACCATCAGTCCCGACACCGGGATCGCGCCGGCGTTGAGCTCGGCCGCCGTGAAGTAGCGCGAGCTTGCCATGTAGGCGGACATGCCGAGCGGGTCCGCGAGCACGCGCAAGCCCAGCAGCTGTGGCTGGCCTGCCATGAGCCCCTGGGAGAGGAAATAGACCACCAGCAGCGCGACCACGCCGATGAACGTCCCGGCGGTCGAGCGCGTTGCGGTGGCGAGCGCGAAAAGCGTTGCCGAGATGATCAGCGCGTTCGGCAAGGCGAACAGGCCGTAGCCGATGGCGAACCCGGAGAGGTGGTTGGGCCCGAGCATCGCGTGGTTGGCGAAGGGCATCTGCGTGCCGAGCCATTGGCCGAGCGTCGCGGCCGCCATGACCAGCGCGCCGGCCGCGAAGGCGCCGAGAAAGCGGCCGAACAGGTAGGCGGATTTCGTGATGCAGGTCGCGCGCACGAGCGGGCCGAAGCCGGTCTGGTCATCGCGCACGATCACGTTCGAGACGAACGCGGCGCCGATGAACAGGAACACGAACGACACGAGCAGATGGGACACGATGATCGTGTGCGGGCTGTTGAACAGCACGTTGCCGCCGCCCACCGTCATGAGCTTCAACCCCGCCATGTCGACGAACGCGCCGAGGAACAGCAGGGCCGCGGCCGCGATGAAAAGCGGGCTGGTGGCCTGGTAGCGGAATTCGAACGCCGCGATCTTGCCAAGCATGTCGGCGTTCCTCAGGCGGCGCGGCGGGATTGCGCGAGCGCGGAGAAATACACGTCCTCCAGGTCGCCCTCGAGCGCGCTGAAGCCGTCGCCCGGATCCGTGTCGGAAAGGACGTGCACCACCGTGCGGCCGGAGAGCAGGCGCGTCGAGATCAGCCGGTAGCGTTCCCGATAGCCGTCGAGCTCGGAACGCTCGATCACCTTGCGCCAGATCCGGCCGCGGGTGCGCTCGATCAGCTCCTGCGGTGCGCCCTCCAACTGGATGCGCCCACCGGCCAGCACTGCCATGCGTGAACAAAGGTCGGCGACGTCGCCGACGATGTGGGTGGAGAGGATGACCACGACGTTTTCGCCGATCTCGGCCAGCAGGTTGAGAAAGCGGTTGCGTTCCTCCGGGTCGAGGCCGGCGGTCGGTTCGTCCACGATGATGAGCCCGGGACGGCCGATCAGCGCCTGGGCGATGCCGAAGCGCTGGCGCATGCCGCCGGAGAAGCCGGCGAGCGGCTTCTTGCGCACGTCCCACAGGTTGACCTGGTGGAGCAGCGTCTCGACCGTCTGCCGGCGGTCGGCGGCCGTCGCGATGCCCTTCAGCACGGCCATGTGGTCGAGCATGTCGTAGGCCGACACGCGCGGATAGACGCCGAAGTCCTGGGGAAGGTAGCCAAGCGTGCGGCGCAGTTTTTCGGGCTCGGCGAGGACATCGGTCTCGCCGAAGCGGATGCTCCCTTCCGTCGGCGTCTGCAGTGTGGCGAGGGTGCGCATCAGCGTGGACTTGCCCGCGCCGTTGGGTCCGAGCAGGCCGTACATGCCCCGCGGGATCGACAGCGTCACCTGGTCGAGGGCGCGTGTGCCGTTGTCATAGACATGGCTGAGGTTGGTGAGCTCGAGCATGGTCACCCCCGGTCGGTTGCCGTCAGGCTGCCATGGTGTGTTACATATGTAAAGCACCAACGCAGCAAGGTCTGGCCATGGGCCGACGAAGCGTGGGTGTGTGCACAGCTTGCGGCCGCCGCTAGGGCAGGGCGATCTTGTGGCGGGACGCATCACTGCCGGCTTCTCGCCGCCGCGACGTCAGGGACGGAATGCTGGTTGCACCGTTGCTGACGGAGCAAAGGCCATGAGCAAGCAGCACAGGCAAGACGAGGCCAGGCAGGATGCTGCGCCCCCGCAGACCGGACCGTCGGGGGCCGACCATCCCGCGGACGAACCGCGGCCGGCGGGCGGTCACGGCGATCCGCGGCACGACCGTCTGGACACCATCGAATGGGCGGACGACCGCACGCGGGCGCTCGACCCGCACCAGGGCGGCCTGAGCGAGGAACCCATCGACGACCTGCTCGAAGGGGAGACCGATGCGTCCTATCGTGCCGAAGCGCGGCACGTCACGCCGACGATCGACCCGGCGAGCGAGCGCGACGACGAGCGCTAGCGCCTAGGGCGCCGGCGTGGCTTCCATCGCGCCGGCGGCCACTGCCACGCGCGGGCGCAGCAGCAGGCCACCGAGCAGGGCCGCGAGCACGGCGAACCCGGTGCCGGCCAGGAACGCGACGCGATAACCGGCGTTGAGCGCGACCGCCTGCGCGGCCCCGGCCTCCAGCGCCGTCCCGGTGCGTGCCGCCGCAAGGCTCGCCAGCACCGCCAGGCCCAGCGCGCCGCCCATCATGAAAGCGGTATTGACGATGCCGGAGGCCAGTCCCGAATCGCGCGGCTCCACGTCGTTCATCGCCGCCAGCAGCACGGGGTTGAAGGCAATGCCCGCGCCCAGGCCGAGCAGCACCATCCCCGGCAGCACGTCGACCAGGAAATGCCCGTCGGCCGGCGCGCGGGCGAACAGCGCCAGGCCGACCGCCGCCACCAGGAGGCCACCGGCCAGCGGACGGCGGATGCCAAAGCGCATCACGATGCGCGCGGACAGGCCCAGCGAGCAGGCTGCCATCACCAGGTTGCCGGGCAGGAAGGCCAGGCCCACTTCCATCGGCCCGTAGCCGAGCACCAGCTGCAGGTACAGCGCGGACAGGAAGAACCAGGCGAACATCGCGCCGGCCCACAGCACGCCGACCACGTTGGCGATCGCCAGGTTGCGCAGGCGGAACAGCTTCAGCGGCACCAAGGGCGCACGCACGCGCGTCTCGATGACGAGGAACAGCACGAACAGCGCCACCGCCACGGCAAGCATGCCCAGCGTGCGCGCCGACAGCCAGCCGGCCTGGTTGCCGTCGACGATGGCATAGACGGCCAGGATCAGCGCCGAGGTGACGGCGAGCGCACCGCCGACGTCCAGATGGCGCATGTCGCTGCTGCTGCCGTGTACCGCCGGCAGCAGGCGCAGCGAGGCGACGAACACCGCCAGGCCGATCGGCAGGTTGACCAGGAACACCCAGTGCCAGCTCAGCGTGCTCACCAGCAGGCCGCCGAGCAGCACGCCCACGCTGCCGCCGCCGGCGCAGACGAAGCCGTACACGCCCATCGCCTTCGCCCGCTCTGCCGGCTCGGTAAACAAGTCCATGATCAGCGACAGCGCGACCGCGGTGACCACCGCGCCGCCCAGGCCCTGGATGCCGCGCGCGATCACCAGCCACTCGCGCGAGCCGGCCATGCCGCAGGCGAGCGAGGCCAGGGTGAACAGCGTGAGCCCGAGCAGGAACAGCTTGCGGTGCCCGAACAGGTCGCCCAGCCGCCCGCCCAGCAGCAGGAAGCCGCCGTAGGTCAGCACGTAGGCGTTCACCACCCAGGCCAGCGTCGCCTCGGAGAAACCCAGCTCGGCACGGATCGAGGGCAGCGCCACGTTCACGATGGTGGTGTCCAGCACGATCATCAGCACGCCCAGGCACAGCACGGTGAGGGCGAGCCAGCGGCCATCGCGGGTGGGGGTGGTCGGGGTCGGCATGTTCAAGCGGGAGCTCCGGGCGGGCGTGCAGCATGGCAGGGATGGCTGGGCGCATCAGCTGCCATGACGACGATCCGGGCGCCCGCGGATCGACATCCGGCCCCGCGGGCGGGGGCGTGCGAGAATTCCCTGCATGAACCTGCTCGCCATCGAAACCAGCACCGAAGCCTGTTCCGTCGCCCTCGTGCACGGGCAGGAAGTGATTGCCCGCAGCGAACTGGCTCCGCGCCGCCATGCCGAACTGGCGCTGCCGATGGCCGATGCACTGCTCGCCGAAGCCGGGCTGGGCCGGCACGCGCTGGACGCGATCGCAGTCGGTCGCGGGCCGGGGGCATTCACCGGCGTGCGCCTGGGCGTGGCGCTGGCGCAGGGCATGGCGCTGGCGCTGGACCGGCCGGTGGTGCCGGTGTCCTCGCTCGCTGCACTGGCGCTGGAGGCGCCGGAGGACGAGGCGGCCATCCTCGCCGTGATCGATGCGCGCATGGGCGAGATCTACGCGGCGTGCTATCGCCGCGACGGCAACGGTGGCCTGGTCGCTCTGGACGACGAGCGTGTCTGCCCGCCCGATGCGCTGGTGCTGCCGCAAGCCGACGGGTGGAACGTGGTCGGCAGCGGCTGGACGACATACGCGGACGTGCTGCGCGGACATCTCACCGGCGAGTTGAAGCAGGCCGACGGCGATCGGTATCCGCAGGCCCGTCACGTCGCGGAGCTCGCCGTGCGCGAGTACCAGGCGGGCCGCGCCGTGGCGCCGGAGCTGGCCTTGCCGGTGTACCTGCGCGACAAGGTGGCGCTGACGCTGGCGGAGCAGGGGCGGGCGACGCCCTAGCTGCCGCTCGCCCGACCAGCCCGCGCTGCGGTTCCCGAGAGCCCGTTGGCGGGCCACGCTCGTCAGGTCGGGCGAAAAGCATCGCCCGCCGGTGGGCTCGCGCAGAGCGTCCGCCGGCCTGGCTTCCCGCCCTCAAAGCTGTCCGATCGCCAGCTGCACCAACAGGCTGCTCACTGCCACCGCGGCCCACACCCCGAGCCCCAGCAGGATCGGTCGCGGCCCGCTGGAGATCATCCTGCGCAGGTTGGCCGATAGCCCGATCGCGGTCAGCGCCATGATGATCAGGAACTCCGCCAGCTGGTGGATCAACGGCTGCGCCGCCACCGGCACCAGCCCCGCCGTGCGCACCGCCGAGGCGACCAGGAACCACAGGATGAACCACGGAAAGATCCGCATGAGGCTGAAGTCGGCGGCACCTTTCCTCTTTTCGCGCACCGCCACCATGACCGCCAGCGTGATGCACACCGGGATGATCAGCGTGGCGCGGGTGAGCTTGACGATGGTGGCGTAGTCGCCTGCCGCGTGGCTGTAGCTGTAGCCCGCCGCCACGACGGACGAGGTGTCGTTGATTGCCGTGCCGGCCCACAGTCCGAAGCCCAGGTCCGACAGGTGCATCAGGTGCCCCAGCAGCGGGAACAGCAGCACCGCCACCACGTTGAACAGGAAGATGGTGGAAATCGCGAAGGCGGTGTCGTGCTCGTCCGGCTTGATGATCGGCGTCACCGCCGCAATCGCCGAACCGCCGCAGATCGCCGTGCCCACGCCGATCAGCACCTTCAGCTGGTCCGGCACGCCGAGCAGCCGGCCCAGCCCCCACGCCGCGACGAAGGCCGCGCTCATGGTGATCAGCGTCACCGACAGGGATTCGAGGCCGGTCTTCGCCACCTGGTCGAGGCTGAGTCCGAAACCCAGCGCGACGATCGACCACTGCAGCACCTGCTTCCCGGCGAACTGGATGCCGGGCGTGAAACGCGCCCCCGGTGACACGGTGTTGCGCACCAGGATGCCGAGCACGATGCCGATCACCGGCCCGCCGACCAGCGGAGCGAGCCGGCCCAGCCACAGCGCCAGCAGCGCGATCGCGAGCGTGAGGCCCAGGCCTGGCAGGGCGGCGGAAAGGGTCCGGGTGGGCGTGGCTGCGACGGCGCTCATGGTCAGCTCGTGGCGAAGTGGGCCCATTGTCCGCTCGCGACGCCTTCAGCAAAACTTTGCATGTTTGATGATTGGTATAAGCTCGGCTGAATGCTCAACATCACGCCCCGCCAGCTCGACGTGTTCGTGCAGACCGCGCTGCACGGCAGCCTGCGTGCCGCCGCCGAGCGCGTGCACCTGACCCAGCCGGCCGCCAGCATGGCGCTGGCGGAACTGGAACGGCAGCTAGGCGCGCCGCTGTTCGACCGCGAACGCGGGCGGCTGCACCTCAATCCGCGCGGGCGTGAACTGCTGCCGCGCGCGCAGGAACTGCTCGAGCGCCACGCGGAACTGTCCCGCTTCGGCCAGGGCGACGCGCAGGCGCTGGCGGGCGAACTGCGCGTCGGTGCCAGCAACACGGTCGGCAACTACCTGGTCGGCGAACTGCTGGGCGGCTTCGTGCGCGCGCAGCCGCAGGTGGCGATCCGCCTGCGCGTGGCCAATACCGACACCATCGCCTCCCAGCTGCTCGACCACGCGCTGGATGTCGGCTGCGTGGAGGGCCCGGTTGCGCATCCGCAACTGGAACTCGAACCCTGGCGCGAAGACCGGCTGCGCGTGTGCGCCTCTCCAGAGCATCCGCTGGCGCGCAAGCGCGCGCTCAAGCCGGCGGACTTCGCCGGCGCCCGCTGGGTGCTGCGCGAGCCGGGCTCGGCCACCCGCGCCACCACCGAGCGGGTGCTGGCGCAGCTGCCGCCGGGCGAGACGGTGCTCGAGCTCGACCAGATCGAAGCGATCAAGCAGGCCGTCGCCGCCGGCCTCGGCATCGCCTGCCTGCCCGAGGTGGCGTTGGTCGATGCGCTGGCGACCGGACGGCTGGTCGCACTGAAGACACCATTCCTCGACCTGCGTCGCACGCTCTCGTTGCTGCTGCACCGCCAGAAATACCGTGGAGCACTCTTGGAAGCCTTCCTGCAAACCGTTGGCTGACCAGCGAATCCTTCCCGAAGTCGCGGGGGATCGTTCTCGCGCTGCTGGGATACTTGGCGCTCAGCTGGAAGCCTTCCTGCCAACCGTGCGCTGCCACGTGAATCCTTCCCCCGCGCGCGGGGGAAGGTGCCCGAAGGGCGGATGGGGGAAGTCTTGCGAAAGGTCTCCCCGGCTTGCGGCGCCCCTTGCCGATGGATTCACCCGCCCGGCGCTAGCGTCCGCTGGTCATGCCAACGCGTCCGGTCAACAACCCTTTCGGCGTCCCGCTCGCCAAACCCGTGGACGAAGTGCCGGCAGGCGCCCTCACCACGCTGCGGCGCAAGGCGCGTGACTGCCAGGCTTGTCCGCTGTGGCGCTACGGCACGCAGACGGTATTCGGGCAGGGACCGGCGTCGGCGCAGGTGATGTTGATCGGCGAGCAGCCGGGCCTGCACGAGGACCGCGAAGGCGTACCGTTCGTCGGGCCCGCCGGCCAGTTGCTCGACCGCGCGCTGGGCGAGGCGAGGCTGGACCGCGCGGCGCTGTACCTGACCAACACCGTCAAGCACTTCAAGTACGAAACGCGCGGCACCGCCAAGCTGCACAAGCGCGCCAATGCCGCGGAGCAGGCGGCCTGCCGCATGTGGCTGGCCGCCGAACTGCTGCGGGTGAGGCCGAAGCTGGTGGTGGGGCTGGGCGCGATGGCGGCGCAGACGATGTTCGGCAACGCCTTCCGCATCACCCGCGAGCGCGGCGTGTGGCGGCCGTTGGGCGAGGATGCACAGGGGCTGGCAACGTGGCATCCGTCGGCCGTGCTGCGCATGCCCGAGGAAGCGAAGCGCCACGCGGCGTTCGCCGAACTGGTGGCGGATCTGCGCGCAGTCGCCGGCATGCTCGGAAAGATGGCGTAGGGAAGGCTTCAGCCCACCGCACGCCGCCTCAATGGAAATCCCGCGATCGCACGTCCAGCTCGCCAAGCATCGGCGTCAGGTCCTCCAGCGCGTGCGCAATCAGGTGCTGCACGCCGTGCTCGCTCTCCAGATGTCCCTCGATCGCCAGCAACCGCGACGCGAGCAGCACGCGGCGCTGGCGCAGCACCACGCGCCTCCAGATCACCACGTTGGTCAGCCCGAACTCGTCCTCGATGGTCAGGAACACGACGCCGCTGGACGTCTGCGGCTGCTGGCGCAGGGTGACGATGCCGGCCACGCGGACGGGCCGGCCGTTGGGCACGCCGGCCAGCTCGTTCGAGGCGCGGTAGTGTCGTGCGCGCAGCCGCGGGCGCAGCAGCCGCAGGGGATGCGGACCCAGCGTGGTGCCGGTGAGCGCGTAGTCGGCATGCAGGTCCTCGCCGCGCGTGGGCAGCGGCAGCGCGATGGCTTCGGTTTCGGGCGTGGAGCCGGGGAACAGCGGCAGCTGCGGTTCGACGCCGGCGATCGCCCAGCGCGCGCGATGGCGATGGCCGGCCAACGCGCGCAGGGCGCCGGAGTCGGCGAGCAGGGCCTGGTCGCGGCGGTCGAGCTGCGCGCGCATGCTCAGATCGGCTACGTCGACAAACGGCCGTCGTTCGCGCGCGGCCATGATGTCCCTGGCGGTCGCTTCGGAGAAACCACGGATCAGCCGCAGGCCCATGCGGATCGCCGGCTGCAGCCGTGCATCGCGCTCGGGCTCCAGAGTGCAGTCCCAGTCGCTGTGGCGCACGTCGATGGGCAACGTGCGGATGCCATGGCGCCGTGCGTCCTGCAACAGCTGGTCGGGCGAATAGAAACCCATAGGCGCGGAGTTGATCAGTGCGCAGGCGAACGCCGCCGGCTCATGGCACTTCAGCCAGCTGCTGACATAGGCGAGCAGGGCGAAACTCGCCGCGTGCGATTCGGGGAAGCCGTAGCTGCCGAAGCCCTTGATCTGCTCGAACAGGTGCTCGCCGAACTCGCGGCTGTAGCCGTTCTCCAGCATGCCGGCGAGTAGTCTGTCGCGGTGCGGCTCCAGCCCGCCGTGGCGCTTCCAGGCGGCCATCGAGCGGCGCAGCGCATCGGCCTGGCTGCCGTTGAAGCCGGCCGCGACCATGGCGATCTGCATGACCTGTTCCTGGAACAGGGGAACGCCCAGCGTGCGCTCGAGGACGCCCTTCAGCTTCTCGGAGGGGTAGTCGACCGGCTCCTCGCCATTCCTCCGGCGCAGGTAGGGATGCACCATGTCGCCCTGGATCGGGCCAGGGCGCACGATCGCAACCTCGATCACCAGGTCGTAGAACGCGCGTGGCTTCAGGCGCGGCAGCATGGCCATCTGCGCGCGCGACTCGATCTGGAACACGCCGATGGTGTCGGCGCGGCTGATCATGTCGTAGGTCGGCTTGTCGTCCTTGTGGTCCTTGTTGATGCCGGCGATGGTGTAGTCGCCGCGGCCGTTCGCCTTCAACAGGTCGAAGGTCTTGCGCAGCGCCGTGAGCATGCCCAGCGCCAGGCAGTCGACCTTCAGCATGCCCAGCGTGTCCAGGTCGTCCTTGTTCCACTGGATCACCGTACGGCCATCCATCGCGGTGTTCTCCACCGGCACCAGGGTCGAGAGCGGATGCTCGGAAATGACGAAGCCGCCCGGGTGCTGGGAGAGGTGGCGCGGGAAACCGATCAGTTGGACGGTGAGCGCGAGCACCTGGCGGATCAGTGGCGTGTCCGGATCGAAGCCGCGCTCGCGCAGGCGGTCCGACGGTGGGACTTCGCCGCTCCAGCGGTCGAGCGTGGACGAAAGCTCGCCGGCCAGTTCCGGTGACATGCCCAATGCGCGCGCCACGTCGCGGATCGCGCCGCGGCCGCGGTATTCGGTTGCCACCGCGGTGAGCGCGGCACGGTCGCGGCCGTAGCGGTCGAACACGTATTGCAGCACTTCCTCGCGGCGCTCGTGTTCGAAGTCGACGTCGATGTCCGGCGGCTCGTCGCGGTCGGCGGAGATGAAGCGCTCGAACAGCAGGTTGCTCGTCTCCGGATCGGCCTCGGTGATGCCGAGCACGAAGCAGACCAGCGAGTTGGCGGCCGAGCCGCGGCCCTGGCAGAGGATCTCCTTCGACCGCGCGAAGTGCACGATGTCGTGCACGGTGAGGAAATAGGACTCGTAGTCCTTGGCCCGGATCAAGGTCAGCTCGCTCTCGATCTGCGCGCGCCACTCGGGCTTCTCGCCAGCCGGCCAGCGCCAGCGCACGCCTTCCTCGACCAGGTGGCGCAGCCAGGTGGCCGGCGTGTGGCCTTTGGGCACCAGCTCGTGGGGATAGGTGTACTCGAGCTCCTCCAGCCTGAACGTGCAGCGCTGCGCGATCGCCACGCTTGTCGCGAGCAGGTCGGACGGATAGATGGCCGAAAGCGCACGGCGCGTGCGCAGGTGACGCTCGCCGTTGGGGAACAGCTTGTGGCCGGCCTGCGCCACGGTGGTGTGGTGGCGGATCGCGGTCATCACGTCCTGCAGCGGGCGGCGCGCACGCACGTGCATGTGCGCGTCGCCGGCGGCGACCAGCGGCAGGCCTAGGCGCTCGCCGCGCGCGCGCAGGTCCGCCAGGCGTGCGTCGTCGTCGGGACCGCGGTGCAGTTCGACCGCAAGCCAGCAGCGATCGGGGAAGCGCGTCTTCAGCCAGGCGCCTTCGGTCTCGTCGGGCTGCGGGCCTGGCAGCCACAGCGCAAGCAGGCCGGCGGTTTCGCCCAGATCCTCGCGTCGCGCTTCGTAGCTGCCCTTGGGTGCGCGGCGACGCGCGGTGGTGATGAGCTGGCACAGTCGCGCGTAACCTTGCTGGCTCTCCACGAGCAATACGCATCGGGGTCCGTCTGCGAACTGGAACTCGCTGCCGACGATCAGCCTGACGCCGGTTTCGCGCGAGGCTTCCAGCCCGCGCACGATGCCGGCAAGCGTGCATTCGTCGGTGATGGCCAGCGCGCTGTAGCCCTGTTGCCTGGCACGCTCGAACAGCTCGATCGCCAGCGAGGCACCGCGCTGGAAGCTGAAGGCGGAAAGACAATGGAGTTCGGCGTAGTCGGGAAGGCTCATGCGGTTAGCCTCCAGCTCTGCCGGGCGCTCCGGACAGGCGGCGCCTCTTCCGTCCTTGCAGGAACGCACGTTGTGCGCGACCGGTAACACCATGGGTTGCGGGGACGTGGGGATGGCGGCCGCGCGCAGGGTGCGGTCCTGCAGGGAAGGTATGCATGGCGGCAACCTGGCCCGGGATCATGCGGATGCACCCGCGAGACGGTTGCCCTGGCGCAAGCCTCCCGCCCGCTCCTGGTAGAGCGCACCTGTGCGCGACCGGTAACGCCGTACGCCGCGGGCACGCAAGGATGGCGGTCGCACAGGGTGCGTTCCTGCAGGAAGTGCCGCGGCCGGGCAGCAACGCGGGCTCGTGGTCGGCAGGCTCATGCGAACCATCCGTGCAGCATGAAGCCCGCTCGCTCGCCGACCGGACAGTAGGCCCAGGCGCGCTGGCCGGCGGCGGTTTCGACCACGTAGTAGTCGCGTCGCACGTCGCCGTCCCACCAGCCGCTTTCGACACGCTCGGGGCCGGCCAGGATGCGCAGCTCGCGATCGCGCAACGGAATCGGCTGCGGCAGCAGCCAGCCAGGGCGGGGCAACGCGGGGGCGTCGGCGCTGTCGCCATGGTCGCGCCAGGCACGTTCGGGACGGTGATCGGCGTGGATCGAAAGGCCGTGCACGGTGTCGTCGCCCAGCCGCGCGCGCAGGCGTTCGCGCAGTTGTTCCCACGGCACCGCCTGTTGCGGGCGCACGTCGAAGAGGTCGCGGCCGGCCGGCAGGAACGGCGGCAGCTCGCGTGCGATCAGTTGCAGGGCGCGCACCGGCGCGGCCAGCTGCACGAGGTCCAACCGGCCGCGGGCCAGTTCGAACAGCATGCCCGCGTCGCGCTCGGGGGCGAGCAGGCCGACCGGCACTTCGGTGGCGGCGCCGCGATCGTGTTCCAGACGAAGCACGAAGCGCTGCACGCCGCCGTCGCGACCGGCGAGGTACGCGGCGAGGTCGCCGGTCATGCGGCGCAGCGGGAACAGCAACTGGCCGGTCGCACCCACCTCGTAGTTGAACTCGATGCGCGATTCGAAGTGGTCCGGCGGCTGGTAGCAGTCCAGCGGCGTGGCGAGCGTGCCGCTGAGGCGATCGAGCTGGTCGAGGGTATCGGTGCCCACGCGCCGGCCCAGTGCAGCCCGCGGCAGGGCGTAGACCTGGGCTAGGCGGCGCAGGCCCATGCGGCGCAGGCTGTCGGCCGCGTCGGGCGGCAGGCCGGCGCGTTCCACCGGCAGCTGGCCGAGGGCCTGCTTCAGCGGCGCGTCGTGGGTGATCGCCAGGCCGTCGTGCACGCCGGCCAGCGCGCGCGCGGCCCAGGGGTTGGGCGCGAGCGCGATGCGGTGGCGGAAGCCGAGCGCGATCAGGTCCTCGCGCAGCAGCGCTTCCATCCGCGGCCATGGCCCGAACAGGCGGAAGCTCGCCTCCACCTCGATCAGCAGCGAGGCCGGCATCTGCCGGCTGACCTGCGCGCCGTAGCGGTAGGCCCAGGCGGCGAGGAAGTCGTGCCAGCGCGTGGTGTCAACCGGATCGTGCTCGACCGTGGCAAAGCGCGCGCAGATCGCCTGCGCGGTGGCCAGCGGCAGGCCCGCGCGCAGACCCTGTGCCTTGGCCGCGGCGTTGACCGCGCGCAGCACGCGCCGCTGCACGGGGCCGTCGACCAGCACCAGCGGTTCTTCCGGAGCGGTGTGGCGGCGGAGGACGCCGTCGAGCGCCAACTGCGGCAACAGGATGCAGGCCCACAACATGCCGTGGCCCTCAGGCGCGATCCGGGACAGCCGTGACCGGGCTGTCCGGAATGGCTTCGGACGTGCCCGCCGGCAACGGCCAGGGCAGCGGCTGCGCCGGCGGGTTGCCACCGCGGCACTTGAGCACGCGCAGGCGCGCGGGGCGGGTTTCCAGCACCAGGCGCAGTGCCGCCGGCGAGGCATGGGCCGCCGCCGAGACAGAGCGCATCGCTATCCCCAGGCACTGGCCGGTTTCCGCCGCCAGCTGCAGCCGGCGCAGCGTGCGGTCGTCGGCCTGCTGCGGCCAGCACAGCACGGCGGCGCAGGCGGCCGAGCGCAGGCATTGCTCGGTCGCCCACGGCACGTCGCGCGCTTCGGCGCGCACCACCTGCAGCCGGTCCAGTCGCACGCCGGCGTTGGCCCAGGCGGCGGGGAAAGGCAGGTAGGGCGGGGCGATCAGCGCGACCAGCCCGTCGGCCTGCGTCAGACGCGCGAGCGTGGGCCACAGCAGGGTCAGTTCGCCGATGCCATCGAGTGGCAGCAGCACTTCGCTCAAGGCACCTTCGGGCCAGCCGCCGCTGGGCAGGGCGGCGTCCAGCAGCGGGAAGCCGGTCGGCTGGCGCGAGGGCGGACGGGCTTGCGGCTGGCCGCGCCAGAGCCGGCGGGCGTCGAACAGGTGATCGAGGGCGACGACGTTGCTCATGCGCGTGCTCCCGCAGGCCGCCGCTCCCTATGGCCATGGTGGGCTGAAGCCCACCCTGCGGGAGCGGCGCAAGATGCAGCGTGGTCGCAAGGCTCCCCCCATCCGCCCTGCGGGCACCTTCCCCCGCAAGCGGGGGAAGGATCGGAAGCCCGCGGCTGCAAGGACGAGCCTTCCCCCGTTCGAGGGGGGAAGGTGCCCGACCTGCCGGCGCCTGGAGCGCCGGCGGAACAGCGCAGCTGGCCCCGTAGGGGCGAGCGCCATGGATGGCGCCAGTCAGGGCGGATGGGGGGAGACGGAGCGCGGCCTTCCATGCTGGCCGCCACCGGGAGACGCGCGCGTCCGCCGCGGCCTGCGTGGGCGTTCATCAGCCGGGCCTCACCAGCCCCGCGAACAAACCCTCGATGGCGAAGTCGGTGGCGCGCGGGTCCACCTCGATCGGGGCGTAGGCGGGATTGCGCGGCAGCAGGCGGATATGACCGTCCCGGTGCTCGAGCCGCTTGACCGTGAACTCGCCTTCCAGCCGCGCCACCACGGTCTGGCCGTGGCGTGCCTCGGGCGTGCGGTGCACGCCGATCAGGTCGCCGGGGAGGATGCCGTCGAGCAGCATCGATTCACCCACCACTTCCAGCAGGTAGTCCGGCTTGAGGCGGAACAGCGAGGCGTCCAGCGCGACCTCGCGGCGCACCTCGGCGTCGGAGCCGATCGGCCGGCCCGCCGCCACGCGGCCGAGCAACGGCACGGTGAGCGTCGGCACCGGCTCGCCCGGGCGCAGGCGGATGCCGCGCGCCTGGCCGGGCACCAGTTCGATGTGCCCCTCGCGCGCCAGCGCCTCCAGGTGCAGCCGCGCCGAGCGGTTCTGCTTCAGGCCCAGCGCGGCGGCGATCTGCAGCTGCGAGGGCGGGTAGCCATGTGCCGCGATGTGCTCTCGCAGGTAGTCGAGCAGGGCCTGGCGGGTGGGGGTCAGGGTCATGTTACTAATATTAGTACATCGGGAAAGGTCGCGGCAGGGGGATGCTTTTGGCATCATTTCGTGAAGGGGAATCCGGCGGTTTGCCGAAAGCGTGAAGTCTCGGGGGACAGCGATGCGTCCGCGAAGGACTTCAGGCGTGTGGGGAAAACACATGGTGTCCGCTTTGCTGCTGGGCATTGGCTTGCTGCTGGGGGCGCCCGCGGCGATCGCCAGCGCGCCGGCCTCCGCTCCGGCCGTGGCGGCCCCGAACCGGGTCCTGCCGACGCCTCAGTTCCGCCGCTACGGCAGTGCCGATGGCTTGCCCAGCAGCCTGGTCTACACCGCGGTGCAGGGGCCTGACGGCACCATGTGGTTCGGCACCAAGAACGGCATTGCCCGTTTCGACGGTGTGGAGTTCCGCAATTTCCGCCACGTCTCCGGCGATCCCGACTCGCTGGCCGGCAACGGCATCTCATCGCTGTTGATCGACAGGCAGGGTCGACTGTGGGCCGCCGGCCTGGATGCCGGCCTGAACCTGCTGGACGCGACCACCGGCAAGTTCGACCACTGGAAGCACGATCCGGCCAACCCCGGCAGCCTGGTCAGCGAGAAGGTCTGGGCGCTGGCGCAGACGGCCGACGGCAGCCTCTGGGTAGGCACCCGCTTCGGGCTGGACCGGATGCGCGCCGATGGCAGCTTCGAGCACGTGGTCAACCCGTTGCTCGGGCCGGCGCCAGCGGATTTCGGCGAAGTGGCCGCGCTGTACGTGGACCCGCGCCAGCGGCTGTGGGTCGGCAGCGCCCATGGCATCTTCCGGCGCGACGCCGATGGCAGCTGGCACCAGGTGCTGCCCGCCGATCCGGCGCAGACGGTGGATGCCTGGCGCATCGACGGCAACGGCGAGGAGGTGCGCATCGCCACCGTGCGCGGGCTGCTGGTGGTGGGCCCGGACGGCCGCGCCCACCGTGTCGCCCGCGACGCGCTGCCGGACACCAACGTGATGGTCAGCGCCCGCGATCACGCCGGGCGGCTGTGGATCGGCACCCAGCGTGGCCTGTTCCTGCAGGAGCGGCCGGATGGCCCGGTCATCCCGGTGATGAACCGCCCGGTGCTCTACGGCAACCTGCCCGGTACCTGGGTGTGGCAGCTCTACGTCGACCGCGAAGGCGGCCTGTGGGTGACCACGCTCGACGGCGGCGTGGCCTACCTGGCGCCGGGCTGGTACAGCTTCAGCCGCTACACGCACGTCCCTGACAACCCGGCCAGCCTGCGCGACTCGGTGGCGACCACCATGGCGCGCGGCCGCGACGGCCGGCACATCTGGGTGGGCGAGCGCGACGGCCGGGTGGATCGGCTCGATCCCTACACCGGCGAGGTCGAGCACGTACTGTCCGGCCTGCGCGGCGACGTGCTCGGCATGACCGAAGGCAAGGGCGGGCGCCTGTGGGTCGCGGTGCAGGGGACGCTCTACCGCACCCAGGGTCCGCAGGCCGTGGCGGTCGATCCCGAAGGCCTGATGTTCCGCCGCCCGCTGGAAGTCGAGCCCGGCCCCGACCAGCGCCTGTACGTGCGCACCTTCCGCGAAGGCCTGTTCCGCGTCGACCCCGACACGCTCGAGGTGACCCGCGTGCCGATGCACCAGGCCGACGACAAGATGCTGTGGGGCGCGCAGATGACGCTCGACGACCGCGGCACTTTCTACTACGCCAGCGAGGGCGGGCTGATGCAGCTCGATCCCACGCACAGCTTCTTCGAGCCGGTGCCCGGCGGACCGACCGGCATCTCGGTGGAAGCCTTCAGCTTCTCGCCCGACGGCCTGTGGCTGGCCACGCCCGACGGGCTGGAACAGTACCGCTACCACGGCGACGGCCTGGCGCTGGTGCGCCATGTGGACATGGCGCACGGCTGGCCCTCGGTCGGCGTGGTCGACATGCGCGTGGATGCGCGCGGGCGGGTGTGGATCTTCGGCACCGACGGGCTGTGGCGTTTCGATCCGGATACGGGGCGCTTCCGCTCGTTCGGCCTGCAGGACGGCCTGAGCAACACCGAGTTCTCGCGCGGCTTCGCGCTGATGCCTGATGGCAATCTCTACGCGCCGACGCTGGGTGGCGTGGTCGCATTCAATCCCGACCGCGTGTGCGAGCAGGCCACGGTGCCGCAGCTGGCGCTGACCCGCGTGCGGGTGCGTCGCCACGGCAAGCTGACCGACCTGCCGCTGGGCCCCGGCCCGGTCGAGGTGGACTGGCGCGACCGCGAACTGGGCGTGGAGGCGAGGGTGTTTTCCTACGTCGATCCCTCGGCCAACCGCTACCGCTTCCGGCTCGATGGCCTGGACAGCAGCTGGATCGACGTCGACAGCCGCGGCCAGCGCGACTTCGCCGGACTCGGCGCGGGCGACTACACGCTGCGCGTGATGGCGGCGGGCGCCGGCGGCGCCTGGGCGCATCTGGGCACGCCGTTGCGCATCCATGTCGAGGCGCCGCCGTGGGCGCGCTGGTGGGCCTGGCTGACCTACGCCATCACCCTGGTCCTGGGCGTGTGGACGGCATTGCGGTTCTGGCGCCGGCGCATCGCGCAGCGCCATAGGATCGCGCTGGCCGAGCAGCAGCGCTGCCTGGCCGAGGAGGCCAGTGCGGCCAAGACCCAGTTCCTGGCCACCCTGAGCCACGAGATCCGCACGCCGATGACCGGTGTGATGGGCATGGCCGAACTGCTGCTGACCACGTCGCTGAAGCCCGAGCAGCGCGACTACACGCTGGCCATGCAGCGTTCCGGCGGCATGCTGCTGAAACTGCTCAACGACGCGCTCGACCTCGCGCGCATCGAGGCCGGACGGCTCGATCTCGAGCTCGCGCCGTTCGATCCGCGCCAGCTGGTCGACGACGTGGCGCAATTGCAACTGGGCCACGCGCAAGCCAAGCGCCTCTCGCTCGCCATGGAGCTGGCCGACGACCTGCCGCCCCGGGTGGTCGGCGATGCCGTGCGCATCAAGCAGGTGCTGCTCAACCTCACCCACAACGCGCTCAAGTTCACCGAATACGGCAGCGTGAAGCTCTGCGCGCAGCGCTACGCCGACGGCCTGGTTTTCAGCATCGCCGATACCGGCCCGGGCATTCCCGAATCGGCGCAGGCACGGCTGTTCCAGCGCTTCGAGCAGGTCGACGGACCGCAACGGCGCGCCGGCAGCGGCCTGGGACTGGCGATCTGCCGGGAGCTGGTCGGCATGATGGGAGGCGATATCGAGCTGGAGTCGCGCGTGGCGCAGGGCACCACCTTCCGCGTGCGCCTGCCGCTGCAGCCACCCGCCGGCGGCGCCGCCGCGATCGCGGTCGCGCACGCGCCGATCGGCCGTTCGCTGCACGTGCTCCTGGTCGAGGACGACGCGATCGTCGCAGCGGTCATCCGCGGCCAGCTCGAACGCCAGCGCCACCGCGTCTGCTACGTCGCCAACGGCCTGGGCGCGCTCGCCGAACTGGACCAGTCGCGCTTCGACGCCATCCTTCTGGACCTGGATCTTCCCGGCGTGGACGGTTTCCAGGTCGCACGCCTGATCCGCCAGCGCGAAGAGGCTGGCCGACGCATTCCGATCCTCGCGGTCACCGCCCGTTCCGGCGGCGACGAGGAAGCGCGAGCGCGCGAGGCGGGGATGGATGCGTTCCTGCGCAAGCCCTTCAGCGGCGAGGCGCTGGCCGAGTTGTTCGTCGCGCTCGTGCCCGAACCGGCTGCGCCTGCGAGCGAGATCGCCGATCCGGCCTGATCGCGCACCGGCCGTACAGGCGGCCGCTTCAGCTCAGCAGGAGCAGCCGATGGGCGTCGTTGACCTGTTCAAGCGTGGCGTAGCAGTGCGCCATGACGCACGATCCTGTCCACTCCGGCCCGGCGCTGGTCGCGGAGGTCATCGTCATGGGGTGATAGAGCTCGCCGTCGACGTTCAAGGAGGGCGGGAACGTGAGGGAGGCATCCGTGACCTTGCTGACGATCTTTCCGTGATGGTTTCCGCCAGCCAGCAGACACGTCCAGGTTCGGTGATTCACGAGCCGATTCCCTTTGCCTAGCCGCGCTAGTTCGGTCTAAACCGGTGAAAGCCATGTGAAATGAGCGGCCTGAAACGCGTGGCGAGGAGGGCGTTGCTTCCGAACGGCAACCGGCGGGCAAAAGAAAAGGGCCTGCATCTCTGCAGGCCCTTTGGACACCTGGTGGCCGGGGACGGAATCGAACCGCCGACACGGGGATTTTCAATCCCCTGCTCTACCAACTGAGCTACCCGGCCGGGAAGAGTTTCCACGCTTGAATGCGTGCTGCGTGGAGCCGCGCATTTAAGCGGATGCGAAGGCGGGCGTCAAGGCTCGTCGGGAGCGACGTAGCCGGCGGGTTGGGCGACGTCGCCTCCGAAAAAGTAGTTCTCCATCTGCTCGCCGAGGAACTGGCGGGTCTTCGCTTCCAGCGGGTTCAGGCGGTACTCGTTGATCAGCATGGTCTGGTGGGCCAGCCATTGTTGCCAGGCCTGTTTCGATACGTGCTCGTAGACGCGCTGGCCGAGCGGGCCGGGCCAGGGGGCGAAGTCGAGGCCTTCGGCATCGATGCCGAGCTTGGCGCAGTGGACGGTGCGGGGCATGGCGTTTTCCGGTGTTGCTCAAGTGGCGTTCGCGCCGAGGGTAGCTGGCGCGGCAAGCGGAGTTGAAGCGGTGCGTGGTCTGGCGGATGTCCCTCGACGTCCGTCCGCGGCCTGCGCTCGGGAGGGCTTATCGGAAGGGGCGTGGCTCAGGAGGAGCATGCGGGATCGCGGCTCAGTGATTCCAGCAAGGTCCGCACAGGAGCGGGCAGTCCGAGGTCCGTCCACTCGTCGCGGGCGTACCAGCGCAGCGATGCATTATCGGCGATCGAGGGATGGCCTGTCGCGCCGTCGAACAGCAGCGGCTCGACTTCCAGCCGGTAATGGCTGAAGACATGGACAAAGGGCGTGAGCGCTTGCGCGTCGTCCAGCTGCGCGTGCGTCTGCGCCAGGCGCCAGGCGGCTTCGTGACCGGTTGCTTCGGGCAGGCTCCACAGGCCCGACCACACGCCGTTGGGGCCGCGGCGCTCCAGCAGCACGCGGCCCCGAGCGTCGCGCAGCACGAGCATCGTGGTGCCGCGCGTGGGCAGCGTCTTGCCGGGCTTGGGCGTAGGCAGCTGCGCGGTGCGGCCTTCGCGACGCGCGATGCAGCCGCCGGCCAGCGGACAGGCCGGGCACAACGGGCGCGAGCGCACGCAGACGGTGGCACCCAGGTCCATGATCGCCTGCGTGTAGTCGGCTACGCGCTCCTGCGGCGTGTGCGCCTCGGCGCGCTCCCACAATTGCTTCTCGACCGCGCTCAGGCCCGGGTGGCCTTCGATGCCGTGGTAGCGGGTGAGCACGCGCTTGACGTTGCCGTCGAGGATCGCAAAGCGCAGGCCGTGCGCCTGCGCGAGGATCGCACCGGCGGTGGAGCGGCCGATGCCGGGCAGCGCGGCGAGCGCGTCGAAGTCGCGTGGCAGCTCGCCGCCGTGGTGCTCCACGCACAGCTGCGCGGCGCGATGCAGGAAGCGCGCGCGGCGGTAGTAGCCCAGGCCCGACCACAGCGCGAGCACGCGGTCTTCGTCGGCCGCGGCAAGGTCGCGCAGCGTCGGCAGCGCGCCGGTGAAACGCAGGAAATAGGGGATGACCGTGGCGACCTGCGTCTGCTGCAGCATCACCTCGGACAACCACACGCGATAGGCGTCGCGGCAGCCGTCCGGTGCGGCGGCTTGCCAGGGGAGGTCGTGGCGCCCGTGGCGGTCGAACCAGGGCAGCAGGTCGGCGGCGAGGGCGGAACTCATCGGGCGTCGCTGCTGGCCGGGGCCGCCGGCGGGCCGGCGCTGGAAGCCGGCGCGGGCGTCAATGTCATCTGCAGGCCTTCGACGTGCACGCCGGCCACATCCAGCGTCGCCGCATCCACGTGCCCGCTGCCGGGCGGCACGCCCAGCCGCGGGCCTTCCTCGTCGCCGATGTGCGACCACCAGCGCGCCACGCCCAGCGGCGGCAGGCGCAGCTCCAGGTGGTTGCCCGGGCCGTCGAGCTTGAGCGCGAGCAACAGCGGGTCGCTCTGGTTGGCGGGGGTCAGCTGCAGCGAGATGTCATAGCGTCCCGCGTCGGCGTGGTCCAGCGAGCCGGCGAGCGTGGCCGCGGCATCGGCGGCGCCGTGCCAGTGCGCCTCGCCGGTCAGATTCATCGCCAGCGCGACGCCGCGCGTGAAGTTCAGGTCGATGTCGTTGAGCTGCAGCGCGTTGCCCTGGATGCGCGGGGTGGCGGTCAGGCGCAGCTGCATCGGCGTGCCGCCGGCGTCCTTGGCGGAGATCACCAGCGGGAACGGCTGGCCGGAAAGCAGATTGCCGGCGTCGAGCGAGAAATCGCGCAGCAGCAGCTTGTTGCCGCTGACGATGGTGCCACGGGCGATGCGCACGCCGGTGTCGATGCGCGGGATGTTGGGTGCGCCGGTGCCGCCCGAAGGCAAGCCGGAAAGCCAGGCCTGCAGGGCGTCCAGATCCACGCGCGGCGCATCGATTTCCAGCCGGGAGATGACCGTCGGACCGCCGAACAGGGTGCTCCAGGGCAGCGCCAGGCGGCCGTTGGCGGCCAGCAGGATCGGCATGGTCGCGCCCTGCGCGGTGAGCGTGAGCCCCTCGAGTTCCAGCGCCGGGCGCGGGAACAGGGTGGGGCTGGCGGGACTGGCCAGGCTGAGCTCGAGCCCGGCCTGGCGCGCCTGCTCCTGCAGCATCGCGGTGAAGCGCTCAGGCTGCAGCAGCAGATAGACGGTGACCAGTAACGCCACCAGCCCGGCGACGAGGACGCCAGCCAGGCCCAGCAGCGCGATGCGCAGCCGCCGCGACATCCGCCGCTCAGGTCCGCGCCAGCGTGGCCGGCAGCAGGCCGTCGACGAAGGCGCGCGCGTCGAACTGGCGCAGGTCGGTGGCGCTTTCGCCCAGGCCGACGAAGCGGATCGGCAGGCCGAACTCGCGCGCCAGCGCGAACACCACGCCGCCCTTGGCGGTGCCGTCGAGCTTGGTCACTACCAGTCCGGTCACGCCCACGATCTGCTGGAACTGGCGCAGCTGGCTGATCGCGTTCTGGCCGGTGGTGCCATCGATCACCATGAGCACTTCGTGCGGCGCATCGGCATCGATCTTCTTGAGCACGCGGGCGATCTTGGACAGCTCGTCCATCAAGCCGCCCTGCGTGTGCAGGCGGCCGGCGGTGTCGGCGACGAGCACGTCGGCGTTCCGCGAGCGGGCGGCCTGCAGTGCATCGAAGATCACGCTGGCCGCATCGGCGTCCTGGCCCTGCGCGATCACCGGTACGTTGTTGCGCTCGCCCCAGGTCTTCAGCTGCGCCACCGCGGCGGCACGGAAGGTGTCACCGGCGGCGAGCAGCACCTGGCGGCCCTCGTCGCGCCAGCGGCGCGCGAGCTTGCCGATCGTGGTGGTCTTGCCCACGCCGTTGATGCCCACGGTGAGCACGACGAAGGGCTTGCGGCCACTGATGTCCAGCGGCTGCTGCACCGGCACCAGCATCGCCACCAGCGCTTCGCGCAGCGCGGCCAGCAGCGCGTCGGCATCGGCGAATTCGCGCTTGTGCATGCGCTTGCGCAGGCCCTCGACCAGGGTGGTGCTGGCCTCCACGCCGACGTCGGCAGTGATCAGCAGGGTTTCGAGCTCGTCGAGCAGGTCGTCGTCGAGCTTCGGGTGGCGCACGAACAGCGAGCTGAGGCCCTTGGCGAAGCCGCTGCCGGCAAGGCGCTCGCGCCAGCTGCGTTTGGCCGGCGCGGTTTCGGCCACGGTCGCAGGCGGCGGCGGCTCGTCGACGACGGCCGGTTCCTCGGGGACAAGTTCGGCGCGCGCTTCGTCCAGCACCGGGCTGGCGTTGTCCAGGGCGGTCGCGTCGGCGGCGTGCGCGTCGCCCGGCGGCGTCTGACCCTGTTCGGCCGGCTGCTCCGAAGTCGTTTCGGTGGGTTTCTTCTTCCAGAATTTGAGCATTGCGGCGGCGTTTCCAAGACAATGCGCGGATGCTATCACCCGCTACCAGACTGCCCGCTGAGGGCCGTTCGCGCTCGTGCCGTCCACGGGGACGACCGATGCCGGCCTGCACAAAGAGGGCGGTCGCGCACAGGGATCGCTCCTGCAAGGGGGTCTGGGCGTGACCGGCCGTATCCGCATCATCGGAGGCAGCCTTCGGAATTCGCGGCTGGACGTGCCCGACCTGCCGGGGCTGCGACCGACGCCGGAGCGCGTGCGCGAGACGTTGTTCAACTGGCTGGCGCCGGTGATCGCCGGCGTGCAGGCGCTGGACCTGTGCGCCGGAACCGGCGCGCTGGGCATCGAGGCGCTGTCGCGCGGTGCCGGCGCGGTGCGCTTCGTCGAACGCGACGCACGCGCGGCCAAGGCTTTGCGTGACAACCTCGCACGGCTGAAGGTCGAGGGCACGGTGACTGCCGCCGATGCGGCGGCCTTCCTGGACGGCGCGGCAACGCCTTTCGGACTGGTGTTCCTGGATCCGCCCTTCGCCGCAGGCCTGTGGCCGGTACTCGCGCAGCGGCTGGAGCAGGGCGGCTGGCTCACGCCGCAGGCCTGGATCTATGTCGAGTCGCCGCGTGATCAGGTGCGGGCACTGCCGGCGAACTGGTCGCTGCACCGCGAGGGGAAAGCGGGCGAGGTGCGCCACGCGCTCTATCGCCGCTGCCCGGAGCTTCCGTTAAGCTAGCCGCCACTCTCGCGCTGCAGCCCCTACGTGAACAAAGCCCCGGTCAACAAGCGCCTGGCCGTGTATCCCGGCACCTTCGACCCGATCACCAACGGCCACGCCGATCTGGTGTCGCGCGCCGCGCCGCTGTTCGAGCGCGTGGTGGTGGCGGTGGCCGAGAGTTCGGGCAAGGGGCCCGGCTTCAGCCTGGACGAGCGCATCACGCTGGCGCGGCTGGCGCTGGCCGACCTCCCCAACGTGGAGGTGCGTGGCTTCAACAGCCTGCTGGCCGATTTCGTCACCGAGATGGGCGCGGGCGTGATCATCCGCGGGCTGCGCGCGGTGTCGGACTTCGAATACGAGTTCCAGCTCGCGAGCATGAACCGGCACCTGATCCCGCAGGCGGAGACGCTGTTCCTGACCCCCGCGGAGCAGTACAGCTTCATTTCCTCGTCGCTGGTGCGCGAGATCGGTCGCCTCGGCGGCGATATTTCCGGTTTCGTGCATCCGGCAGTGCAACAGGCCATGCGGCAGCGCTGGCGACAAACCCACACTCACTCACAGGGAGACACCCATGCGTAAGTTCCTGATCGCCGCAACCTTCGCCCTGGCCGGCAGCCTGGCCCTGTCCGCCTGCAACAACCAGGACGACACCCAGCAGACCACCCAGCAGGCTGCCGCGCCCAAGCCGACCAATCCGAACGATGCGCAGGCCTGGAACGCCTACCTGGGCCAGATCGTGCAGAACAACATGCAGGGCATGACCGCCGAGCGCCCCTACGCCTACCTGGTGCCGGCCGGCGACGACGAGGATGCCAAGGCCAAGTACGACCGCCAGCTGAGCAACGTGCAGGACGTCATCGCCCGCGGCGTGCTGCCGGGCAACCTGCTGGCCTTTGCCGGCCCGAACTCGACCAAGACCGCCGACTTCGTGACCGCCGCCTTCGCGGGCGCCAAGCCGGGTTCGTTCAAGGACGTGATCGTGCTGTTCATCGGCGATGAGGCCGACAAGGATCGCGTGATGACCGCGCTGCAGCCGACCGGCGCGACCGTACGCTTCGTGGCGATGTAAGCCACGCGCCAACGCGCTCGATACGCCCGCGATGCCGCAAGGTGTCGCGGGCGTTTTCGTTTGCGGGTACGTAGGGTGGGCTTCAGCCCACCACCCCATGCCGCGGTGTAACCCCAGGTGGGCTGAAGCCCACCCTGCGCGTGTCGCGGAACGGGATTTCCCGGGTACGGATGGCCGCGCCGCGCTACCATTGACGCCATGTCCCTGAAGATCCTCGACACCTGCGTCAACTGCGACGTCTGCGAGCCCGCGTGCCCCAACAAGGCCATTTCGATGGGCGAGGACTATTACGTCATCGATCCGGCCCTGTGCACCGAATGCGTGGGCCACCATGACGAACCGCAGTGCATGGTCGTCTGTCCGGTCGAATGCATCATCCTCGATCCGGGCCATGCCGAGACGCGCGAGCAACTCGAACTGAAATACCGCCAGTTGATGGCCAAGGAGACCACGGCATGAGTCTGTCCCTGCGTTGGCGAGCCCTGTTGCTGAGCCTGTTGCTGACCAGTACCGCCGCCTTCGCAACGGATCCGCCGCACCAGGCGCACCCCGTCGCTCCCGCCACCACGGCAACACCGAAACCCGGCCATGCCGCGATCGCCAGCGCCAACTTCCTGGCCACCAACGCTGGCCTGGAAGTACTGGCCAGGGGCGGCAACGCGTTCGACGCGGCGGTGGCGGTAGCGTCCACGCTGTCGGTGGTCGAGCCGGAGAGTTCGGGACTGGGCGGCGGTTTCATGGCCGTGCTGCGGCGCGCCTCGGACGGGCGCGAGGTGTTCATCGACGCGCGCGAAGTGGCGCCGGCGGCGGTGGATGCCAAGGATTACGTCAATCCTGATGGCTCGCCCAACCGCGACGCGGCGCTGAACGGTCCACTTTCGGCCGGCATTCCGGGCGAGCCGGCAGGCCTGGCCTGGCTCTCCCGGCACTACGGCAAGCTCCCGCTGTCGGCCTCGCTGGCGCCGGCGATCCGCACCGCACGTGACGGCTTCAAGCCGGACAGCCGCCTGCGCAACGCGATCGCCGAGCGTGCAGACGATCTGAAGCGCTGGCCCGCCTCCGAGGCGAAGTATTTCGTCGAAGGCAAGCCGCCCGTCGAAGGCACGCTCTGGCGCGACCCGGACCAGGCACGCACGCTCGAGATCCTCGCCAAAGAGGGGCGCGACGGCTTCTATCAGGGTGAAGTGGCCAGGAAGCTGGTGGCCGCCGTGCGCGCGGCCGGCGGCAACTGGACCGAGGCGGACCTGGCCGGCTACCAGGTCAAGGAACGTGCGCCGATCAGCGTGGACTACCGCGGCTACCGCATCGTCACCGCGCCGCCGCCGTCTTCCGGCGGCGTGGCGATCGCCGAGATCCTCAACATCCTGCGCGGCGTGGACATGGACAAGCTCGACCGCGCCCATCGCGTGCACTACGTGGTCGAGGCGATGCGCCGCGCCTTCCGCGACCACAACGATTACCTCGGCGATCCGGATTTCGTGAAGATGCCGCTGGACATGCTGCTGTCGCCGTTCTACGCCGACGGCCTGCGCCAGAGCATCCTGCCGGACAGGGCCACGCCCTCCTCGATGCTGCCGCACACCGGCGCCTCCGACCCCGGTCCGCACACCACGCATTTCTCGATCATCGACAAGGACGGCAACATGATCGCCGTCACCTCGACGGTGAACTACACGCTCGGTTCCACCTTCGTCGCCGCCGGCACCGGCGTGCTGCTCAACGACGAGATGGACGACTTCGCCCTGGTGCCGGGCAAGCCCAACGTCTACGGCCTGCTCGGCAGCAAGGCCAACGCGCCGGTCGGCGGCAAGCGCATGCTTTCCTCGATGTCGCCCAGCCTGGTGATCGGTCAGGACCGCACCGCGGTGATCGGCTCGCCTGGTGGTTCGACCATCATCACCCAGGTGCTCGAAGGCATCCTCGCCTTCATCGACGGCAAGGACGCCGGCGCCATCGTTGCCCAGAAGCGCTACCACCACCAGTTCCTGCCCGATCGCGTGGACGTGGAGCAGGGCGTGTTCGACCCGGCCACCACGAAAGAGCTCGAGCGCATGGGCTACACGCTGCACCCGCGTGATCCCTGGGGCTTCATGAACGTGGTCACCTGGGACCACCGCAGCAACACGCTCCAGGCGGCCAGCGATCCGCGGCGGCCCTCGGGATTGGGCAAGGTGCAGTAGGTCGCACTTCCCCGCAAGGCTTCCCCCATCCGCCTGTCGGCACCTTCCCCCGTTCAACGGGGGAAGGTGCCCGGAGGCGGAAGGGGGGGCGCCTTTGCCTTGCGCCCCACCATCGCCCCCGGCAGACAGCAGTGCCCCCCCTGCGTAGAATCCGGGGAAGCATCCTTGGACAGGGGACGTGTCATGCAGCTGTGGTCCCTTGAGGGCAACACCCAGAAACTCGACGGCGGGGCGATGTTCGGCAACGCGCCGCGGGCCATGTGGGCGCGCTGGATCGAGCCGGACGCGGAGAACCGCATCCCGCTGGCCTGCCGCTGCCTGCTGGTGAAGGACCTGGACGGTCGCAACGTGCTGTTCGAGACCGGTATCGGGGCCTTTTTCGAGCCGAAGCTGCGCGAGCGCTATGGCGTGGTCGAGGACCGCCACGTGCTGCTCGAGTCGCTGGCCGAAGCCGGCCTCTCGCACGAGGACATCGATGCGGTGGTCCTCTCCCATCTTCACTTCGACCACGCCGGCGGCCTGCTGGCGCCGTGGGCGGAAGGGCAGCCGCCGCGGCTGCTGTTCCCCAACGCCACTTTCATCGTTGGTGCCGAGCACTGGCGCCGCGCGCAGTCGCCGCACCCGCGCGACCGCGCCTCGTTCATTCCCGAACTGGCCGGGCTGCTGGAAGCCAGCGGCCGGCTGGAGCTGGTCGAAGGACCGCACTCGAAGGCGCTCGGCGAATCGGTGCGCTTCCACTTTTCCGACGGCCACACGCCCGGGCTGATGCTGTCCGAGGTCGGCGGCGTGGTGTTCTGCGCGGACCTGATCCCGGGCCGGCCCTGGGTGCACCTGCCGATCACCATGGGTTACGACCGCGCGCCGGAGACCCTGATCGACGAGAAACGCGGCTTCCTCGAAGACAAGCTCGCGCGCGGCGTTCGGCTGTTCTTCACCCATGACCACGCCTGCGCCCTGGCCAGGGTGACCCGCGATGACCGCGGCCGCTTCGGCACGACGGACGAACAGGCGAGGCTGCGTGGCCAGCCTGCCGGGGCGATGGGGTGAGGCGCCACCTGCGGGTCGGCACGCGGGCTCTGCTGCTGCGCGGCATCGGCGCCGTGCTGCTGATTGCGGGCCTGGGACTGGCGGCGGTCACAGAGCGCGGCCTGCTGCTGCATCACCTGGCCGCGGCGCGCCACGGCGGCGACGTGGTCCAGGTCGGCTCGGGCGGGCCGCAACCGGGACAGCACGGCAGCATGGTGCTGGTTTCGGGCACGCCGGAAGTGATCGAGGCGCCGCACGATGCGGACTTCAACCTGACCGTATCCACGCCCGTGCTTACCCGCCGCGTGGAAATGTTCCAGTGGCGCGAGGTGCATGTCGGCGACGACGTGCACTACGAGCTGGACTGGTCGGATGAACTGCAGGACACGGGCCGGTTCAAGCAGCCGCGCGGGCACGCCAACCCGAAAACCATGCCGTTGCAGGGCCAGCGCCTGGTGGCAGGCAAGGTGCAGGTCGGCGGCTTTGCGCTGGGACCGCTGCTGGTGCGCGCGCTGCCCGGCACGGAAACGGTGGCGCCGGACCCGTCGCGCCTGCCGGCCAACCTGGCCGCGAGCTTCAGTCTCTATCACGACTACCTCACCACCAGCGTCGACCCCGGCTCGCCGCGGCTGGGCGACGTACGGGTGAGCTGGCAGGCGGTGCCGGTGCAGCCGGTCACGATCTTCGCCCGCCTCGATGGCGACCGGCTGGTGCGGGCCAGCCAGGCGGACGACCAGGGCTACCAGGTGCAGGTGGGCGAGCGTTCGCTCAGCGACGTGCTGCCCGACGTGCCCGATCCGCCGGAGTTCACGGTCGCGCGTCGTCTCGGCGCGATCCTGCTGGCCGCGCTGGGCGCGTTCCTGTTGCTGTGGGAACGCCGCCAGCGCGTCGGCGACGTGGCGCTGGCGCCGGCCGTGGGCGTGACGGCGATCGGTGCGGTGTCGTGCGCGTCCTGGCTTGGCGGTGACTGGCCACCCGTGTTGAGCTGGCTCGCGGTGACGGCCGCCGGCGTGCTGGTGGTGGTCTTGCTGCACCGGCGGATGGGGCGGCCGGACCGGGCGCATTGATCGGGCGCTCCGCGGTCGCGGGAAGCTCCGGCAAGCGCAGCGCCCCATTCTGAAATCCTTCCCCCGTTCACGGGGGAACGTGCCCTAAGGACGGACGGGGAGGCCTTGCGAAAGGCTCGCCCGGGCGTCCCGCTCAAGAGCGCCCCATCTGCCTGTCGGCACCTTCCCCACGCGCGGGGAAGGACCGAAGGAGGGCGCCTCGTCCGGGAACCTTGCCCCGCGAAGGCCTGCAGATGGCAGTGCAGCGATGGAGCCTGGGCCCTGACGGGAAAGGGCCCCTTTCGGGGCCCCGGCGAGGAGGGACGCGTCCGCGGGACTCAGGCCGCGACGGCCGGCGCCTTGGGCTCGGCGAAGGCGTACACCTGGTCCGCCCACTGGGTAGCTTCCAGGTAGATGCCGGCCATTCGCTGGATCTGCTGGGGCTGGGCCTGGCCGCTCAGCTGGCCGGCTTCCCACGCGTGGATCTGTTCCAGCAGCGGGCCGAACGGACCGCGGTTGCCGACCAGCGCCTCGCGGATTTCGGGCACCAGCGGGAGCTGTTCGAGCACGAACTCCATCGGCGCGCACATCAGCACGTCCAGCAGGGAGAACAGGCCGACGGTGAAAGCCATCTCTTTCTGCTGGCGCGGCATGTGCGAAGCCAGCTGCTCGCACATGTGCGCGCGGATCAACGCGGTGCGCAACAGCTCCGGCGGCCGGTCGTCCATGCCGCCGAGCGACATGGTGTAGATCCAGTTGCGCATGCGCGTGACGCCGAAGAAGATCGCCGCCTGCTGCACGGACTTGAGCTGCTTGGGCAGGCCGAAATAGGCCGAGTTCACGCAGCTGAGCAGCTTGTAGGAAAGGATCGCGTCGTTGCGAATGATGTCGCCGAGCTCCACCGGGCCGGGGCTGTTTTCCTGCAGTTCGCGCATCAGGCGCAGCATCGACAGGCGGTTGGCCGAAAGCACCGGCACTTCCACCTGGTCGGGGATCAGCAGGTAGCGGCCCTGGATCGCCTGCAGCGGAAGCTCCAGGCAGCGGTGATAGGTGGCGTGGTCGTCGACCTGGCCGGCGATCACCCAGATGCCACGCTCGTGCAGCTGCTGCGCGCGTTCGCGCAGTTGCTCGGGGGACAGCGCGCGGGCGTCCAGCCGCACGAACTGCACGATCTGCAGCAGTGCCTCGAACGCGACCGAGCCATGCAGGTCGGCCGCGCCGACGTCCAGCATCAACAGGCAGCCACGCTGGGCCATCTTGTTGAGCCGGTCCATCAGTTCGGGGTCGTCGGCCATCGACGGCTGCAGCACCACCCCGAAACGCGGCTGGTGCGCCAGCACGTCGGTCTGGCCCAGCAGCAGTTCGCGCGAAAGGGTAAGGAAGGTGCGGTTGCCGCGCACCAGCCGGGTCAGCGCGCCATCGGCCAGGGTCGAGAGCACCCGCTGCATCAGCTCGTGCTCGTCGCCGGCGTGGCGGTGGAACATCACCTCGTAGGCGAACAGCTCGCGTTTCTGGTCCAGCATCGGCACCCGTACCACCGGCAGCGGGATGTCGCGGTTGCCGGCAAGGCGGGACTGGGCGGAAACGGCGGTATCGCTCATGTCTTGATCTACTCGCGGGCTAGGCCGCCTGGGGTGGATCGCCACCGGCCTCGCGGCGCGGTGTCCGTGGGACTCGTATCGGTCAGGCCGAGGCCAGGTGGTGCGAGCGCAAGGCCGTGCGCACTTCGCCACCGGGTCCGTACACGCTGCGCACGTCGCCGCCCTGGCCGCTCAGCACGGCCAGCGCCTCGCGCACCTGCGCCAGCCGCTGGTTGACGAGGCTGCCGTTGCGCTGGTTCATCTCCTGGCATCCGCGGATCACCTCGAGCACCTCGCGCCAGCGCGACTCGGTGCGCGCGGCTGCGTTCGGCTCGAGCTTGAGCATCTGCACGCGTTCGGCGTCCAGTTCTTCCAGCCGCTGCATCAGCGCCTGCTTGCGCGTGCCGGCGCGGTCGAGTGCGGCCGCATCGGCGCCGACGAGTGCTTCGCGCTCGGCGACCAGGGCGGCCGAAAGCTCGGTGGCGGCCCGGTGCAGGTCCTCCACCACCGCGTCCAGCGCGGCTTCGAGCTCGTGGTGCAGCAGCTTGCTCATGACGTGCGGTTACGGCTTCGCCGGGCCGGCGATCTGCGCGTCGAGCGCGATCATCTTGTCGGCGATGGCGGCCGGATTGACCTGGTAGCTGCCGTCGGCGATCGCCTGGCGGATCTTCTCCACCCGCTTGGCGTCGATCGCGGACTGGCCATCCACCTTGGCGGCATCCTGCAACGCGCGCGCCGAGTCGGTCAGGCGGACGCTGTCGTCCTTGCCCGGCACGCTGGCGGGAGCGTCGGTCGCGGCGTTGCTGCTGCCGGCGGCGGCACCGTTGGCCTGGTTGCCGGGTGCCTGGGGCAGGAGCGGCAAGCCGTTGTTGGAAATGGTCGTGTTCATCGGTCCTTCTCGAGTCGGTTAGGCCCTGTCCCTTGGGGAATCGGCCGGGCTGGAGAAAACTTTAGTGCTTTCGGGAACATCGGTTTTCGGCGACCGTTCTAAGGTAGCGCCACGACCACGCCGGGGCCGCGCACGACCGCGTCCACCACCCGGCCGGAGCTGCCGTTGCGCACCCGCAGGCGGGCCCCTGCGTCGCCACTGCCCAGCGCCACGCCGTCGGCACGCACGGCGATCCCGTCCAGTTCGGCCACCAGCTGCACGTGGTCGCCCGCGCGTACCGTCTGCCGTCCGCCCAACGCGCCGGGCGTGAGCACGCTGCCGGCGGCGACCGGGCGCGACAGGCTGCGCTCGGCCACCTGGTCCAGGCCGCCGATGTAGCCGTAGGGCAGGCGGGTGACGTCGCGCTCCTCGCTGCGCACATCGGCCGCCACGATGCCGTCGCCGCGGATCAGCGGCCGGTTGGCCACCAGCACCTGGCGCCAGACCTTCAGCGTCACCGGTACGCGCAAGGTCCAGCCATCGGCGGTCGGGCAACGCATCAACACGCTCAACCGCGGCGTCATGCGCAGACCGCCGGGCAGGCTGGCGGTGAGCGGCATGGCGCAGTCGGCGATATGCAGGCGAGGGTCCAGCGCCTCGGAGGCCACCTCGACCCGGCTGGCCGGCGCGGCGTATTGCTGTTCGACGAAGCGCTCGGCCTGGGCGCGCAAGTCCGCCTCCGACAGCGGCGCGGCGAGGGCCGGCAGAACCGTCCCGAGCAGCGCGAGCAGCAGGCAGCGGCGCGCCAGGCCCATCAGGCCTCCGCCAGCAGGGCGGCGAGCTGAGTGACCAGTGCCTCGCGTTCGGATTCCAGCCGCTGGCTGAGCTGCTGGGCCTGTTCGACCTGGCCGTTGCAGAGCAGGCCGACGAAGGCATTGCCGTGCTCGGACAGGCGCGCGCCGGCTTCGCTGAGGGCGTTGGCGGCGGGATGATCGGGGTGCTGGGCGGCCAGGCGGCGCACGGTGCGGTCCAGCGCGTCGGTGTCGAACCAGCGGCGGTCGAGCGCGCCCGGTTCGAGCAGCGCCAGGTCGGTCGCCTGGCGGAGGCCCTGGGCCGATTCGCGCACGGCCAGGCTGAGGCTCGCCGGGTCGTTGCCGGCTTCCTGTTCCAGCCAGCCCAGCGCCAGACGGTGGGCGAGCAGCGCGGCGCGGCTGAGCGCCTCGCTCTGCCGGCGCGCTTCGGTGCTGCGGCGCTGCAACGCGCCGAGCGCCGCCTGCGCAGCAGCCGCGCGGGCCTGCTGCACGTCCTGGCCCTGGCGCAACTGGGCGACCTTCTCGCTGGCGCCGGCAAGCGCCTCGGCGCTCTTGCCCATCGCGCCGTTGGCCTGGCTGACGCCGGACTGTGCGTGCTCCAGGCGCTGCATGCCCTGCTGCACGTCGACGTCGAGCTGCCGCGAGAAGTCACCGATGGAGCCGGTGACCGTTTCGATCTCGGTGGTCGCCTGGGTGGTCTTCTCGGCGAGCTGCTTGACCTCGTCGGCGACCACGGCGAACCCGCGCCCGGCTTCGCCGGCGCGCGCCGCTTCGATCGCCGCGTTCAGTGCGACCAGATTGGTCTGGTGGGCGATTTCCTGCACCACGCCGGTGAGCTTGCGGATCTGCTCGACCTGCTCGGCCAGGCGGGCCTGGTTGCGGTTCATCGCCGACAGTGCGCTGCGCAGCAGGCGCAGCTGGCCATCCAGCTCGCTGACGCCGGCGCTGCCGGTCTGGCGCGCCTGCTCGACCTGCGTCAAGGCGGTGGCGACCTGCTGCAGGGCCGTCGAGATTCCGGCGCTGGCGTCCGTCAAGCGGCCGACGCCGTCGCGGCTTTCCTGGGTGGCCTTGTCCAGCGACGACTGTTCGCGCCCCAGCAATTGCGCGGCGGCCAGCACCAGGCCCTGCTGTTCCAGGGTCTGCAGCGCCAGCACCGACGGCTGGCCGGCGTCCAGGCGGGCCAGCAGCGGGGCCAGCGCGCGGGCGACCGCCGGGTGCTGGTGCGACAACTGCGCGAGGCGGGCCTCGTCGCCAGCGGCGGCCGCTTGGACCAGCGCGGCCAGGGACTGGCTACGGATCAGGCTCATGTGGATTGCGGTTCCTGCGGATGAATGTTCATGACATCGTCTGGATGCGTCGAAACTTGAACAAGCAATGCGTGTGCCAGTGCCGACTTTGCGTCCCCGCCTGTGTGGAAGCGCCGCTCTGTTCCTTCCCCCGCGGGCGGGGGAAGGTGCCCGAAGGGCGGATGGGGGAAGTCTTGCGGGGAGCTCACCGGACAACCCGCCCAGGAGCGCCCCCATCCGCCTGTCGGCACCTTCCCCGTGGAACGGGGGAAGACGCGGGTGGGATGCGCGCATCGAGAGACGACCTCAAGCGCCGGGACAGGCGGCCGATACGCGGGGGCCTAGTCCTTACTTTGCTGGAGACATGCATGGCCGGCGCGCTGCTGGAAAACGTCGAACGCCAGACCCGCCTGGCCGGGCACAACCGGGTGGCGATGCTGCTGTTCCGCCTGGGCGACGCGCAGTTGTTTGGCATCAACGTGTTCAAGGTGCGCGAGGTGCTTCGCCGGCCGCCGCTGGAACGCATGCCCGGTGCGCACGCGCTGATCGCCGGCAGTTGCGACTACCGCGGGCAGACCATCCCGGTGATCGACCTGGCCGCGGCACTGGGCTATCCGGCGCTGATCGAGGAGCCCTCCGCGCACCTGATGGTCACCGAGTTCAGCCGCACCGTGCAGGGCTTCCTGGTGTCGGACCTGAAGAACATGGTCCATTGCGAGGGCGAGTCGCTGGTCGCGCCCAGCGCCGCGCTCGGCTTCGGCCCGCGCGTCAACGCGGTGACCCGCATCAACGGCGCGCTGGTGGCGGTGGTGGACGTGGAGCACGTGCTGGCGAGCATCGATGGTGCGCCCGGCGAGCTTTCCACCCAGATGCAGCGGGCTGCCGGCGCGCACACGCTGCGTCCGCGCCGCGTGCTGGTGGCGGACGACTCGGTGGTCGCGCGCCGCCGGCTGATCAGCATCTTCCAGCAGATGAACATCGAGTGCGTGGTGGCTCAGGATGGCCGCGAGGCGCTCGACCGCCTCACCGAGCTGGCCGAAGGGGAGCCGGAGGAGGGCGTCAATTTGGTGGTGTCGGACATCGAAATGCCGCGGCTGGACGGTTACGCGCTGACCCGCGCTATCCGCGAAACGCCCACGCTGCGGCGGCTCAAGGTCGTGCTGCACAGCTCGCTGAGCGGCCTGTTCAACGAAGCGATAGTGCGCGAGGTCAATGCCGACCGCTTCATCGCCAAGTTCCAGCCGGACCTGCTGGCGCAGGCGGTGATCGACCTGCTGCCACAAGAGGGCGAAGGCTGACTCTCCCTGTAGGAGCGCACTTGGGCGCGACCCGGGTGCACGGCGGTCGCGCCCAAGTGCGCTCCTACAGGGGGTACACGTGGGTGTCGGAAATCCGACTCTGCCCGTAAACGAAAATCCGGCTCAACGCGCCAGGCCAGCTCCAGCAAGGCTTCGCGCCCCCATGGCACACAACTTGCCTCCAGCCCCGTGCGGACACATCGACCGCGCGGAGGCAAGCGATGAGCCAATCCATCGACAACCTGTTCGGCATGCACACCGGCGCGCTTGCGCTGTGGCAGCGCCGCACCGAAGTGCTGGCCAGCAACCTGGCCAACGCCGACACGCCCGGCTACCTCGCGCGCGACGTCGACTTCCGCAAGGCGCTCGCCGCTGCCGGCAGCAGCGGCGACGGCAGCCTGCCGCTGGCCGCGCCGACCGCCGGCCAGATCGATCCGGTCGCCCAGGCCCGCGACACGCTCGCCTACCGCGTACCGACCCAGCCGAGCATGGACGGCAACACCGTCGACGCGCAGCAGGAGCAGGCCGCCTTCGCCGCCAACAGCGTCCACTACCAGGCGAGCATGGCCTTCATCACCGCGCAGATCCGCATGCTGCGGACCGCGATCACCGGAGGCCAGGGCTGATGTCGCTGTTCAATGTCTTCAACGTCGCCGGCTCCGGCATGGCGGCGCAGTCCACCCGGCTCAACACCGTGGCCAGCAACCTGGCCAACGCCGACAGCGTGGCCAGCTCGCCTGACGCCGCCTACCGCGCCAAGGAGCCGCTGTTCGCCGCGATCCGCAATGGGCTGAACGGCCAGCCGGCCGACGCCGGCAGCGACGGCGTCAAGGTGCTCGGCGTCACCGAAAGCCCCAACGCCATCACCAGCCGCTACGAGCCGGGCAACCCGCTCGCCGATGCCGACGGCTACGTCTACCAGAGCAACGTCAACCCGGTGGACGAGCTGGTCAACATGATTTCCGCCTCGCGCTCCTACCAGAACAACGTCGAGGTGATGAACACCGCGCGCCAACTGATGCAGAAGACGCTGGACCTCGGGAAGTAAGGAGCGGCCATGAGCGACCTCGCCATCAATTCCAGCAGCGCCGCCGGCGCAGCCAGCGCACTCGGCCAGACCAAGACGCTGAGCCAGTCCGATTTCCTGAGCCTGCTGATCCAGCAGATGCGCAATCAGGACCCGACCCAGCCGATGGATTCCTCGCAGATGGTCAGCCAGCTCGCGCAGATCAACCAGGTATCGGCCACGCAGAACCTGCAGACCTCCTTCGACGCGCTCGCGCAGTCGATGCAGGGCAACCAGTTGCTGCAGGCCTCCAGCATGGTCGGCCGCGACGTCACCGTGCCGTCGCCGGTCGGTCGCCTGCAGGGCGGCAGCCTCGATGGCGCGGTCAACGTGCCGGACGGCGGCGGCCGCACGCTGGTGCAGATCGTGGACAACGCCGGCAACGTGGTTCGCACGATCGACCTGGGCACGCAGACCGCAGGCCTCACCGATTTCCACTGGGACGGCACCGGCAACGACGGCCAGCCGCTGCCCCCGGGCACCTACGGCCTGGCTGCGCAGACCGGCAACACCGCGGTGGCCACCTATGTCACCGGCAAGGTCGCCGGCGTGGGCATGACCAGCGCCGATGGCGCCTATCTCGACGTGGACGGTTTCGGCGGCGTGCTGCTGAGCCAGGTCGCGCGCGTCAACTAATTCATCAGGGGAAACACCGATGGCTTTCAATATCGCGCTGAGCGGCCTGAACGCGGCCTCCAAGGACCTCGAGGTCACCGCCAACAACATCGCCAATACCGGCACGACCGGCTTCAAGGGCTCGCGCGCAGAGTTCGCCGAGCTCTACAACTCGGCCGGGCGCAACCTCTCGGCGACCGCCATCGGCAGCGGCGTGCGGCTGGCCGACGTGGCGCAGCAGTTCGCCGCCGGCAACGTGGAGAACACCGGCAACAGCCTGGACTTCGCGATCAGCGGCGACGGCTTCTTCACCATGCGTGACGGCAAGGGCTACTCCTACACGCGCGCCGGCGCCTTCAACCAGGACAACAACGGCTACGTGGTCAACACCAGCGGACAACACCTGCAGGTGTTCCCGCCGGCCGGCAACGGCTTCGACACCAGCACCATGGTCGACCTGCAACTGACCAACGCGCAGAGCGCGGCCAAGGCCACCGGCAACGTCGAGATGTCGCTCAACCTGCCGTCCGATGCGACCGCGCCGACCACCACGCCGTTCAACCCGACCGACGCGCTCAGCTACAACCAGGCCACGCCGTTCACCGCCTACGATTCGCTCGGCGCCACCCACAACGGCACCGTCTATTACGTCAAGGGCGCCGCGCCGAATACGTGGAACGCCTACCTGTACGTCGATGGCGTCTCGGCCGGCGCACCGCAGACCCTTTCCTTCAACACCAGTGGCGCGCTCGCCACCCCGGCCGGTGGCAAGCTCAACTTCCCCGCGCTGGCGGTGACCCCCGGCGCCGATCCGCTGACGCTGTCGATCGACGTCAACAAGGTCACCCAGTTCGGCAACGCCTACGCGCTGAGCTCGATCAACCAGGACGGCTACCCCAGCGGCACGCTCTCGGGCATCGACGTGTCCAGCGAAGGCGTGGTGCAGGCGAAGTACTCCAATGGCCAGGCCGTCTCGCTGGGCCAGCTCGCGCTGGCCAACTTCAACAACCTGCAGGGCCTGCGCCAGCTCGACAACACCGGCTGGGCGGCCTCGTTCGATTCCGGCACCGCGATCATGGGCGTGGCGGGCCAAGGCACCTTCGGCGCCGTGCAGTCCGGCGCGCTGGAAGCGTCCAACACCGCGGACCTCACCGCGCAGCTGGTGAACATGATCAAGGCGCAGCGCAACTACCAGGCGAACGCGCAGGTGATCTCCACCGACGACAAGCTGACCCAGACCATCATCAACATCCGCAACTGACGCTGACGTCCGAGGCCTCGCATGGATCGTTCGCTTTACGTCGCCATGACCGGCGCCACGCAGATGATGCGGGCGCAGACCGAAGTGGCGCACAACCTCGCCAACGCCGACACCGTCGGCTTCAAGGCGCAGATGTCGGCCTTCCAGGCGCTGCCGGTGCAGGGCCCGGGCATGCCCACGCGGATCAACGGCGTGGCGCAGGGCGAGGGCGTGGACCTGCGCTCGGGCGCCGAGATCCAGACCGGCCGCGAGCTCGACGTCGCGGTGCAGGGCGAGGGCTGGATCGCGGTGCAGGCGGCGGACGGCAGCGAGGCCTACACCCGCGCGGGCAACCTGCAGTTGACCCCCGACGGCCTGCTGACGGACTCGCGCGGCAATTTGGTGCTCGGCGACGGCGGCCCGATCAGCCTGCCGCCCGCGACCCAGGTGAGCATCGGCAACGACGGCACGGTCTCGGTGGTGCCGACGGGCCAGGGTCCGGAAACGATCGCCTCGGTCGGCCGCCTGAAGCTGGTCAACCCGCCGGCGAACCAGCTCGCGCTGGGCAGCGACGGCCTGATGCACCTGGCCGGCGGCGCCACCGCGCCGACCGATCCGGCGGTGGGCATCAAGTCCGGCGTGCTCGAGTCGAGCAACGTCAATCCGTCGCAGACGCTGGTGCAGATGATCGAGCTTTCGCGCCAGTACGAACTCCAGGTCAAGGCGATCAAGAACGCCGACGACAACGCGCAGTCGGCGACCCGCCTGCTGTCGCTCACCTGATCGATTAGGAGACAACCATGTTCTCTTCCCTGTGGGTCGCCAAGACCGGTCTGGATGCGCAGCAGACGCGCATGGACGTGGTCTCGCACAACCTCGCCAACGCCAACACCACCGGCTTCAAGAGCTCGCGCGCCTCGTTCCAGGATCTGGTCTACCAGAACCTGCGCCAGCCCGGCGGCCAGACCACCGAGCAGACCAACGCCCCGTCCGGCCTGATGCTGGGCACCGGCGTGCGCGTGGTCGGCAACGAGAAGCTGTTCACCCAGGGCAACATCGAACAGACCGGCAACTCGCTGGACCTGGCGATCCAGGGCCGCGGCTTCCTGCAGGTGACCCAGCCCGACGGCACCATCGCCTACACCCGCGACGGCTCGCTGCACATGGACCAGAACGGCCAGGTGGTCACCGCCAACGGCTATGCGGTCGATCCGGCGATCACCATCCCGGCCAACGCCCAGTCGATCACCATCGGCAGCGACGGCACGGTCAGCATCACGCTGCCCGGCCAGGCCGCGCCGCAGCAGGTCGGCACCGTGCAGCTGGCCGACTTCATCAATCCTGCAGGCCTGCAGCCCAACGGCGACAACCTGTACCTGGAAACCGCCTCGAGCGGCTCGCCGCAGATCGGCCAGCCGGGCCTCAACGGCCTGGGCACGCTGGCGCAGGGCGCGCTGGAGTCGTCCAACGTCAACGTCGTCGAGCAGATGGTCGACATGATCGAGACGCAGCGGACCTACGAGATGAACTCCAAGGCGATCTCCGCGGCCGACCAGATGCTGCAGTTCCTCACCAACAAGACCTGAGCGTAAGCCGCGATGAGCCTGTTCCGCCTTCCCACCGCTGCCCTCGCGCTGTCGCTGCTCGCCGGCTGCATGGCCATGCCCGCACGCGACGACGGCGAGTGGGCACCGACCCCGCCGATGCAGCCGGAGGTCGCCGCCGCCCCTGCCGACGGCGCGATCTACCACGACAACCAGAACATGGAACTGTTCTCCGATGCGCGCGCGCACCGGGTGGGGGACATCCTCACCATCGTGCTGGTGGAAAGCACCCAGGCCAGCAAGAAGGCCAGCACCAGCACCAGCAAGAAGGACAAGGCCGACGTCGCCGCGCCCACCATCATGGGCAAGGACCTGACCATCAACGGCAACCCGCTGAGCGTGGGCCTGGACAGCGAACGCAACTTCGACGGCAGCGGCTCGTCCAGCCAGTCCAACCAGCTCACCGGCCAGATCACCGTCACCGTGGCGCAGCGGCTGTCCAACGGCAACCTGATCGTGCGCGGCGAGAAGTGGCTGACCATCAACCAGGGCCAGGAGCTGGTGCGCATCGCCGGCATTGTGCGCCCGCAGGACATCGGCCAGGACAACACCGTGGCTTCGACCCGCGTCGCCGACGCGCGCATCAGCTACACCGGCCGCGGCACGCTGGCCGATGCGAACACGCGCGGATGGCTGTCGCGCTTCTTCAATTCCAAGTGGATGCCGTTTTAATGAACTCCGCTGCCGGCAAGAACCGCCATCTGAACGCCGCGGGCAAGTACGAGGGTGCGAACCCGCATGGCACCTTCGCCCCTTCTCCCCGCCGGGGAGAAGGTTGGGATGAGGGGCGGGTGCTCGCGGGGAGCCAAGCTCCCTCTCCCCTTCGGGATGAGGGGCAGGTACTCGCGGGAAACAAGGCGCCCTCTCCCCTTCGGGGAGAGGGCTGGGGTGAGTGGACGATTGTCGCGAGCGGCGCACGTATGGCGCGCTCTGCTTTCGCTTCCTTCAAGCATCGCCTGATCAACCTTTTCCGCAAGAGCGGCCCCTCACCCCAACCCTCTCCCCGGAGGGGAGAGGGAGCTGGTGCGTGGCTCGCCTTGGGGATTGCGCTCAGCCTTCTCGCTGCCCCCGCCCACGCCGACAAGATCCGCGACCTGGCCTCCGTCGGCGGCGTGCGCTCGAATCAGCTGATCGGCTACGGCCTGGTGGTGGGCCTTGATGGCTCCGGCGACCAGACCACCCAGGCCCCGTTCACCACGCAAAGCCTGGAAAACATGCTCCAGCAATTCGGCATCACGGTGCCGCCGAATGCACGCCCGCAGCTGAAGAACGCGGCTGCGGTGACCATTACCGCCGAACTGCCTCCGTTCGCCAAGCCCGGCCAGGTCATCGACGTCACCGTCGCCTCGATCGGCAACGCCAAGAGCCTGCGCGGCGGCGAACTGCTGATGTCGCCCCTGCGTGGCGCCGACGGCAACGTCTATGCGATCGCGCAGGGCAGCGTGGTGGTCGGCGGCATCAGCGCGCAGGGCAAGAGCGGCTCCAGCGTGCAGGTGAACATTTCCGCCAGCGGCCGCATCCCCAACGGCGCCTCGGTCGAGCGCAGCGTGCCCAGCGCATTCAGTGGCGCCGGCGACCTGATGCTCAATCTCAACACCCCCGACTTCACCACCGCCGCGCGCGTGGCACAGGCCGTCAACACCGCCTTCGGCGCGGGCACCGCCACGCCGGTCGACGGCGGCACCATTTCCGTGCGCGGCCCCCAGGACCCGGCGCAGAAGGTCGCCTGGCTGGGCATGATCCAGAACCTGGACGTCACGCCCGGCGATGCGCCGGCGCGCGTGGTGGTGAATTCCCGCACCGGCACCGTGGTGATCGGCTCGGACGTCAAGGTCACCGCCGCCGCGGTGGCGCACGGTGCGATCCAGGTCACCATCAGCGAGCAGCCGCTGGTCAGCCAGCCGCAACCGTTCTCGCGCGGCCAGACCGCGGTGGTGCCAAGTTCCGACGTGCAGGTCAGCGAGGACGGCGCGCACATGTTCAAGTTCGGCCCGGGCGTGAGCCTGGACACGATCGTGCGTGCGGTGAACCAGGTCGGGGCAGGTCCGAGCGACCTGATCTCGATCCTGCAGGCGCTCAAGCAGGCTGGCGCGCTTCATGCAGAGCTCGTGGTGATCTAGCCCAAGCGCGACGGAAACATGACGCCCGCCAACGCCTCCCTGCCGGCACTCGACACCTGGACCGACCTGTCCGGGTTCAACCAGTTGCGCGCGCAGGCCAAGGGCGACGACAAGGCGGCACTGCCGAAGGTCGCGAAGCAGTTCGAGGCGATCTTTACCCAGATGATGCTCAAGTCGATGCGCGAGGCGAATGCCAGCTTCGGCGACAACGACGTCGGCGACAGCCAGCAGGGCAAGGCCTACCGCGACCTGTTCGACCAGCAGCTTTCGCTCTCGCTCTCGCAGGGCAACAACGGCCTGGGCATCGCCCGCATGCTGGTGCGCCAGCTCGGCGGCAAGGACGCCGAGCCCAAGCCCGCGCCGACGACGGACAACCAGGCGCTGCTCGCCAGCGTCGCCGCCGGCGCGCTGCCGGGCACTGCGGCCGCCAGCCTGTTCGGGCCTCTCGCGGCGGGCGCCGAGGCCGGTACCCGCGCGCTGCTGCACCTGGGCGAAAGCGCGGCCGGGCAGGGCGACGGACGGTTGCCGCTCACCGCCGACGCCAACCCGGCGCAGGGCTGGCGCACCACGCTCGGCGAGCTCGCCCAGGGCGCGGTCAGCGTGATCAGCAAATTCGTTCCGGGCGATCCGGCCGGCTTCGTGCGCGCCATGGCGCCTCACGCGCAGGCGGCCGCCGACAAGCTCGGCGTCTCGGTGCGCGCGCTGCTGGCGCAGGCCGCGCTGGAGACCGGCTGGGGCAAGCACCTGCCGCATCGGCACGACGGCTCCAGCAGCTTCAACCTGTTCGGCATCAAGGCCGGCGGCAGCTGGGACGGCGACAAGGTCAGCGTGCCCACGCTCGAGTACGAGGGCGGCGTGGCGGTACGCAAGCGCGACAACTTCCGCGCCTACGACAACCCCTCCGAGGCCTTCGCCGATTACGCGCGCATGCTGGCGGACAACCCGCGCTACGCGCAGGCGCTGGGCAAGGGCGAGAACATCGCCGGTTTCGCCCATGCGTTGAGCCGCGGCGGGTACGCCACCGACCCGTCGTACGCGGCCAAGATCACCGCCATCGCCAACAGCCCGCAGATGCGCGAGGCGCTGGCGGCGCTGGACGCGGGGACGTTCAAGTGACGCGTCAAGTTGCCGTCACAGGGGGCATGACGCGTGCCTCCCCGCAAGGCTTCCCCCATCCGCCCTTCGGGCACCTTCCCCCGTGGGACGGGGGAAGGATTCGAAGTGCGACCTACCGAGCCTTCCCCCGTTCCACGGGGGAAGGTGCCGACAGGCGGATGGGGGAGGCCTTGCCCCGCCCCCCGCGCCCGCGCGTCACCCGAACGGAAAACCTCCATGGCTGACCTGCTTTCCACCGGCGTTTCCGGCCTGCTCGCCGCCCAGGTGGGCCTGAGCACCACCGGCCACAACGTCTCCAACGCCAACACCGACGGCTACAGCCGCCAACAGGTGACGTTCGCCGCGCGCGCGCCGCAGGCCGAAGGCCGCTACTACGTGGGCACCGGCGTGGATACCCAGGCGGTGCAGCGCGCCTACAGCCAGTACCTCAACACTTCACTGTGGTCGGCGTCCTCATCCAAGGGCCGCGCCGACGCCTACCAGGCGCTGACCGACCAGCTCAACAACCAGCTCTCCGGCAGCAGCAACCTGCAGAGCTCGCTGGACACCTTCTTCGGCGCCGTGCAGGACGTGGCCAACGCACCGGCCGACGCCTCCGCCCGCGGCGTGCTGCTCGCGCGCGCCGGCGCGCTGGCAAGCACCTTCCGCGCGCTGTCGGGCCAGTTCAGCAGCCTCGATGGCCAGGTGCAGCGCCAGGTGACCGACACCGTCGCCTCGATCAACAGCGACAGCGCCGCGATCGCCAAGCTCAACGAGCGCATCCGCTCCTCCAGCGGTGCCGAACCCTCCGACCTGCTCGACCAGCGCGACGCGCTCATCAGGAAGCTCTCGGGCGAGGTGGGCATCAGCGTGGCCACGCAGAACGACGGCACGCTGAGCGTGTTCATCGGCAATGGCCAGGCGCTGGTCAGCGGCACGCAGTCCTACGCATTGGGCACGTCCCCCAACAGCTACGACGCCACCCGACTGGAAATCGTCGACAAGGGCACCGGCGCGGTGCTGAGCGGGCGCATCGGCGGCGGCACCCTCGGCGCGCTGCTGGACTTCCGCAGCAACGTGCTCGATCCGGCGCAGAACCAGCTGGGGCGCGCCGCGCTGGCGATGGCCGACGCGTTCAACGCCCAGCACGCGCAGGGCGTGGACCTCAATGGCCAGCTCGGCGGGGACTTCTTCACCGTCGCCGGCCCGACCGTGCAGGCGGCCAGCGGCAACGCCGGCAGCGCGACGATCTCGGCGGGCATCACGGACCTCGGCGCGCTGGGCAGCCAGGACTACACCCTGTCGTTCGACGGCAGCGCCTGGAACCTCAAGGATACCAGCGGCGCCGCGGTCGCGATGACCGGCACCGGCACGGCCGCCGACCCGTTCGTCGCCGCGGGGCTCAGCTTCGCGGTGGGCGGCGGCGCGGCCAGTGCGGGCGACAGCTACCGCATCCAGCCAAGCCGCAACGCGGCCGGCAGCGTCGCCGTGGCGATCACCGATCCGAACAGGATCGCGGCCGCCGTGCCCCTGCTCGGCAGCGCGGCCAGCGCGAACACCGGCAGCGGGAGCATCGGCGCCCTCACCGTCGCCGACGGCACCGATCCCAACCTGTTCACCGCGTCGAACATCGTGTTTTCCTCACCGACGAGCTACAGCATCGACGGCGGTCCGGCGCAAACCTTCACCGCCGGCACGCCGATCGTGCACAACGGCTGGAGCCTGACCCTGGACGGCGCGCCGGCCGCCGGCGACAGCTTCGGCGTCAAGGCCAACGCCAACGCGCGCGGCGACAACGCCAACGCGCTCAAGCTCGGCGCGGTGGCCAACCTGGGCGTGCTCGACGGCGGCGCCACCAGCGTGGGGCGTGCCTATGCCCAGCTGGTCGGCCAGGTCGGCAGCGCCGGCGCGCTGGCCGACGACGCGGCCGCGACGCAGACCGCCGTGTACAACCAGGCGATGGCGGCGCAGCAGAGCGTCAGCGGCGTGAACATGGACGAGGAAGCGGCCAACCTGGTGCGTTACCAGCAGGCCTACCAGGCATCCGCGCAGATCATCAGCGCCGCCAACACCGTGTTCAACGCGCTGCTCGGCGCGTTCAAGGGATAAGAGCCATGCGCGTCTCCACCAGCTGGATGCAGCAGCAGTCGGTCAACACCATGATGGACCGGCAGGGCGACCTGTCCGACATCCAGACCCAGATGGGCACCGGCAAGCGCATCAACCAGCCCTCCGACGATCCGGTCGGCGCCGCGCGCGCGGTCGAGCTCACCCACCTGGACGCCGACACCGCGCAGTACCAGCGCAACATCACTTCGGCCAACGCGCGGCTGGGGCTGGAGGACCAGACCCTGTCCTCGGTCGGCAACGTGCTCGACCGCATCCGCACGCTGACCCTTCAGGGCATGAACGCCACGCAGACCGACGAGTCGCGCTCCGACATCGCCGCCGAAATGGTGCAGCTGCGCAGCCAGCTGCTGGGCATCGCCAACGGCAAGGATTCCCAGGGCGACTACCTCTTCGCCGGCAACCGCACCGGCGCCGCGCCGTTCGCGTCGCAGGCCGGTGGCGTGAGCTACGTGGGCGACGAAGGCCAGCGCATGGTCGCGGCCGGACCCGGCCTGCAGGTCGCCACGGGCGATCCGGGCAGCAGCATCTTCATGAACATCCCCACCGGCAACGGCACGTTCGTCGTCGGCGCCGCCGCCGGCAACACCGGGACCGCGGTGGCCGGCGCAACCAGCGTGACCGACGCCAGCGCGTGGAACGGCGACACCTACCAGATCAGCTTCACGGCACCGGATGCATACGAAGTGCGCGACAGCGGCGGCACGCTGGTGGCCAGCGGCGCCTACGATACGCAGAAGGGCGGCATGGTCGCCTTCAACGGCGTGCAGGTGGCGTTCTCCGGCGCGCCCGCCGCCGGCGACAGCTTCAGCGTCGCGCCATCATCGACGCAGAGCGTGTTCGACACCATGGACGCGATCATCGCCGAGTTCACCCGTACCAACAGCGGCGGCACCGACGCACAGAACGCGCTCAACGGGCAGCTCGCCAACCTGGACCAGTCGATCGGCTCGCTGACCCGCGCGCGCGCGGCGGTCGGCGCGCGCATGAACGCACTGGACCAGCAGCAGGCGCTCAACGACGACCTGACGCTGCAGTACAAGACCGCGTTGTCGGACGTGCAGGACCTCAACTACTACGACGCGGTGAGCAAGCTCAGCCTGCAAAGTTCCGCCCTTCAGGCGGCGCAGATGACCTTCAGCAAGCTGCAGAACCTGTCGTTGTTCGACTACATCAAGTAGTCCCGGCGGGGCCGCGCAAGCGGTTCCGTGCATGCATCAGGCCATCGAAGCAAAAAAACCCATTGACCTGCTCAAGTTTCCATGATCGACGTCGAAACAGGCTCTGAGGCGGCGGTGTACCAACCGGCATCCCGCTGACAACCACCGCCGACAAACGGCAACGACCCGATACGGAGCAAATCCCATGGTCATGAGCGTTCTCACCAACATCAGCTCGCTGAATGCCCAGAACAATCTGGCGAAGTCGCAGAGCAAGCTGTCCACCGCCATCGCCCGCCTGTCCTCCGGCATGCGCATCAACAGCGCCAAGGACGACGCCGCCGGCCTCGCGATCGCCACCCGCTTCACCACGCAGATCAACGGCCTGAACCAGGCGGTGCGCAACGCCAACGACGGTATCTCGCTGTCGCAGACCACCGAGTCGGCGCTGGACGAAGTCACCAACAACCTGCAGCGCATCCGCGAGCTGGCCGTGCAGTCGGCCAACGCGACCAACTCCGACTCCGACCGCTCCGCGCTCGACGCCGAAGTGCAGCAGCGCCTGGCGGAAGTGACCCGCATCTCGCAGCAGACCACCTTCAACGGCCGCCACGTGCTGGACGGTTCGTTCGGCCAGGCCGCCTTCCAGGTCGGCGCCAACGTCGGCGAGACCATCTCGGTCGACCTGACCAAGGGCACCCGCGCTTCGGACATCGGTGCGGTCGCCTCGCAGGCCTCCGACGTCAGCGGTGCGTTCACCACCGCCGGTACCGCGGCAACCAAGGGTTCGGTCGCTGCAGGCACGGTCGCTGATCCGACGGCCAACGTAAAGTTTTCCATTGGCGCCACGAACGTGGACGTCACGGGCGCCACCGACATCAATGACCTTGCCACGCAGGTCAATACGCAGCTTGCCGTTGACGGCAAATACACCGTGAGCGTGTCCGGTAGCGGCCTCAAGATCGATGCAGTTACCGCCGGCGCCGACCCGATGACGGTCAGTGGTCTGACCGGCATCACGTTCGGTTCCGCCACTGCCGGCACCGCTGCTGTTGCGGGTACCCCGACCAGCCTTACTTTGGCCGCCGGCGACTTCAGCATCAACGGCACCGACATCACCGGTACCTTCAAGGATGCCAAGGCGCTCGTCGACCAGATCAACAGCTCGGGCATCAGCGGCGTGTCGGCCTACATCGACGACGCCGGCAAGCTGGCGATCGACTCGCAGGACGACCTGGTGCTGGGCGGCAGCAACACCACGCTGGGCTTCACCGCTGGTACGACGGCCGCCGCGGGCGACCTGACCACCGCCAACGTGAAGACCGTCGCCGGTGCGAACGAGACGATCAACCGCATCGACTCGGCCCTGCAGTCGATCAGCTCGATCCGCAGCGACCTGGGTGCGGTGCAGAACCGCTTCGACTCGACGATCGCCAACCTGCAGACCATCTCGCAGAACCTCGATTCGTCGCGCAGCCAGATCCAGGACGCCGACTTCGCGGCCGAAACGGCCAACATGTCCAGCGCGAACATCCTGCAGCAGGCCGGCGTGTCCGTCCTGGCGCAGGCCAACTCCACCACGCAGAGCGTGCTGAAGCTGCTGCAGTAACAGCGGCGACAACCTGAGGAGGCGGCCGTGGCGACACGGCCGCCTTCCCTTAAAAGGATTCCAAGACCATGGCCATCACCGTCGGCTCCACCAGTTCCTCCAGCGCGCTGTTCTCCGCCGCGGGCATCGGATCCGGACTCGACGTGGATACCCTGGTCAGCCAGCTGGTGGCGGCCAAGAAGAAGCCCCAGCAGGATCAGATCGACAACCAGACGAACAAGGCGCAGACGCAGATTTCGGCCCTGGGCCAGGTCAGCGCCGTACTTGCGGCATTGAAATCGGCGCTCAGCCCCCTGAGCGATGGCAGCGCCCTGGCGGCGCACTCGGTCGCCGTCGGCGACAGCGACGTGCTGTCGGCCACCGCCCGCACCGGCGCGGTCAACGGCAGCTACAAGATCCAGGTGACCAAACTGGCCGGTGCCATGAAGGCCTCGTCCGGCGCGTTCACCGACAGCGACGCGGCGGTCGGCACGGGCACCCTGACCATCGCCGTTGGCGACAAGCAGATGAGCCTGGACATCGACACCGATCACGCCTCGCTGGCGCAGATCCGCGATGCGATCAACAAGTCCCCTGACAATCCGGGCGTCAGCGCCACCATCGTCACCGGCACCGACGGCGCGCACCTCGTGCTGCGCGGCACCCGCTCCGGTACGGACAACGGTTTCAGCGTGAGCGCGAGCGGCGGCGACGGCGGCCTGTCCGCGCTGGGCTACGACCCGAACGCCACCTCCGGCAACGGTCTGACCGTCATCGACCCGGCGCAGGATGCCGAGTACACCATCGACGGGCTTCCCGGCCACAGCGCCGGGAATTCCATCAGCACGGCGATCGACGGCCTGACCCTCAACCTGGCGGCCGAAGGCACCAGCACCGTCACGGTCAGCAGCGACACCGCCAAGGCGACCAGCGCGGTCACCAACCTGGTCGACACGTACAACAGCTTCGTCGGCATCTACAAGAATCTGACCCGTTACGACGCGACCACCCAGACCTCCGGCGCGCTGATCGGCGATGCCACGCTCAACAGCATCAAGAGCACGCTGGCGGCCGTCATGGGCGGCGTCGCCAACGGTGCCACGCTCAGCGACATCGGCGTGAGCCTGCAGCTGGACGGCACACTGAGCGTGGACAGCGGCAAGCTGAGCGGGGCACTTTCCGGCGGCGGCGCGGCGGTGTCGTCGCTCTTCGGCGGTGACGGCGGCCTGGCCGGCAAGCTCGGCAGCGCGCTGGACAAGTGGGTTGGCAGCGACGGCATCCTGGAAACGCGCACCGACAACCTCAACAAGCAGTTGTCCGACCTGGACGACCGCCAGAGCGAACTGGACAGCCGCATGCAGGCGCTCACCACGCGCTACACGCGCCAGTTCAGCACGCTCGACACGCTGCTCACCAAGCTCAACAGCACCAGCAGCTACCTCACCCAGCAATTCGACGCGCTCACCGCGGCGAACAAGAACAAGTAGACGGAGGAATCCCACCATGGCATTCGGACAGGGCGCCAACGCCTACCAGCAGGTCCGCTCGCACGGCGGCGTCGAATCGGCCGATCCGCATGGCCTGATCACGCTGCTCATGGACGGCGCGCTGGAGCGCCTGGTCACCGCGCGCGGCCACATGCAGCGCGGCGAGATCGCGCCCAAGGGCGAGGTGATCGGCCGCGTCATCGAGATCGTCGGCGGACTGCGCGACGCGCTCGACCCCAAGGTCGAGACGCCGCTGGTCGGCCAGCTCGACCAGCTCTACGACTACATGAGCCGGCGACTCCTGCACGCCAACCTGCGCAACGACGTCGCGGCCCTGGATGAAGTCGCCGCGCTGCTGCAGAAGATCCGCAACAGCTGGGTGATGGTGCCGGTGGAGGCCCGCCGGCCCGCCGGCGCCGCCGCATGAACGAGGCACTTCCGCTCGCGGTCACGCTGACCCACGCCATGCTCGAGGCGGCCCGCGCGGGCGATTGGGAGCAGGTGGTCGCGCTGGAAGCCGAGCGCCATCCGCTGGTCATGCAACCGGTGGCCGGCGACGAGGACAGCGTGCGCCAGCTTGGCGAACTGCTGGCAATGGATCGCGAGCTGGGCGTGCTGGTCACCCACGCACGCGACCAGGCCGGCGAGCAGTGGCAGGCGGGACAGGACCGCGCCCGCGCGATCGCCGCCTACGGCGGCTAGGGTCTTTGCTCCCTCTCCCCTCCGCGGAGAGGGCCGGGGTGAGGGGTCAAGGCTGGCGGGGAACTCCATGAGAGAGCCTTGCTCCCTCTCCCCTCCGGGGAGAGGGCTGGGGTGAGGGGCCAAGGCTGGCGCGGAAATCCGTGCGGGCCAGATCAGGTCTAGTTGTCGGGACGAACATCAGGTGGGGCTCGAACGGCTCCCCGCGAGCCGCGGCCCCTCACCCCAACCCTCTCCCCGGAGGGGAGAGGGAGCCATCGCCGTCCTGCGGACGAGCGTGATTCCATAGGAGCCCACGGGCCCGCAGCTTGCATACTCACCGCCGATGAAAGCCTCCGTCGGAGAAACGACATGACCGCCAGCGCCTGGGACGAGTTCGAGCAGCGGCTTGCCTGCGAGGACAGCTGGCATGCGGACAGCCAGGCGCTTGCCTGGCCGCTCCCCGAAGGGCTCGCCCCGCGTCTGGCCGAGCGCAATACCGCCGCGCTCGCTTCGGTCGCCGCACTGGAAGAGCGCCGTGCCGACAGCAACGACGACGACAGTCCGGTGATGCAGGAACTGTCGAGGCTGGATGCCAAGCTCAATGCGCTGATCGACATGATCAACCGCGTGGCGACCCCGGCCGACGCCCTGCCGCCCCGCCAGGCGTTGCGCTTCAACGCGATCGGCGCGGTCTTGCCGCCGGCGCTGGTGCCGGCCGGCGATGCGCTGCTGCTGCGCCTGCGCTTTGACGCCTGCCCCGGCATGCCGCTGGAGTTGCCCGCGCACCTGGAGCGCCGGTTCCCCGACGGCAGTGCGTTCGTCGCGTTCCACGCACTGGGCGATGGCGTCGCTGCGTCACTCGAACGGTTCGTGTTTCGTCACCACCGACGCAAAGTGGCAGGTGCGCGCCAGGCCGGTGCGTGACCGCCTGTCGGCACAGCGTGAAGCCGTCCGCGGCCCACTCGTGAAGTACTTCACAAAACCACGACATCCCGCGCCGACCGTTTGACGGTCCGCGGGGCGACGGTGTCGTGCCGTGTCACCCCGCCGGCGGAGGTCCCGGCGCCGGCAAACCGTCGCCGTTGCTCAGTTCCTCCGTAACGTCCTCTCCACACGATCGTCACATGTGACGCTTTGGGGCCACTCGCCCGTCCGCGGACAGCGGCAAAGCTTGCCAACGCTGGCCTTCTTCTTGCTCCTTCCCTCGCGTGACCGGTGACGGAAAGCCGGCGGTCCAAGAAATACGAACACTGCAGGACAGTCGGCGGTTCGTCGTTCAAAGCGTCAAGGCAGAGGGCATAACAATGAGCAAAGTCGATTTCCTGGTGATCGAGTCGAACGAGGCGCGTGCCGAATCCATCCTGTCGGCGCTGCACTTTCTCGGTTACCACCCGCAGCGGGGCGACGATTGCACCGCGGTGGAGGAATCGACCCACGCCTGGCGCGCCGTCTACGTCGGTACGGTCGAGGACGCTGCCGAAGCCGAGCGCCAGTTCGCCCTGCTGGGCGATGCCGCCAGCCACGTGCCGGTCTTGCTGGCCAGCGACTCGGCCTGGGCCGCGCGCCTGTGCGCCGCCAGCTCGCCGTTCGCCGCCCGCATCGGCATGGTCGAGTTCCCGCTGCGCTACGAGCAACTGGCCGAGGTCATGCGCAGCCTGTACGCCCGCCTGCTCGGCGGCCGTCGCGGCGAGCTGCGCTTCGTCGGTGAATCCGCACCGATGCGCCGCGTCAACGCGCTGATCCGCCAGGTCGCGCCGTTCGACTCGTCCGTGCTGGTGCTGGGCGAGTCCGGCACCGGCAAGGAGATGGTCGCGCGCACCATCCATGAGTGTTCGCCCCGTCGCGACAAGCCGTTCGTGGCGATCAACTGCGGCGCGATCCCGGCCGAGTTGCTGGAAAGCGAGCTCTTCGGCCACGAGAAGGGCGCCTTCACCGGCGCGATCAGCACCCGCAAGGGCCGCTTCGAGATGGCCGAGGGCGGCACGCTGTTCCTCGACGAGATCGGCGACATGAGCCTGACCATGCAGGTCAAGCTGCTGCGCGTGCTGCAGGAGCGCGTGTACGAGCGCGTCGGCGGCAACAAGACCCAGCGCTGCGACGTGCGCATCATCGCCGCCACCCACCGCAACCTGGAGCAGGCGATCGCCGAGGGCAAGTTCCGCGAGGACCTGTTCTACCGCCTCTCGGTGTTCCCGCTGGAGATGCCCGCGCTGCGCGAGCACCTGGACGACCTGCCGGTGCTGATCAACGAGTTCAACCAGCGCCTGGCCCGCCGCGGCCTGGGCAGCGTGCGCTTCTCCGCCGGTGCGGTGAACGCGCTGCACCAGTACGCCTGGCCGGGCAACGTGCGCGAGCTGTGCAACCTGGTCGAGCGCCTGGCGATCCTCTATCCGCACGGCGAGATCCGCGCCAGCGACCTGCCCGAAAAGTACCGCGGCCGCCAGGCCGTGGAGGAAGTGCCGGGCGCCTCGCTGCTGGCCATGATGGACGGCGCGCCGATGCCGGCGTCGATGGCCGCCGCCGTGGCGGTCGCCCCCGACGCCACGCTGCTGCCCGAGGGCGGGCTGGACCTCAAGGACCACCTGGCCGACATCGAAGTGGGCCTGATCCGTCAGGCGCTGGACGTCACCGGCGGCGTGGTCGCCCATGCGGCCAAACTGCTGCACATGCAGCGCACCACGCTGGTGGAAAAGCTGCGCAAGTACGGGCTGCAGAACAGCCTGGCGGCCTGATCGACGCGTCGATCGGCGAGGGTCCATCGGGAATCGTTGCCCGCGCAGGGTGTGCGCCTCTTCGATTCCCATCCCCACGGGCGATTCCCGCTTCTGGCACACCTCGTGCAGTCACCCCCCTTAAGAACCCGCCACGCGCCGGAAACCCGACATGAGCACCATCGACGTCAACAACCTGCTCGCCCAGATGCGCCAGCTTTCCAGCCAGGTGCGACCGGCGGAAACCGCATTCAGGGCGGCGCCGGCGGCGAAGGCGGACTTCGGTGCGCTGCTGAGGGAATCGATCGGCAGCGTGGGGCAGAGCCAGCAGCAGGCCGGACAGATGGCGGCGGCGTTCGAGCGCGGCGATCCGGGCGCGGACCTGGGCCGCACGATGGTGGCGATCCAGAAGGCCGACCTCTCGCTGCGCACGATGACCGAAGTGCGCAACAAGCTGGTCGATGCCTACAAGGAAATCATGAACATGCCGGTGTGAGCACCGGCCTGACGTTCTCTCTCCCGCTTTACGGATGATTCGTACCCATGGCTGACAACGCCATCGCCACCACCGACAGCCCGGCCAATCGCTTCGACCTCAAGCAGCTCGCGCGCAGCCCCGCCTCGCGCCAGTTGCTGCTGCTGGTCGGCATGGCCGCGGCCGTGGCGCTCGGCGTGGCAGTGGTGCTGTGGTCGCGCGGTCCCAACTGGGGCCTGCTCTATGCGGGCCTGGGCCAGCAGGACGCCGCCGCGATCACGCAGGCGCTGCAGTCCACCAGCACGCCCTACAAGCTCAGCGACGACGGCGGCTCGATCATGGTGCCGGCGTCCGACCTCGCCGCCGTGCGCCTGCGCCTGGCCGGGCAGGGCCTGCCGCAAGGCACCGCGACCAATTCCGTGCCCCAGGCCGATTCGCCCTTCGGCATGAGCGATCTGGCCGAGCGCACGCGCTATCAGCAGATGCTCGAGACCGACCTGGGCAACACCATCGGCAGCCTGCAGGGTGTGCGCGCCGCGCGCGTGCACCTGGCGCTGGCCAAGCCGTCGGCTTTCATCCGCGACAGCCGCGAGGCCAGCGCCTCGGTGCTGGTCACGCTCTATCCCGGTCGCCAGCTCGACGCCAGCCAGGTGGCGGCGATCGTGCACCTGGTCGCCGCCTCGGTGCCGGACCTCGATGCCAAGCAGGTGTCGGTGATCGACCAGCAGGGCCAGCTCCTGACCGGCAGCGACCCGGACAGCGCCGCCGCCGTGGGCGACAGCCGCCTGCGCCTGGCCACGCGGATGGAGAACAGCTACGCGCAACGCATCGAGGAGCTGCTCACGCCGCTGGTCGGCCCGGGCAAGGTGCATGCGCAGGTGTCGGTCGACCTGGACTTCAGCGCCACCGAAAAGGCCAGCGAGACCTTCGACCACGACCATCCCGCGCTGCGCAGCGAGCAGACCAGCAGCGAACGCCACGCCGATGGCAGTGCCGCCGACGGCGGCGTGCCCGGTGCGCTCAGCAACCAGCCGCCGGTGATGGCCGCGCAGCCGACTGCCGCCAACCCCAACGCCGGCGGCAAGGCTGCGGTCGCGCCAGCGGCCGCCACCGCGCAGACCAGCACCGGCGACAGCTCCTCCAGCGCCACCCGCAACTACGAACTGGACCGCACCATCAGCCACACCAGCGACCCGGCCGGCCGGCTGGCGCGCCTGAGCGTGGCGGTGGTGGTCGACAACAAGACCGTGAGCGGCCCCAAGGGCGACACCAGCGTGCCGTTCACCGCGCAGGAACTGGACCACCTGACCCAGCTTGCCAAGAACGCGGTCGGCTTCGATTCCTCGCGCGGCGACAGCGTGAGCGTGATCAACCAGGCCTTCCGTACCGCGCCGGCGGCCGATGCGCCCGAACAGCTGCCGCTGTGGCAGCGTCCCGGTGCGCTGGACCTCATCAAGCAGGCGATCGGCGTGCTGATCGCGCTGATCGTCGCGTTCGGCCTGCTGCGCCCGTTGCTCAAGGGCCTGCTGCGCAGCGCGCCGCAACCGGCGCTGGCCGCGGCCGGCCACGTGCCTACGGTTTCGGTGCGGATTGCCGATGACGATGACGAGGGGAACCGGCTGTCGGGCCCGCAGGTGATCGGTTATGAGCAGAAAGTGGGCCTGGCGCGACGCATGGTCAGCGACAACCCCAAGCAGGTGGCGCAGGTGGTCAGGAACTGGGTCAGCGAGGACGGCGGCTAAACGTCGATGAAACAGGAACCCCAAATCACCGGTGCCCAGCGCGCCGCCATCCTGCTGCTCACCCTGGGCGAGCAGGACGCCGCCGAGGTGCTCAAGCACCTGTCCGCGCGCGACGTGCAGGCGGTCGGCCAGGCCATGGCCGTGCTGACGTCCGTCTCGCGCGAGCAGGTCGACAAGGTGCTTACCCGCCTGCACGACGACATGGGCTCGCAGACCGCGCTGGGCGTCGGCACCGAGGACTACATCCGCAAGATCCTCACCAATGCGCTGGGCGAAACCAAGGCCGGCAGCCTGATCGACCGCATTCTGCTGGGCCGCTCCAGCAAGGGGCTGGAATCGCTCAAGTGGATGGAAGGCCGCGCCATCGCCGAAATGATCGGCCAGGAACATCCGCAGATCATCGCCCTGGTGCTGGCGCACCTGGAGCACGACCAGGCCGCCGAAGTGCTCGGCTACCTGCCGGCGCGCACGCGCTCGGACGCGATCATGCGCATCGCCACGCTCGATGGCGTGCAGCCGCATGCGCTCAACGAGCTGGACGAGATCATGGAGCGCCAGTTCTCCGGCAACACCAACAAGCTGAAGTCCGCCACCGTCGGCGGGCTCAAGGCCGCGGCCAACATCCTCAACGCGATGGAGACCAGCCGCGAGGCCGAACTGATGGCCGCCATCCGCAGCCACGACGCGAATCTCGGCAGCAAGATCGAAGACCTGATGTTCGTCTTCGATGACCTGGTGGAGCTCGACGACCGCTCGATGCAGGCGCTGCTGCGCGAAGTGCCCTCGCCGCGCCTGATCGTGGCGCTCAAGGGTGCCGAGCCATCGATCCGCGAAAAGATGTTCGCCAACATGTCCAAACGCGCCGCCGACATGCTGCGTGACGACCTGGAAGTCGCCGGTCCGGTGCGCGTATCCGAAGTCGATGCGGCGCAGAAGGAAATCCTCGGCATCGCGCGGCGCCTGGCCGATGCGGGCCAGATCACCCTCGGCAGCTCGGATGACCTGGTTTGATGAGCGCCGTCCTCAACCGCGACGCGGTGGCCGGCTACCAGCGCTGGGAGCCGCCGCAGGTCGGCGGCGCGCCCGCGCCGGCGCCCGCCGAGCCGGCGAACCACCCGACCGTCAGCGACCTGGAAGCGCTCGAGCGCCAGGCGCGTGAGGAAGGCCATGCCGCCGGCTTGGCCCAGGGCCTGGCCGAGGCACGCGCGCAGGGGCGCGAGCGCGTCGCTCGGCTGGAAGCGATCTGCGCCCAGGCGGCGCGCCCGCTCGAAACGCTCGATGCCGCGGTGGAACAGGAACTGGCGCAACTGGCGCTGCTCGTCGCGCGCCGTGTGATCGCCGCCGAACTTGCGACGCGGCCGGAACTGATCGCGCAGGCCGTGCGTCAGGCTGCCGCCGCGCTGCCGGCCGCCACGCGCGAGCTGCGCGTGCGTCTGCATCCGGACGATCTGGCGCTGATGCGCGAGCTGGAGGCGGCCGAGACACATTGGCAATTGATCGCCGATCCTGCGCTCGCGCGTGGTGACTGCCAGCTGGAGAGCGAGCGCTCGCGGCTCGACGCGCGGCTGGAAACACGCATGGCGGTGATGATCGACGCGGTGCTCGGCGACGAGGTAGGCGCGTGAGCGTGATGGGCTGCGGCAAGCGTTCCCCCATCCGCCTGTCGGCACCTTCCCCCGCCGGGCGGGGGAAGGACCCGGTAGCGAGCGCTCAGGTTCGATCCTTCCCCCGCGCGCGGGGGAAGGTGCCCGAAGGGCGGATGGGGGCAACCCGCCGGATGCTCCACGTGGCCACCCGATGACCCGCGCCTGGACCGAACAACTCGCCCGCCGGCGCCAGCGCGCGCAGGCGGCCCACACGCTCACCGTCGAAGGCCGGCTGCGCCGCGTGGTCGGCCTGACGCTCGAGGCCGAAGGCTGCGAAGCCGCGCTCGGCGCGCGCTGCCTGGTCGACACCGCCGACGGCAGCCAGCTCGACACCGAAGTCGTCGGTTTCGCCGATGAACGCCTGCTGCTGATGCCCGTCGGCGACATGCACGGCGTGCTGCCCAACGCCCGCGTGCGCCCGCTCGCCCACGCCGGCGGCCTGCCGGTCGGCGCGGGCCTGCTGGGCCGCGTGATCGGCGCCGACGGCGTGCCGCTCGATGGCGAAGGCCCGCTGGACACCGGCGAGCACGCCGCGCTCAAGGCCGAACCGATCAACCCGATGGCGCGCAAGCCGATCGACACCCCGCTGGACACCGGCGTGCGCGCGATCAACGCGCTGCTCACTGTCGGCCGCGGCCAGCGCCTGGGCCTGTTCGCCGGCTCCGGCGTGGGCAAGTCCACGCTGCTGGGCATGATGACCAAGTACACCGATGCCGACGTCGTGGTCGTGGGCCTGATCGGCGAGCGCGGCCGCGAGGTGAAGGAATTCGTCGAGCACACCCTGGGCGTGGAAGGCCGGCGCCGCGCGGTCATCGTCGCCGCGCCGGCCGATGCGCCGCCACTCAAGCGCCTGCGCGGCGCGCAGTACGCCACCGCCATCGCCGAATGGTTCCGCGACCGCGGCCAGCGCGTGCTGCTGCTGATGGATTCGCTCACCCGCTACGCCCAGGCCCAGCGCGAGATTGCGCTGGCGATCGGCGAGCCGCCTGCCACCAAGGGCTACCCGCCGTCCGTGTTCGCCATGCTGCCGGCGCTGGTCGAACGCGCCGGCAACGATGCCGAAGGCCGCGGCTCGATCACCGCGTTCTACACCGTGCTGACCGAAGGCGACGACTACCGCCACGACCCGATCGCTGACGCCGCGCGCGCGATCCTGGACGGCCACATCGTGCTCTCGCGCGACCTGGCCGAGGCCGGCCACTACCCGGCGATCGACATCGAGGCCTCGATCAGCCGCGTCATGCCGGCGGTCACCGCGCGCGAGCACCAGCGCGCCGCGCAGCGTTTCCGCCAGGTCTATTCGGCCTACCGCCAGCAGCGCGACCTGATCGCGGTGGGCGCCTACCAGAAGGGCTCGGACCCGCAGGTCGACCAGGCCATCGTGATGTGGCCGCGGTTGCGCGGGTTCCTGCAGCAGGAAGTGGATGAGCCGATGAACCTGGCCGACGGCATCGCCGCGCTGAACGCGCTCGCCGCCGAGGCCGCCGCGTGAGCAAGCGCGCCGACCGCCTGCAGCCGGCTGCCGACCAGGCGAAACAGCGCAGCGACGACGCCGTGCTCAAGCTCGCCGAACAGCAGCAGCGGCTGGCCAAGGCCGAACGCCAGTTGATGGAGTTGCGCGGCTACCGCCAGGAATATGCCAGCCCGCCCGGCGTCGGTGGTTTGACGGCCACGGCGCTGATGAACCGCCAGCATTTCGTCGAGCGCATCGACCGGGCGATCGACCAGCAGGTGCTGGAGATCGAACGCCAGCGCCGCCTGCTCGACCAGATCCGCGGCCTGTGGCGCGACGCCCATGCCCGCGAAGCCGCGCTGGACAACGTGATCGACCGCTACCGCGAGCAGGACCGCAAGGCCGAGGAGCGGCGCGAACAGAACGACATCGACGAGCGCATGCAGCACCGTCGTCCCGCGCGCTAGCGCTTGGCGCGAAGTTTGCTGGCCTGACTCGACGCATGCCGCCTGAAGCCTTGATGAGGAAGTGCCCATGAGCGCGACCACCGCCGCCGTGAACCCCGTCCAGCCGGCCCCGCCGCCGGCCCGTCCCGCTGCCAGCCCGGCTTCCCAGGCGGACGAGAGCCGCTTCGACCGCCACCTGGATGCCGCCCGCCAGCAACACGGGCAGGCGCAGGACAAGCCGGCGCAGGACGAGGGCAAGCACGAGGCGGCCACGGCCAAGGCGCCTGCGAAAGCCGAAACACAGAAGCCGGCCGAGGTACCCGCCAAGGACGAGGGCAACCCCGACGCCGCGGCGCTGGCCGCGGCCATGCTCGCGCTGATCGGCCAGGCTGCACCGGCCAAGCCGCTGACTGCAGCCGGCATGGTGGCTCATGCGGCGAACAAGTCGGTGACCGCCGGCGCCGACGTGAAAACACCGGCCGCGATGGTGTTGCTCGCCAACACCGCGGCCGCCGCGGCCACCGCGGCGGCGGCCAGGCCCTCGATCAACGTCGATGCCAAAGCGCTGGCGCCGATGATCGCCAAGCCCGCCGAGCAAAAAGACGCCCCGATCGACCTGGCGCAGCTCGGCAGCCTGTCCGCCAACCCGATGCCGGCCCCCGAGGCCGCCACGACCGTCGCCCCGGCGCACAGCCTCAGTGTCGCCAGCCCGGCCGGCACACCGGCGTTCGCGCAGGAGTTGGGCCAGCACGTGGTCTGGCTGGGCCTGCAGGACGTCAAGCAGGCGCGCATCCGCCTGCATCCGGAGGACTTGGGGGCGGTCGACGTCAAGGTCAGCATGAACCACGACCGCGTCGACGTGAGCTTCGCCGTGCAGCATCCGGCGGCCGTGCACGCTGTCCAGCAGACGCTGCCACAGCTTGACGCGTTGCTGGCCCAGCACGGCCTGACGCTCGGCCAGGCGGACGTGGGGCAGCGCCAGCAGCAGGGTGAAGGCGGGCGCGGCGGCGAGGCGAGCGGGACGATCGGAGAGATCGAGGCCGAGCCGGCCGTAATGGCGAGCGCGCCGGTCGCGGCGCTCGGGATGCTCGATACGTTTGCCTGAGGGCTCACCCCCTCGACTCCGCTTGGGCTACGTCCACGGTGAACGGGGCTGAGATCCGTTCGCGCTGAGTGCAGGCGCCGAAGCGTGCTCGTCGCACGCAGGCATGCATGCACCGCCGTGTGAGTCCGGTATCCCGCCCAAAAGCGCCCCCATCCGCCTGTCGGCACCTTCCCCCGCGTTCGCGGGGGAAGGACCCGGGCACGGGCGCCGCGACTTCGATCCTTCCCCTCCCGCGTTCGCAGGAAGGGCTCGAGCACGGGCGCCGCGATTTCGATCCTTCCTCTCCCGCGTTCGCGGGGGAAGGACTCGGGCGCGGGCGCCACGTTTCGATCCTTCCCCCGTTCACGGGGGAAGGTGCGCGAAGGGCGGATGGGGGAGGCCTTGCGAAAAGCCCCCCACCCACCATCCGCCCCTTCACGCCCCCGCCGATTTCCAGGCGCCCGCCGTGATCGCGACGCGCCCGTTCCCCGGCACGCGTCAAGAAAGCGCCACGCCCGCCGCAAACCCCGCAGGACCAACGCTTTGCGCCGTGGCACGCGGATTGCAACGAGGCCCGTGCAAGGCGGCGCCCCAGGTGCCAGCCGAAGAAAAACGACAACCGAGGTTGAGGCATGGCAAGTACGGAACAGGAAGCGGTGGCGCCGGCGAAGAAGAAGCGCTCGCCGCTGGTGATCGGCCTGGTAGTGGCGCTGCTGGCGGTGTCCGGCGCATGCGCCTATCTGTTCGCCGCGCGCGGACACGACAAGCCCGCCGCCGCGGCCACCGACAAGGAAGGCGGTGTCGTCGCGCCGACCAAGACCCAACCGGAGTTCTTCCTGCCGCTGGACCCGGCCTTCGTGGTCAATTTCCGCGATGACGACGCCATGCGCTACCTGCAGGTCGGCGTCACGCTGATGTCGCACGACCAGGCCGCGCTGGACACCGTCAAGGGTGTCGATCCGGTCGTGCGCAACGCGCTGGTGATGCTGTTCAGTCGCCAGAGCTATTCCATCCTCAGCGACCCGGCTGGCAAACAGAAGCTGCAGGCCGAGGCGCTGGACGCGGTACGCAAGATCGTCCAGGCGCGCACCGGCAAGCCGGGCATCGACGCGCTGTACTTCACCAGCTTCGTGATGCAGTGAGGCATCGCCCATGAGCGACCTGCTTTCCCAGGACGAAATCGACGCGCTGCTCGACGGCGTCACCGGCGGCAGCGTCGCCACCGGCGAGGACGAGCCGCCGCCCACCGAGGCGGTGCAGGCGTACGACTTCACCCAGCAGGACCGCATCGTCCGCGGCCGCCTGCCCACGCTGGAGATGGTCAACGACCGCTTCGCGCGCTTTTTCCGCCTGGGCGTGTTCAACGTCCTGCGCAAGAGCTGCGAGGTGTCGGTGCTGGGCGTGAAGATGGTCAAGTTCGCCGAGTACGTGCACAGCCTGGCCGTGCCGAGCAACCTGAACCTGGTCAAGATCAAGCCGCTGCGAGGCACCGCGCTGGTGGTGTTCGAGCCGCGGCTGGTGTTCACCGTGATCGACAACTTCTTCGGCGGCGACGGCCGTTTCCACGCACGCATCGAGGGGCGCGACTTCACCGCGACCGAGAACCGCGTGATCCAGATCATGCTGACCGAGCTGTTCGGCGCCATGAGCGAGGCGTGGAACCCGGTGCTGCCGCTGGAGTTCGAGTACATGAACTCCGAGATCAATCCGCAGTTCGCCAACATCGTCAGCCCGACCGAGACGGTCGTGGTGTCGCGCTTCCACGTCGAGCTCGACGGTGGCGGTGGCGAGATCCACCTGACGCTGCCGTACGCGATGGTCGAGCCGATCCGCACGCTGCTCGACGCCGGCGTGCAGAGCGACCTGGCCGACCGCGATGACCGATTCACCGAGCACCTGCATGAGGAAGTGCTCGACGCCGAGGTGGAGCTGAGTTCGCTGCTGCTGGAAACCGAGCTTTCGATCGGCGACTTCCTGCAGCTGCGCCCGGGCGACGTGATCCCGGTGGCGCTGCCCGAGCATTGCACCGTCTTCGCCGAGGACGTGCCGGTGTTCCGCGGCCGCTACGGCCAGGCCAACGGCCAGACGGCGATCCAGTTCCAGACCCATGTCGGCCGACGCGAGAGGCGTGCGTCCGGCGAGTTCACAGAGAAGAAAAGCGCATGACTGCCAATGACGCCGCGGTCGCCGACCGCATCGAATCCGACGCCCTGAACGGCTTTGCCGTCGAAGGCGGCGATGTCAACCTGGACATGATCCTGGACGTGCCGGTGACGGTCGCGATGGAGGTCGGTCGCACCCGCATCAGCATCCGCAACCTGCTGCAGCTCAACCAGGGCTCGGTGGTGGAACTGGACCGTGCTGCCGGCGAACCGCTGGACGTGTTCGTCAACGGCACCCTGGTCGCCCACGGCGAGGTGGTGGTGATCAACGAGAAGTTCGGCATCCGCCTGACCGACGTGGTCAGTCCGGCCGAGCGCGTGCGCAAGCTGCGTTGATCCCATGCTCGCCCTGATCTTCGCCGCGCCCGCCGCCACGCCCGACATCAACGTCGGCGGCGAGCTGTTGCGCGTGCTGCTCAGCCTGGCGGCGGTGATCGCGCTGATCTTCGTGGCCGGCTGGATGAGCCGCCGCCTGCAGGCCCGCAGCCTGCCCGGTGGCCGGCGTATCCGCTGCGTGGAATCGATGGCGGTCGGCGCGCGCGAGCGCGTGCTGCTGATCGACGCCGACGGCAAGCGCCTGCTGCTCGGCGTGGGGCAGGGCGGCCTGCGCACCCTGCATGTGTACGAGGGCGCGGCTCCGGTCGACGCCAATCCGCCGGCGCCGCAGCCGGCCGCTCCCAACTTCGCGCAACTGCTGTCGCGCTGGAAAGGCAAGTCGTGAAACCGCAGGTCTTGAAAGTGGCGCCGTTCCGCGGCGCGCGCTGGGTGCTCGCGCTGGTGCTGATGCTGTTGCCGCTGTTCGCCTTCGCGCAGGCGGCGCCCGCGCCGGCCGTGCCCGCGCTGAGCATGCCGGCAAGCCCCGCGGCGCCCGGCGGCATTCCCGTGCTGACCGTGCACGACGCGCCGGGCGGTGCGAAGAACTGGACGCTGTCGCTGCAGTTGCTGGGCCTGATGACGGTCCTGACGCTGCTGCCGGCGATCCTTTTGATGATGACCTCGTTCACCCGGATCATCATCGTGCTGGGCTTCCTGCGCCAGGCACTGGGCACGCAGTCGACGCCACCCAACCAGGTGCTGCTCGGGCTGGCGCTGTTCCTGACGCTGTTCGTGATGGGCCCGGTCTTCAACAAGGCCTACAGCGATGGCGTCAAGCCGTACATGGACGGCCAGATGACCGCCGAGCAGGCGCTGCCCGCCGCCAGTGCGCCGTTCAAGCGCTTCATGCTCGACCAGACCCGCGACGCCGACCTGCAGCTGTTCACCCAGCTGGCCAGGGAGAAGCCCTACGCCGACAAGGACGCCGTGCCCTTCCGCGTGGCGATGCCGGCGTTCCTGACCTCCGAGCTGAAGACCGCGTTCCAGATGGGCTTCCTCTTGTTCATCCCGTTCCTGATCATCGACCTGGTGGTGGCCAGCGTGCTGATGTCGATGGGCATGATGATGGTCTCGCCGATGATCATCTCGCTGCCCTTCAAGATCATGCTGTTCGTGCTGGTGGATGGCTGGACGCTGTTGATCGGGACGCTGGCGGGGAGTTTCTACACGTGAGCGGGGCTTTTGCGCGCTCTCCCCTCCGGGGAGAGGGAGCCAAGTGTCCGAACTTCCCGCCCATGACCCCTGAATCCGTCATCGAATTCGGCCAGCACGCGCTCTACGTGGCGATTCTGGTCGCCGCGCCGCTGCTGCTCACCGCGCTCGCCGTGGGCCTGCTGGTAGGCGTGATCCAGGCGGCCACGCAGATCAACGAGATGACCCTCTCGTTCATCCCCAAGCTGATCGCCATGGCGGTGGTCGCGCTGATTACCGGCCCGTGGATGCTGCGCACGCTGGTGCAGTTCACGCGGCAATTGATCGAGGGGCTGCCCGGGGCGGTGAAATGACCACGGTGGATCTGGCCCAGCTGGAGAACTGGCTGGGCGGCCTGCTGTGGGCGCTGGGCCGCGTCGGCGGCCTGTGCCTGATCGCACCCGTGCTGGGCTCTGGCGTGATCCCCGCGCGCATCCGCGTCGGCTTGGTGGTGATGCTGACGCTGGTGCTGGCGCCGCTCGCACCGGCGGCGGTCGATCCGTTGAGCGCCGCGGGCCTGGCGACGATGGTCAGCCAGATCCTGGTCGGCGCCTCGGTCGGCTTCGTGCTCAAGCTGGTGTTCGAGGCGGTGGCGTTTGGCGGCGAGCTGGTAGGGCAGGGCATGAGCCTGGGCTTCGCCGAAGTGGTCAATCCGGGCGGCGGCGGCAGTACGCCGGTGCTCAGCCAGTTCTACATGGTCCTGGTGACCTTGCTGTTCCTGGCGCTCAACGGCCACCTGCGGCTGATCCAGCTGCTGGCCGACAGCTTCCAGACGCTGCCGCCAGGCCCCGTCGCGATCAATGCCGAAGGGCTGCACGCGGTGGTGCTGTTCGGCACGCATCTTTTCGCCGGCGCGGTGCGCGTCGCGCTGCCGGCGGTCACCGCGCTTTTGGTGGTGAACATCGGTTTTGCCGCGATCAGTCGCGCAGCGCCTTCGATGAACCTGTTCGCGGTCGGCTTCCCGATCACCCTGTGCCTGGGGTCGATCGCGCTGTGGATGGGTTTGCGCGCGCTCCCGGGTGCGTTCGAAACGCTGCAGGACAGCGCCTGGTCGCTGATGCACGAACTGGTCGGAGGCTGATGTCATGGCCGAGAACGACGACCAGGAACGCACAGAACAACCATCGGAAAAACGGCTCAAAGAGGCCCGCGAAAAAGGCGACGTACCCCGATCACGGGACCTTTCCGGCGCCCTGGTGGTGCTGGCCGGCGTGGCAGCGTTGCTCTCCGGTAGCGAAGGCGCGATGGCACACGCGCGCACCATCTACGGCCTCGGCCTCTCCTACAGCCGCGAGGCCCTGTTCTCCGATGCGCTGCCCGCACGCGTACTCGGCATGGCGGTGCGCGAGGCGATGATGCTGCTGATGCCGGTGGCGCTGGCGACGATCCTTGCGGCGCTGACCGGACCGGTGCTCCTGGGCGGCATCCACTTCAGCGGGCAGGCGCTGCAGCCGAAGTTCGACCGGCTCAACCCGGTCGCCGGCCTGGGCCGGCTGGTTTCCATGCGCGGGCTGGTCGAGCTGGTGAAGTCGCTGGTCAAGCTGCTCTTCATCGGCGGCGCGCTGGCGCTGCTGCTCAAGCACTCGGTGGACGAGCTGCAGGCGCTGGGCCGTGCGGACGTGGCCCTGGGCGTGGCCCGCGCGATGTCGTTGCTGGGTCGCTCGGCGCTGCTGTTCGGGGCCTTGCTCCTGCTGATCGGCGGCGCGGACGCGCTTTACCAGAAGTTCGACCACGCCAAGCGCCTGCGCATGACGCGCCAGGAGCTCAAGGACGAGTCGAAGGAGACCGAGGGCAACCCGGAACTGAAGGGCCGCATCCGCCAGGTGCAGTTCGAGATGTCGCGCCGCCGGATGATGCAGGAGCTGCCCAAGGCCGACGTGATCGTCACCAACCCGACCCACTTCGCCATCGCGCTCAAGTACGACGAAAACGGCACTGGCGCGCCGCGCGTGATCGCCAAGGGCGTGGATGTGCTCGCCCAGCAGATCCGCCTGGTGGCCAGCGGCCACCGCATCCCGATGGTCGAGGCGCCGCCGCTGGCACGCGCCTTGTATGCCACCACCTCGCTGGGCCGGGAAATCCCGGTCTCGCTGTACGTGGCGGTGGCGCAGGTGCTGGCCTACGTCTACCAGTTGAAGCAGGCGACGGCACGCGGCGACGAGCCGCCGCCGGCGCCCAGGCCCGAGGTCGATCCTGACCTGATGGGCCCTTACAAGATCTAAGGGGAACGACGCATGGCCGCCGCTGGCGCAATGGAATCTCTCAAGCAGCTCGGACGCCGCGGCGTCGGCGCGCCGGTGGTCATGCTGGCGATGCTGGCGATGGTCATGCTGCCGATGCCGCCGTTCCTGCTGGACATGCTGTTCAGCTTCAACATCGCGCTGTCGCTCGTCATTTTGTTGGCGGTGATCTACGTGATGCGGCCGCTGGAATTCGCCGCTTTTCCGACGGTCGTGCTGATGGCGACTCTTTTACGTCTCGCCCTGAACATCGCCTCGACCCGCGTGGTGCTGCTGCATGGCCACGACGGTCCGGGGGCGGCCGGCAAGGTGATCGAGGCGTTCGGCGAGTTCGTGATCGGCGGCAACTTCGCCGTCGGCCTGGTGGTGTTCGCGATCCTCACCATCATCAACTTCGTGGTGGTCACCAAGGGCGCCACCCGCGTGTCGGAAGTGACCGCCCGCTTCACCCTGGACGCGATGCCCGGCAAGCAGATGGCGATCGACGCCGATCTCAACGCGGGCCTCTTGACCCAGGAGCAGGCGCGCGAGCGCCGCCAGGAAGTGCGCGAGGAAGCGGACTTCTACGGCTCGATGGACGGTGCCTCGAAGTTCGTCCGCGGCGACGCCACGGCCGGCATCCTGATCCTGTTCATCAACATCATTGGCGGCTTCTTCGTCGGCATGTTCCAGCACGGCCTGGGCGCCGGCGAATCGGCCAAGACCTACACCCTGCTCACCATCGGCGACGGCCTGGTCGCGCAGGTGCCCGCGCTGATGCTCTCGATCGCCACGGCGGTGATCGTCACCCGCGTGTCCAAGTCGCAGGACATGGGCAAGCAGGTGATCGGCCAGGTGTTCGGCCAGCCGCGCGCGCTGGCGGTGGCCGGCGCGGTGCTGGGCGTGATGGGCCTGATCCCGGGCATGCCGAACCTCGCCTTCCTGCTGCTCGGCGGCTGCTGCGGCGGCGCGGCGTACCTGATGATCAAGCGTGAGCGCGAGACGAAGGAGAAGCTCGCCGAGGCGGTCGCCGAGCCGGCCGCGACGCCCGCCGTCCCGGCCGAGCGCATGGAACTCAACTGGGACGACGTGGCCAGCGTCGATCCGCTGGGGCTGGAGGTCGGCTACCGGCTGATCCCGCTGGTGGACACGCACCAGGGCGGCGAGCTGATGGGCCGGATCAAGTCCGTCCGACGCAAGCTGTCGCAGGAATTCGGCTTCCTCGTCCCGGCAGTGCACATCCGCGACAACCTGGACCTGGGACCCAATACCTACCGCGTCACCCTGATGGGCGTGCCGATGGGCGAGGCCGAGGTGCACAACGAGCGGCTGCTGGCGATCAATCCCGGTCGCGTGCACGGGCCGCTGCAGGGCATCCAGACCAAGGACCCGGCGTTTGGCCTGGAAGCCGTATGGATAGAGCAGGGCCAGCGCGAGATGGCGCAGAGCCTGGGCTACACCGTGGTCGATCCGGCCACCGTGGTGGCCACGCACCTGTCGCACATCCTGCAAACCCACGCGCACGAACTGATCAGCCACCAGGACGTGCAGCAACTGCTCGACCGCCTGGCGCAGACCGCGCCCAAGCTGGTCGAGGACCTGGTGCCCAAGCGCATGGCGCTGGGCGTGGTGGTCAAGGTGCTGCAGAACCTGCTGGCCGAGCGCGTGCCGATTCGCAACATGCGCACGATCGTCGAAACCTTGGCGGAGCACGCGGGCCAGAGTCAGGATCCCGGCATGCTCACCGCCGCCGTGCGCGTCGCGCTGGGCCGCCAGATCGTGCAGGAGATCACCGGCCTGGGTACCGAGGTGCCGGTCATCACGCTGGCGCCGGAACTCGAGCAGATCCTCATGAATTCGCTCTCCGGCGGCGGCGTGGCCGGCGCGGCGGTGGAACCGGGCCTGGCCGACCGCCTGCAGCAGAGCGTCGCCGACGCCGCGCGGCGCCAGGAAATGAGCGGCGAAGCGGCCGTGCTGCTGGTCGCGCCGCAGCTTCGTCCGTGGCTCGCCCGCTTCACCCGCCACGTGGCACAGAACCTGCACGTACTGGCTTACAACGAGGTGCCGGACAACCGCAGGGTGCGGCTGGTCCAGGCGCTGGGACGTTGAGGAGCCGGGAATCGTGAATAGCAAATCGGGAATCGCAAAAGCGCGCACGCCATGGGTTGGCGCGAACCGCTTCAACCATTCCCCATTGACCATTCCCCATTCCCGCTTGCGGAGCAAGCAATGAAGATCAAACGTTTCGTAGCGCCGGACATGCGCCAGGCGATGCGCGAAGTGCGCGAGGAGCAGGGCCCGGATGCGGTGATCCTGTCCACGCGCAGGATTGACGAGGGCATCGAGATCATTGCCGCCGTCGATTACGACGAGGCGCTGGTGCGCGAGGCCGCGCGCCATGGCGCGGCGCCTGCGCCGGCCGTGGAGCCGCCGGCGTTGCCGCCGCGTGCCGCCGCGGCGAATCCGCCGCCGCCCCCGCCCCCGGTGGGCGAGGCCCGCGTCGAAACGCTGGCGCCCGCCACTCGTCCGTCGCCCGCCGAGGCTGCCCCGCGGCCCGCGCAGGCGGTCGCGTCCGGGGAAGCACACAAGACGGCACGGCCCGAACCTCGCGCGCCGCGCGCCGCGACCGGCGCCCAGGCCGAGGGCCTGGTCCAGGCCAGGGCGCAGGCGCCGCAGCCGCAGCAAGCACCGGAGATCCCGGCCGAGCCGGTCGTCCACCCGCTTATCGAGCGCGCCGCGCAGGACACCGTGCGCATGCGCGCCGAGCTGTCCAGCCTGCGCGAGATGCTCGAGATGCAGCTCTCCAGCCTGGCCTGGAACGACATGGAACGCCGCCAGCCGATGCACACCCGCGTGCTGCGCGAGCTGACCCGGCTCGGCATCGACGCCGACGTCGCCCGCGCGCTGGCCGACGAGCTGCCGCCGCAGATGACGCCCGAACAGGCGCGCTACCTGCCGCTGGGCATGTTGAGCCGTGGCATCGCCGTCAGCGGCCGCGGCCGCTCGGATGAGGCCGGCGTTACCGCGCTGGTCGGCCCGACCGGCGTGGGCAAGACCACCACGCTGGCGAAGCTGGCCGCCCGCGCGGTGGTGCGCCATGGCGCCTCGCAGGTCGCGCTGGTCAGTACCGACCATTACCGCATCGGCGCCGCCGCGCAGCTGGAGCACTACGGTCGCCTGCTCGGCGTGCGGGTGTATCCGGCCTACGACGCGCAGAGCCTGCGCCAGGTGCTGGAACTGCTGAAGGGCTGCCACACCGTGCTGGTCGACACCGCCGGCCTGGCCGGCAACGACCCGCGGCTGGCCGAACAACTCGACGCGCTGCGCGAGGCCGGCGAGCTGCGCGCCTGCCTGGTGCTGGCCGCCAACGCGCAGGCGCAGTCGCTGGACGACGCCGTGCGTGCGTACCTGCCGGTCAAGCCGCACGCGGCGATCCTGACCAAACTCGACGAGGCGCCCAGCCTCGGCGGCGCACTGTCGGTGCTGATCCGCCACCGGCTGGCGCTGGACTACACCACCGACGGCCAGCGCGTGCCCGAGGACATCGCCGCCGCCGACGCACGCCTGCTGGTATGCCGCGCCGCGCAGGCGCTCAAGGGCAACACGCCGGCCGCCGACGAGGCGGTGCTGGCCGAGCGCTTCGGGACGATGGTGGCCCAGGCATGAGCGGAATCCTTGCAATGAACCAGGCGTGGGGCTTGAAAGACATGTTCAACGCGATCACGGGCGAGCGCGACAGCGCGCCGCCCGCACCGCACCGGCCGCACCAGGCGGCCAACGCCGGCGCACCGCGCCGCCGCTGCCGCGCGATCGCGGTGGCCGGCGGCAAGGGTGGCGTCGGCAAGACCACCGTGGCGGTCAACCTCGGCATGAGCCTGGCGATGGCCGGCCGTGACGTGATGTTGCTCGACGCCGACATGGGCCTGGCCAACGTCGACGTGCTGCTCGGCCTGGCGCCCTCGCGCCACCTGGGCCACCTGCTCGACGGTACCGCCACGCTCGAGGAGCTGGTGCTGGAGGGGCCGCACGGGCTGAAGGTCATTCCCGGCGGATCCGGCGCGCGGCGCCTGGCGCAACTGGGCAACGGCGAGCATGCCGCGGTGATCCGCGCGTTCGACGAGCTGCCCAGGCCGCCGGACTACCTGCTGGTCGACACCGCCGCGGGCCTGTCCGACAACGTGGCGATGTTCGCCGCCGCGACCGACGACGTGGTGCTGGTGGTCTGCGACGAACCGGCTTCGCTCACCGACGCCTACGCGCTGATCAAGGTGCTTTCGCGCGACTTCGGGGTGCGTCGCTTCCGCTTCGTCGCCAACCTGGTGCGCAACCTGGGCGAGGCCCGGGCGCTGCACCAGAAGCTGGCCAAGGTCAGCGACCGCTTCCTGGACGTGGTGCTGGATTTCTTCGGCTTCGTGCCGCAGGACGAGCGGCTCAAGCAGGCCATCCGCCGGCAGAGCGCGGTGGTGGACCTGTGGCCGGCGGCGCGTTCGTCGCAGGCATTCAAGCAATTGGCGGGTGCGGTCGATAACTGGGAGGAACCCGCGCGCGCGGGCCTGGACCGCATCGCGTTTTTCGGTGGCCAGGCCGTGACGGCGTCGGGGTGGTGACATGAGCGTGGCATCGGAATATCTCCAGCTGCAAAAACAGAGTGCAGACGAGTTGGTGCGCCAGCACGCGCCACTGGTGCGGCGTATTGCCTATCACCTGATGGGCCGCCTGCCGCCGAGCGTGGACGTGGGCGACCTGATCCAGTCGGGCATGATCGGCCTGCTCGAGGCCGCGCGGCACTACGCGACCGATCGCTCGGCGAGCTTCGAGACCTACGCCGGCATCCGCATCCGCGGCGCCATGCTGGACGAGCTGCGCAAGACCGACTGGACCCCGCGCTCGGTGCATCGCAAGGTGCGCGAAGTGGCCGAGGTGGTGCGCCAGATCGAGATCGAGACCGGCGCCGACGCCGAGGACGCCGAGGTGATCAAGCGGCTGGGCGTGAGCGCGGAGGAGTACCACCAGATCCTCGCCGATGCCGCCAGCGCGCGCCTGCTCAGCCTGACCGCGCCCGACGACGGCGACGGTGCGCCGGCCTTCGACGTGGTCGACCAGGGCAACCTGGGTCCGGCCGAGAGCATCGAACAGGAAGGCCTGCGCCAGGCGCTGATCGACGGCATCTCCGGCCTGCCCGAGCGCGAGCAACTGGTCATGTCGCTGTACTACGAGCAGGAATTGAACCTGAAGGAAATCGGCGCCGTGCTGGGCGTGACCGAGTCGCGCGTGTGCCAGATCCATGGCCAGGCGATCGTGCGGTTGCGCGCGCGCCTGGGCGATTGGCGGGATGGGAATGGGGAATCGGAAATGGGCAATCGCAAAGGCAAAAGCCGCCGTGCCCAACCCGATCGCTCCTCGCCCCGCTGACGATTGACCATTAACGATTCCCCATTCCCCTTTTTCCAGAGGAAAAAATGGACAAGAACATGAAAATCCTCGTGGTGGACGACTTCTCCACCATGCGGCGCATCGTCAGGAACCTGCTGGTGGAGCTGGGCTTCACCAACACGCTGATCCAGGAAGCCGACGACGGCAACAATGCGATGACCATGCTGAAAAGCCAGCCGTTCGACATGGTCGTGACCGACTGGAACATGCCCAACATGACCGGCATCGACCTGCTGCGCGCGATCCGCGCCGAGCCCTCGCTCAAGGGCCTGCCGGTGCTGATGGTCACCGCGGAGAACAACCGCGACCAGATCATCGCCGCCGCCCAGGCGGGCGTGAACGGCTACATCGTCAAGCCGTTCAACGCGGTCACGCTCAAGGAGAAGCTCACCAAGATCTTCGAGCGCCTCGCCGCCGCGGGGGCCAGCGCATGAGCGCCGTCCTCTCCACCTTCGACGAGAGCGCGCTGCCGGTCGAGCTGCAGGACCTGCTCAACAGCCAGGACGGCGCCGCCTTCGAGCAGGCGCTCGACGCGCTGGTGCGCCAGCGCGAGCAGCACCTGTTCCGTGCGCTGGGCCTGCTCGCGCGCGACCTGCATGGCGCGGTCAGCCGGCTCGGCAACGACCTGGCGCAGGAAGGCGTGCCGGGCAAGGTCGCCGACGTGCGCAAGCACCTGAACGACGTGCTGGAGATGAGCGCGCAGGCGGCCCATCGCAGCATCGACTTCGCCGAGCGCATGAGCCCCGAAGCGGACGCGCTGGCGCAGAGCGCCGAACAGGTGCTCGCTTCGGCCGCGCCGTGCGACCCGGTCGCCGACCTGGCCCGCCAGGCCAACGCGTTCGCCGGCAACTGCCGCGACGGCCTCAACGACATGGTCATGGCGCAGTCCTGGCAGGACCTGTCCGGCCAGCGCATCAAGAAGGTGGTCAACTTCATCGAGTCGGTCGAGGCGTCGCTGCTGGAACTGGTTCGCCTGACCGGCGCGCTCTCCGGTCGCGAACCGCCGCCGGTGGTGGAGAAGATCTCCGGACAGGACGAGGCGGACCGCCTGCTCAGCGAATTCGGGTTCTGAGCATGGACCCCTCGCTCGACGCCGAACTGCGCGACGATTTCCTGGTCGAGGCCGGGGAGCTGGTCGAGCGCCTGTCGGAAGAACTGGTCGAGCTGGAGGCCAACCCCCGCGACGCCGAGTTGCTCAACGCGGTGTTCCGCGCGTTCCACACGGTCAAGGGTGGCGCGGGCTTCCTCGCCATCGATCCGATGGTGCAGCTGTGCCACCACGCCGAGGACCTGCTCAACGTCGCCCGCAACGGCGCGCTGGTGCTGGACTCGGCGCGGATGGATGCGCTGCTCGAAGCACTCGACCTGCTCAACGCGATGATGGATGCGTTGCGCAGCGGCGCCTCCATGGCGATGCCGCCGCCGGCGCTGCTCAAGCGGTTGATGCCCGGCGCCGCGGTGCCCGCACCGGCTCCGCCGCCGGTGGCCGCGCCGGTCGCCGCGCCGCCGGCCGACGGCAGCATCGACGACAGCGAATTCGAAGCCCTGCTCGACAGCCTGTATGGCACCGCCGCGCCAGGCACCGTGCCGCCGGCCGCGCCTGCGCCCGCGACCATCAATGATGACGAGTTCGAAGCGCTGCTGGACAACCTGCACGGCACTGCCGCGCCGGGTGCCAGCGCCGCGCCGACGCCCGGCACCAGCATCGCCGACGACGAATTCGAGGCCTTGCTCGACAACCTGCACGGCAAGGGCGGTGCGCCTGGCGCCGTGCCGGCGCCGGTGCCTGCTGCCCCTGCGCCTGCGCCTGCGCCTGCGCCGGCCCCGGCCCCGGCCCCGGCCCGCGCCGCCGCGGCGGCCGAAACCAGCGTTCGCGTGGACACCGGCCGGCTCGACGCGCTGGTCAACCGCGCGGGCGAACTGGTGCTGGTGCGCAACCGCCTGCAGAGCCTGGCCCAGAAAAGCGGCGACGAAACGCTGGCGCAGGCCGCGGCCGAGCTCGATCGTGTCGCCGACGAGATGCAGGGCGCCGTGCTGGCGATGCGCATGCAGCCGGTCGGCCGCCTGTTCCAGCGCTTCCCGCGCATCGTGCGCGACCTCGCCCGCCAGCTGGGCAAGGAAGTGGACCTCGTCACCGAAGGCGAAGGCACGGACCTGGACCGCAGCCTGGTCGAGGCGCTCGCCGATCCGCTGATCCACCTGCTGCGCAACGCGCTCGACCACGGCCTGGAAATGCCCGAGGAGCGGACCAGGGTGGGCAAGTCCCGCCGCGGCATCGTGCGGCTGTCCGCCAGCCAGCGCGGCGAGCGCATCGTCATCGCGGTGAGCGACGACGGCCGCGGCATGAATCCCGAGGTGCTCAAGCGCAAGGCGGTCGAGAAGGGCGTCATCGACGAGGCCCAGGCCGCGCGCCTGACCGAGAACGAGTGCTACGAGCTGATCTTCCGCCCCGGCTTTTCCACCGCCGCGCAGATCTCCGACATCTCCGGCCGCGGCGTGGGCATGGATGTGGTCAAGACCCGCGTGGCGGAGCTGGGCGGCACGCTGCAGGTGCGCTCTAAGCTGGGCCACGGCAGCGAACTGGAACTGACCGTGCCGCTGACGCTCGCGATCCTGCGCGTGCTGATGGTGCGCGTGGGCCCGCGCCTGTTCGCGCTGCCGCTCTCCAACGTGGAGGAAGTGTTCGAGCTGACCGCCGGTCAGGACCGCATGCTCGACGGCCGCCTGGTCGCCAACCACCGCGGCCGCGCACTGCCGCTGGGCGACCTGGCCGGCTGGGCCGGCGTACTGGGTGCCGCGCCGCGCCACGTCGTGGTGCTGCACATCGGCCACCAGCGCATGGGCTGCCTGGTGCACGAAGTGCTCGGCCGCGAGGACGTCATGGCCAAGCCGCTCGGGCCGCTGTTCGAAGGCGTGCCCGGCATCGCCGGCGCGACCGTCACCGGCGATGGGCGGCTGGCGCTGGTGCTCGACCTGGCCGGCCTGGCCGACGACGGCGGGCAACTGCTGCCGTCACTGAGGGCGGCGGGCTGACATGGACCTGGTGAGCCTCGTCGGCACGATCCTGGCCTTCCTGGTCATCATCGTGGGCACCATTCTGAAGGGCTCGACAGTCGGCGCCCTGGTGAACCCGGCAGCGTTCGTGATCGTCTTCGCCGGCACCATCGCCGCACTGATGGTGCAGACGCCGGGCAGCGTGCTGCGCCGTGCGCTGGGCATGCTGCCGATGGTCTACCGGCCGCCGGTATTCCAGCCGTCCGACCTCATCACGCGGATCATCGGCTGGAGCGAGATTTCACGCCGCCAGGGCCTGCTCGGCCTGGAACCGCAGATCGAGGAGGAGCACGACGGCTTCGTCCGCAAGGGCCTGCAGATGCTGGTCGACGGCGGCGAGCCTGACGCGATCCGCGGCGTGCTCGAGGTCGAGATGGAGGCGCGCGAACACAACGAACTGGTCGCCGCCAAGGTGTTCGAGAACGCCGGCATCTACTCGCCCACCATGGGCATCATCGGTGCCGTCATGGGCCTGATGGCGGTGATGCAGAACCTTGCCGACCCCAGCAAGCTCGGCCACGGCATCGCCGCCGCGTTTGTCGCCACGATCTACGGCGTGGCGCTGGCCAACCTGCTGATGCTGCCGATGTCCTCACGGCTCAAGGGCCTGGTGCGCAAGCAGACGCAGATGCGCGAGATCCTGGTCGAGGGGCTGGTGTCGATCGCCGAGGGGGACAACCCGCGGCAGATCGAGGCCAAGCTGCAGGGGTATCTGTCGTGAGCCGGGCGCCGCGCCGCCTTGTCTCCCTCCCCTGCGTGCAGGGGAGGGTTGGGGAAGGGTGCTCTTCGGCCCGTGCCACCTACCCCCTCCCAACCTTCCCCTGCCAGCAGGGGGAGGAGTTGTGGCCATGAAACGCAAGCACCACGAAGACCACGTCAACCACGAGGCATGGGCGATCCCGTATGCCGACCTGATGACGCTGCTGCTCGCCTTCTTCGTGGTGATGTACGCCGTCTCGGTCGTCAACGAGGGCAAGTACCGCGTGATGTCCGAGTCGATCATCGAGGCGTTCAACGGCTCCAGCCATGTGATCGCGCCGATGCCGCCGCAGAGCGCCAAGCCGCACAACGTCGACCCGGCCATCGCCGCGCCGCAGAGCCAGCCCGGCGCCGCCGTGGCGCCGGTCGCGGTGCCGATCCCGCTGCGCCCGGCGCCGCGGCGGATGGTCGCCGAACGCGCCCCGCACGAGACCATGCGCGACGTGCAGGCTGCGCAGGAGGCACAGCGCCAGGCCAACCTCACGCGCATCCAGCACGAAGTGGAAAAGGCGCTGCAGCCGCTGATCGACAAACAGCAGGTCGTCGTGCGGCGCACGCCGAACTGGCTGGAAATCGAGATCCGCACCGACATCCTGTTTCCCAGCGGTGTGGCGCAGCTCTCGCACCAGGCCGACGCCGTGCTCAGCAACCTGGGCGGTATCCTCGCGCCGTTCGGCAACCCGCTGCGTATCGAGGGATACACGGACGACAAGCCGATCAACACGGCCGTCTTTCCGTCCAACTGGGAACTCTCCGCCGCACGCGCCGCCAGCGTGGCGCGGCTGTTCACCGAACACGGCGTGAGCCCCGCGCGGCTGGGCATCATCGGCTGGGGCCAGTTCCGCCCGGCAGCCGACAATGCGACCCTGGAAGGCCGCAACCGCAACCGCCGCGTGCTGGTGGTCGTGCTGAGTGACCATGCCATGCCGACCCGCTATTCGGGCGACGCCGACCAGGCGGGCCAGCTCGCCGATGCCGCGTCCCCCACCGACGCGCCGCCCGATGGCCTTGCCAAAGCGGGCGCGCAGGAGCACCTGGCCAAACCGGCGGTGCACCTGGTCGAGCCACCCCTGATCGTCACGCCCGGGCACGGCAAATGAGCCGCGCCCCCACCATGGAGCGAAGGCCATGAATTCCCCGGCCACCCCTTCCGGCAACACCCGGCACTGGCTCACCTTCCAGCTCGACGGGCAGGCCTATGCCGCGCCGCTGGCACAGGTGAGCGAAGTGATCCGGGTCGGCGAGGTGACGCCGGTGCCCGGCGCCGCGCCTGACCTGCTCGGCGTCCGCCACCTGCGCGGACGCGTGCTGCCGGTGCTCGACGGGCGCCGCCGGCTGGGCCTGCCGCCGCGCGATGGCGACACGGACAGCGCGCGTGTGGTGATGCTCAGCCACGCCAGCCATGCCGTCGGCCTGCGCGTGGATGCGGTCGGCGAGCTGCTGCTGCCGGGCGCCGACGCGATCGCGCCACCGCCGCCCGGGCGTGCCGTGCGCGTGGACGATCCGGTCGTCGGCGTGCTGCCGTGGAAGGGCGGCTTCGTCGCGCTGCTGGATGTGCGCCGGCTGTGCCGGCTGCCGGAGTCGGATGCGGCGTGAGCGGGGTCTTGCCGCAAGGCTTTCCCTATCCGCCCTGCGGGCGCCTTCCCCCGTAAACGGGGGAGGAAAGCACTGGCGCTGCGCTCCCTGGCGAATTTCCCGCAAGCGCGGGAAAGCGCCTCCGCACGACAACTCCCAGGTGAGCCTTCCCCCGTTTACGGGGAAAGTGCCGACAGGCGGATGGGGTGGATCTTGCCGCGGCCATTGACTGAACCGCTCGTCCGGAGGCTGGAAAGGCCGCCGCGTCGGGAGGCCGCCGCGCTGCGGGATCAATCCGGCTCTTTCGGCACCTCGCCATAACCGGCCGCCTGCAGTTCCTCGCGCGTGGTCAGCGCGGAGAGCGCCAGCGACATGCCCGGACGGATATTGGCGGCGACGAAGTTCTGGTGGCCCAGCGCCTGCCCGCACACCACCATGTCGACGTGGGCCTGGTGCAACTGGCGGATCAATCCGGCGTTCGGGTTGGGATGGCCAAATTTCTTCTGGTAGGCGGCATCCGACAGCGCCAGGTCGACGCCCCTTCCGTAGAACAGCACGACCAGGTGCACCTTCTCGTTGGGCACGCCCGCCAGCGCATACAGGTTGAGCAGCTTGGCCGCGGTGTGCAGTCGTCGGTTGATCTCGCCATGGGTGGCCTCGTCGCTGTCGACGTCGATGTACAGGCGGTGGTCCGCCGTGGTCGAGGGCATCAGGGCATCCGGCCCGACCGGCAGCACGCCACCGGCGCCATGGATGCGCGGGTAGGTCAGGCGCGGGTCGGGCTGCGGGCGCGAGGCGGTGAAGGCCAGGGCGGCGGCGCAGGCGATCAGCAGCAGCGCAATGCCGCTCCACGCCAGCGCGCGGCGGATCGGCGAAGGGGCAAGGTCATCGTCGGACATGGTGGTCGCTTTGCTGTAGGACATCCCTGGGCTGTCTCCTTCGGCCGGGTTGCCCCGGGGCGCAGTGCGCCAGTGTAGAAAGGGCGCGTGAACTGACGGGCAAAGGGCAGGGCCCGCTGCCGTGGTTGTGACGCCGCGCACACCTGCGCGCGGCGAAGGGGCTCACTCCGCCGGCTCCGAGCCGAGCAGGTGCCCGTTGACGCGCTGGCCGTACAGCGACATCGGCGTGTCGTGGAAGGCCTTGCGAGTGGCGGCCAGGTCGCCCTTGTAGCGCGGGTCCTGCGGGCGCTCGTGCGCATCCATGAACATCGCCACGTCCCAGGCTTCCTGGTCGCTCAGCAGGCCGCCGCGGCTGAGCGGCATGTTCGCCTTGATGAAGGCCGCCGCCTTGTCCAGCTCGTGCATGCCGGCGCCCCAGTTGAACGAGTCAGGCCCCCACAGCGGCGGGAACACGTAGTCGCCGGCGACCTTCTGGCCGCGGCCGTCCGCGCCGTGGCAAAGCGCGCAATCGCGCCCGAACACCGCCTGGCCGCGCGCGTAGTCCGGCGCCTTCGCCGGCGCCGGCACCTTCGGATAGCCGGCGCCCGCGAGCTTTACCCCATGCGGCGCGCCTTGGGCCATCCACGACGAATAGGTTTCCAGCGCGAGGATGACCTTGTCGTCCAGCGGCGGGGCCTTGCCGTTCATGCTGTACATGAAGCAGCCCTGCAGGCGCTCGCCGTAGCTGTTCACGTGGTGGTTCTTCTTGCGGTACTGCGGGTACATGCCATAAGCACCCCACAGCGGCGCCGAATTGGCGAGCCTTCCCGCGTCGAGATGGCAGTTGACGCAGGCCAGTCCATTGCCGACGTAGGCCGGCGCCGCCTTGCGCGTGTGCAGGAAGATCTCGCGCCCCAGGCGCACCATGTCGCCGTAGGGCCCGTCCGGAATGGCCGACTCGGACGGCGGGGCGAAGGCGGGCGCCTTCGCCGTGGGTGCAATGGCTTCGGCCGCATGTGCGTCCAGCGGCGTGCGATCCGTGCAGGCACCGAGTGCGAGGGCGGCGAGCAGCAGGAGGGGGAGGCGCGCGCTCATCGTCCGCCGCTCCCGGCCGGCAGCGGTTGCGCGGCGAACCATTGCGCCACCGCTGCGATGTCCTTTGCGTCGAGCTTGCGGCTCAGCTGCTGCATCAGCTGCAACGGGTCGTTGCGGCGCGTGCCCTGTTGCCATGCTTCCAGTTGCGCCGCGAGGTATGCCGCGGGCTGTCCGGCCAGCGGCGGGAAGTGTGCGCCGACACCCACGCCGCCTGGTCCGTGGCATTGCTCGCAGGCCGGCACCTGTTGCGACCAGCGCCCGCGCGTGGCGAGCGTTGCGCCCAGCACGTTCGCTGGCGTCCGTGGCGAGGGCGGTATCACCGGCGCCGGCAACTGGCTGTAGTACGCCGCGGCCGCCTGCCGCTCATCGGCCGACAGCGCCCGCGCGATCGGCTGCATGACGGCGTTGCTGCGCGTGCCGGTGGCGTAGTCGGCCAACTGCCTGGCCAGATAGGCGGCATCCAGCCCGGCCAGCCGCGGGAAGCCGGCAGCTGCCTGGCCGCCACCGTCGGCACCGTGGCAGGACTGGCAGGGTGGCGCGCCATGGCCGTTGCCCCGGGTGACCAGTGCCGGCACCGACGCGGCATGTGCCAGCAGCGGCCAGGCTCCCGCGAACAGCGCGCCTCCCAGCAGGATCAATCCCTTGTGCACACGCTCACTCCGGACATCGCGATGCTCCCCCAAGGCGGACGGCTTCCGCGGGCGTCAAAGGCGTGAGAAATAGCCGGCGCGGCGTGCATAAAACGTCAGCGGCCGCCGCGGTATGGCGGTAATCGGCGCAGGCGAACCCAGCCGCGGGGAGGCCAGGCAGACGGCGAGCAACGCAACGCTGCTGCAGACATTCCCGCGAGCCCGGCCCCTCACCCCAACCCTCTCCCCGCAGGAAGGAGAGGGAGCCGAGCGTGACGAACGGGTGCAACGCGCGGTCGTTCCGACTCGGCTCCCCGGCGGACGGCTATCGCCTAATCAGGCCGCAGCTTCGCCGCTGGCGTCGTACACGCTGGCAAGCACCGCGGCAGCCGCCGCGTACAGCAGTACCGGCACATCCTCGCGCAGGCGCAGGGCGGCCAGCACCGCGGCGATCTGCGGATCGTGGTGCAGCGGCAGCCCGAGCGCACGGGCGCGCGCCAGCAACAGCTCGAGCGCCTCCGGCGGCAACGGCGCAGCCTTGGTTTCCGGGCCGGCCAGGCGCAGGGTGACGCGGCGCTGCGGAGGCGGCAGGGCGTTGCTCATGCGGTCGCCTTCAGCAGCAGCGCGCTGGCGTGGCTGCGACCCTGCGGCAGGCCGGTCTGGCAGCTCAGCTGCTCCAGTTGCAGGCCGCTGGCGGCAAGGCGCTGGCGCAGCGGGGTGAACTGGCGTTCCAGCCGCTCGGTGGTGGCGCTGCGTTCGGCCCACAGGCGCACGTTCAGGCGCAGGTCGCGCAGTTGCAGCTCGCCCTGCAGCGGCCCGAGCGAGGGCAGGTCGATGGCGAAGCCCAGCGTCCAGGTGCCGGCGCCGGTTTCGGCATCCTGGCCCTGTTCCAGATGGATCTGCAGCACGTCCCGACCGTCCGGGCCCTGCAGCGGGATGTCGATCATCCAGGCCTGCGCGCCGGCCGCATCGAGCTGGGCGATTTCCAGCCGGGCCAGCGCGGCATGCACGTCGCCACGCAGGCGGCCGAGCAACTGGTTGATGTCCTCGTCCGCCGGTGGCTCAGGGAGGGGCACGGCCAGCGGCACGCGCGGCTGTGCCTGCAGGCCGCGCTGGCGCAGCGGCGGCGGGGTGTCGGCGTTGCTGGCCGGCGCGTGGGTGGGCAGGCGCGGCTGCCGGTCGAGCATTGCGGCCAGGCGCAGCAGCACCGCCTTGAAGTCCTCATCCGCCAGCGGCAGCGGGTTGGCACGCGGGCGGGCGAGCTGGGATTCGAGGAACAGGCCGCTGCGGGAGATCGCCTCGCGCAGGCCCTCGGGCCGGCTGATGTCCTGCGGCGTGCGCACGCCCTGGTCGAGCAGGGCCAGCGCCGAGCGCACTTCCGGCGGCAGTTGCCGCAGCACCGGGCGCTGCGCCAGCGCGCCGAGGGTGGCGAGCAGCGGGGCGTAACCGTTCTGCTGCGGCAGGCGTTCGCGCAGCGCCTGCTGCACGCGCGGGTCGCTGCCGGCACCGGCGAGGATCTCCAGCAGCGGCGGGTTGCCCATGGCGAGCACGCGCACCTGGAACTGCGAGGGCAGCGGGATGCCCAGCGGGTCGGTCTCCACCGTGAGCGCGCCGATCTGCAACACCATCCGCCCCTGCTCGCCCATGCCCAGCGGGCGCGCGGACAGCACCGTGCCCACGCGCCAGCTTTCCGACGCGGCGCCGGAGGCGGCACCCGCCCAGGTCATCGCGGCGAGGCTGGTGGGTTGGATGATCACGCGGCTCTCCTGCCTGCCGGCCGGGCGGTTGGGACCGGTTCCGTGCAGTCGGTACAGGAATCGGCGGAGGGGACGATAACTTGAGCGGTACCGGGCGCTACCGCGGTGGGCCTTCCCCCGCGAATGCGGGGGAAGGTGCCGACAGGCGGATGGGGGCGCTTTTGGCGAGGGCCTCCCCCCATCCGCCCTCCGGGCACCTTCCCCCGTGAACGGGGGAAGGATGGGAAAACTGGCTAAAGCCCTCGGCCCTCGCGCCGATAAGCCTCACGCAGGGGCCCGGTACGACGCGGAGGTAAGCATGGGCAGCAAACGAGAGATCAAACAGCCCAGAACGGTCGAGATCGGCTTGCCGGCCGACTGCCGCATGGCGGCGCAGTCGGCCTTGCTGGCCGAGCTGCTGGGCGCGCTGGACGCGCCTTCGACGCAGATCGACGGCAGTGCCGTCGAGCGCGTGGACACCGCCGCGCTGCAGCTGCTGACGCTGTTCCGCCGCGAGGCGCTCTCGCGCGGCTGCGAGGTGAGCTGGCGGGGCGCGAGCAACACATTGTGCGAGGCGGCGGACACGCTCGGCCTCGTCAAGGCACTGGATCTGCCGGCAGCAGTGCCGGCGTAAAACAAGAGGTTGACAGAAATGGCGAAGATTCTTGCGGTGGACGATTCGGCGTCGATGCGCGGCATGGTGGCCTACACCCTGCGCGGCGCCGGCCACGAGGTGACCGAGGCGGAGAACGGCCAGCTCGCGCTGGACGCGGCGGCGGCCGGCGGTTTCGACCTGGTGCTGGCCGACGTCAACATGCCGGTGATGGACGGCATCAGCATGGTGCGCGAGCTGCGCACGCGCCCGGCCTACCAGGGCGTGCCGATCCTGATGCTGACCACCGAGTCACACACGGACAAGAAGATGGAAGGCAAGGCGGCCGGCGCCACCGGCTGGCTGGTCAAGCCGTTCGACCCGGACCAGCTGCTGGCCACGGTCAAGCGCGTGCTCGGCTAAGCCGCGGAGAAACACCCCATGAGCAACGCGGGCCTGGCGCAGTTCCAACAAGTGTTCATCGAGGAGAGCCTGGAAGGGCTCGACACGATGGAATCCTCGCTGCTTGCGCTGGACGAGGGTGGCGACGGGGAACTGGTGCACACCATCTTCCGCGCGGCGCACTCGATCAAGGGCGGCGCGGCCACCTTCGGTTTCCCCGAGATGGCCTCGTTCACCCATGAGGCCGAGTCGCTGCTGGACGAGGTGCGCGGCGGCAAGCGGGCGATCGACAAGCCGATCATCGAATTGCTGCTGCGCTCGGTCGACTGCCTGCGCGGCATGTTCGACCGTGCCAGGGCCGGCGAGCCTCTGAACGATGCCGCCGCCGACGGCGTGCGCGGCGAACTGGCCGCGATGATGGGCCGCGAGGCGCCCCCGCAGGCGGGGCCCGCCCGTCGTGCCGGCGACCAGGCGGGCGCCTGGATCATCCAGTTCAAGCCGCATGCGGGCATGCTCGCCGGCGGCAATGACCCGCTGCGGCTGATCCGCGAACTGGCCGGGCTGGGCGAACTCGTGGTGGAGGCAGACCTCTCGCGCCTGCCGGCGCTGGACAAGCTCGATCCGTCCCAATGCCACCTGGGCTGGACCATCGAGCTCAAGGCGCCGGTCAAGCGCGAGGACATCGCCGCGGTATTCGACTGGGTCGAGGACGAGTGCGACCTGTCCATCGAGCCCAGGCCGAGCGCCGTCGTGACGCCTGCCGCGGCCCCGGCGCCCGCCCCGGCGAACATCGCCGATGCCGCCGCCGCACGCGGCACGCGCGAGGCGAGCGCCGAGTCCAGCTCGGTTCGCGTGGCGATCGACAAGATCGACAGCATGATCAACCTGGTCGGCGAGCTGGTGATCACCCAGGCCATGCTCGACACCTTCCGCGAGGATTTCGACCCGGCCCGCCTGCCGTTGCTGCAGCAGGGCCTGACCCAGCTCGCCCGCCACGCGCGCGAGCTGCAGGAAAGCGTGATGGGCATCCGCATGCTGCCCATCGCCTCGGTGTTCAACCGCTTCCCGCGCCTGGTCCGCGACCTGAGCCAGAAGCTGGGCAAGCAGGTCAGGCTCGACCTGCATGGCGAACAGACCGAGCTGGACAAGACGGTGCTGGAGAAGATCGGCGACCCGATGGTGCACCTGGTGCGCAACGCCATCGACCATGGCCTGGAAACGCCGGACAGGCGGCGCGCCGCAGGCAAGCCCGAGATGGGCACGCTCAAGCTCGACGCCTTCCACCGCGGCGGCAACATCGTGGTGGAGGTGTCCGACGACGGCGCCGGCCTCAATCGCGATGCGATCGTGCGCAAGGCGATCGAGCGCGGGCTGATCGCCAGCGGTGAAGGGCTGAGCGACGAGGCGGTCGGCGAACTGATCTTCCAGCCGGGCTTCTCCACGGCCGCGGTCACTACCGACCTGTCCGGTCGCGGCGTCGGCATGGACGTGGTCCGCCGCAACGTCTCCGACCTCGGCGGTACGGTCACCATCCGCAGCAAGCCGGGGCACGGCAGCGTATTCACCATCACCTTGCCGCTCACGCTCGCCATCATCGACGGCCTTACCGCCGCGGTGGGCGAGGAGCGTTACATCGTGCCGCTGGTGTCGATCGTCGAATCGGTGCAGCTGAAGCCCGAGGGGCTCAAGACCGTGGCCGGGGGCGGCGAGCTGTTCCGCTTCCGCGGCGAGTACCTGCCGGTACTGCGCCTGCACGAGCTGTTCGGCTGCGACGGAGCGAAGCGCTCGATCGAAGAGGGGCTGGTGATCGTGGTCGAGGGCGACGGTTCCCGTGTGGGCCTGTTCGTCGACGGCCTGGTCGGCCAGCAACAAGCCGTCGTCAAGTCGCTGGAAGCCAACTACCGCCGCGTGCAGGGCGTCTCCGGCGCGACCATCCTGGCCGACGGCGCGGTGGCACTTATCGTGGACATCGCCGGCCTGGTACGCCTGCACAGCCGCCGCAAGGCCGCCTGACCGCCCGATCCATGCAGGAGCACGGGTGCGCTCCTGCCTATGTGCAACCGATCCAGCTCGAGGCCCGTGCTGCCCATCGTCGGCAGGCTGGCGCACGAAGCAGCGCGAGCTCGCCTGATCCCATGCAGGAGCACACCTGTGCGCGACCGCACGCTCCAGAGGAGCCGCGCGGTCGCGCCCAAGCGCGCTCCTGCGTGCGACGCACGTCCCGCTCCGCATCGCCGATACCTCTCAAGAACGCCGCCCGGTGGCCGATAGACCCATGTCTCGGCATCTCACCGCGGAAACGCAAATGAACCATCCAGCGAACCCCGCCGCTCCCGAAACGGCTGCGGCGGCCCAGTACCTCACCGTGAACCTCGCGCACGAGGAATACGCCATCGACATCCTGGCCGTGCGCGAGATCCGCGGCTGGACGCCGGTGACGCGCATCCCGCAGGCGCCGCACTACGTCCTGGGCGTGCTCAACCTTCGCGGCGCGATCGTGCCGGTGCTGGACCTGCGGCTGCGCTTCGGCCTGGTGCGCGAGGAATACACGGCGACCACCGTGACGGTGATCGTGACCGTCGCCGAGCGCCTGTTCGGCGTGGTCGTCGACGCCGTCTCCGACGTGCTGGACGTGCAGGCGGACCAGCTGCGCCCGGTGCCCGACATGGGCACCACCGTGGATACCGAATACCTGAAGGGACTGACCGCCGTCGAGGAGCGCATGGTGCTGCTGCTGGACGTCGACAAGCTGCTGCAGCCGCAGGACGCACAGATGCTGGACGCCGCCTTGCCCGCGGCCAATGACGTTAAAGCCGTGGCCTGACAGGAACCACCGATGAAAATGCCCAAGTTCAAGTTCAAGATTCCCTCCCTCACCGTGCGCGGGCGGCTGCGCCTGGTCATGGGCATGCTGATGCTCATGCTGGTCGGCGGCGCCGTGATCGGCATCGGCTCGATGCAGCTGCAGAACGAAAGCATGCGCGCCACCTACGAGAACGAGATCGTTCCCGCCCAGGTCGTGGCGCAGCTGCAGCAGAGCTCGCTGCTGTCCTTCATCGTGCTGGGCGAGGCCGGCAACCTGGTCGGCAAGCCGGCGCTGAAGCAGAAGCTGGCCGAGTTCGCCGAGCACCAGGCTAACGTGGTCAAGTACAAGAAGCTGCTCGGCGGCTTCCCCAAGAGCGAAGCGATCGCCAAGCAGTACAAGGACTACCTCTCGACCAACGAGGACTACCAGAGCGCCAAGAAGGACATGCTCGACGCGCTCGCCCAGAACGACACCGGTGCGCTGGACGTGCTCGACATGGAAGTGCGCCCGCTGCTGATGCTGCGCCAGCAATCGCTGGCCAAGCTGGCCGACCTGCAGCGCGCCGAGGCGCAGAGCATCTACCAGGCGCAGGTCAGCCGCTTCAAGCTGATCCGCGCGATCAGCATCGGCGCGCTGGCCGCCGGCTTGCTGCTGGCGGTGTGGATGGCGCTCTCGCTCAGCCGCTCGATCATCGGCACGCTCGCCTACGCCGGCCGCGTCGCCCGTGAAATCGCCCAGGGCAAGCTTGGCCATGCGATCCAGGTCAAGCGCAATGACGAGCTTGGCCAGCTGCTGGAAGCCTTCCGCAGCATGGACGAACGGCTGTCCGCCATCGTCGGCGAGGTACGCCACGGCTCCGGCGCGGTGAGCACCGCCGCGCAGCAGATCGCCCGCGGCAACGACGACCTGTCCCAGCGCACGCAGGAGCAGGCCTCCAGCCTGGAGGAAACCGCGTCCTCGATGGAGGAGATGACCTCCACCGTCAAGCAGAACGCCGAGAACGCCAGCCACGCCAACCAGCTGGCCCGCGGCGCCCGCGAGCAGGCCGAGCGCGGCGGCGAGGTGGCTTCCCAGGCGGTGGTGGCGATGAAGGAGATCAATGCCTCCAGCCGCAAGATTTCCGACATCGTCAGCCTGATCGACGAGATCGCCTTCCAGACCAACCTGCTCTCGCTCAACGCGGCCGTGGAAGCGGCGCGTGCCGGCGAGCAGGGTCGCGGCTTCGCGGTGGTCGCCACCGAGGTGCGCAACCTGGCGCAGCGCTCCGCTGGCGCGGCCAAGGAAATCAAGACGCTGATCAACGATAGCGCCGAGAAGGTCAAGGCCGGCTCCGACCTGGTCGACCAGTCGGGCAAGGCGCTCGCCGAGATCGTCGACAGCGTCAAGAAGGTCACCGACATCGTGGCCGAGATCGCCGCGGCCAGCCAGGAGCAGTCGGCCGGCATCGACCAGGTCAACCACGCCGTGTCGCAGATGGACGAGATGACCCAGCAGAACGCCGCGCTGGTCGAGGAGGCCGCCGCGGCCGCCCGCGCCATGCAGGAGCAGGCCAACGAGCTGGCTCGCCAGGTCGCGTTCTTCCGCCTCGAGGGCGACGCCGCGCCGGCGCCCGCGCCAGCCAGGCCGCAGGCCTCCTCGGTGGTGGCCGAAGCCGAGGCGGTGTTCGCCGCCGTGCGCAACACGCCGCCGGCGCGCGCCCCGCGCAGGGCCGAAGTCGTTGCCGATGCGGGCGCCTGGAAGGAGTTCTGAGCGATGAGCGCGCTCGCCAGCCATGACCACGCGACGGCCGGCGCCATCGGCCCGGTGCTCGGCGACGGCGAGTTCCAGTTCCTGCGCGCGTTCGTCTACGAGCACTGCGGGATCGCACTCAGCGAACAGAAGCGGCAATTGGTGCAGGGGCGCCTGGCGCGCCGCCTGCGTGCGCTCGGCATGAAGGGGTTCGACGCGTACTGCAATCTGCTGCGCAGCGACCCGGACGGCGAGATGGGCGAGCTGGCCAGCGCGATCAGCACCAACGTGACCGCGTTCTTCCGCGAGGTGCATCACTTCGAGGCGCTGGCCAACGATATGCTCCCGCGCTGGCTGGAACAGAAGCGCCGCGAAGGCGATCGGCTGCGCATCTGGTCGGCCGGCTGCTCCAGCGGCGAGGAGCCCTACTCGCTGGCGATGGTGCTGGCCGAGGCGCTGGAGCGTTGCGGCCGCGACGTCGATGCGAAGATCCTGGCTACCGACCTCTCGCCCGCGGCGCTGGCCGCGGCGCAGAAGGGCGTCTATCCGGTCGAACGGCTGGAAGGCGTCAGCGCCGAGCGGCGCCGGCGCTGGTTCCTGCGCGGGGAGGGCGAGTACGCGGGGCTGGCCTGCGTGCATCCGAAGCTGCGCGAGCTGGTCACCATCCTGCCGCTCAACCTGCTGCACGAGTGGCCGATGCAGGGACCGTTCGATGCGATCTTCTGCCGCAACGTCGTGATCTATTTCGACCAGCCGACCAAGCAAAAGCTGTTCCGCCGCTTCGCGCGGCTGTTGCCCCCGGGCGGCCCGCTGTTCCTGGGCCACTCCGAATCCATGCACGGTCTCTCCGACGAGTTCGAACTGATCGGCCGCACCATCTATCGGAAGAAGACTGCATGACCCAGGTTGTCGCGAGGCTGTCGCTCGGCGAGGCCATCGCACCCGCTCTACCCGGTTTCGAGCATCTGCGCAGGTTCTGGGATCCCACCCACCAGTGCGTCACCGCCAAGGTGCTGCCTGGCGAGTTCTACGTGAGCACGCAGGAGGAAATGATCTCCACCGTGCTGGGCTCCTGCATCGCCGCCTGCATTCGCGACCGTCGCCGGCGCGTGGGCGGCATGAACCACTTCATGTTGCCCGAGCCGGTCGGCGAGCGTGACAGCTGGTCGGCAGCGGTCGGCCGCGCGGCGCGCTATGGCTCCGACGCCATGGAGCAGCTGATCAACGCCATCCTCAAGGCCGGCGGGCACCGCGAAGACCTGGAGGTGAAGATCTTCGGCGGCGGCCGCGTGCTGGCCCAGATGACGGACGTGGGCCGGCGCAACATCGAATTCATCCAGCGCTACCTGGAGACCGAAAGGCTCGAAGTGGCCGCCTCGGACCTCGGCGACGTGTACCCGCGCCAGGTCCAGTATTTCCCCGCCAGCGGCAAGGTGCGCGTGCGCCAGCTCCGCGGCACGCGCGACGCGCAGCTGGTCGACGGCGAGCGCGTCTACCTCAAGCGTTTGGCAAACGATCCGATAAAGGGAGAGGTGGAGCTCTTCTGACACGGTGGCGCTGGGCCGTGGGGGCGCGGCATCCGCCGTTCCTGCGGCGCCCACCGCAGGCGCAGGCGGATCAACGCCCTCACGACCCAGCGCCATCGCTCCACTTCATTTCAAAGGCAAGCTCGAGACATACGGCATGGACAAGGTGCGAGTTCTGGTAGTCGACGATTCCGCACTGGTGCGCAAGCTCCTGTCGACCATGCTTGCCTCCGATCCGCAGATCGAGGTGGTCGGTACCGCGGCCGACCCGCTGATCGCGCGCGACAAGATCAAGCAGTTGAACCCGGACGTGCTCACGCTCGACGTCGAGATGCCGCGCATGGACGGGCTCACCTTCCTCGAAAACCTGATGCGCCTGCGGCCGATGCCGGTGGTGATGGTTTCATCGCTGACCGAGCAGGGCGCGGATGTCACCCTGCGTGCGCTGGAACTGGGCGCGGTGGACTTCTTCACCAAGCCGTCCAGCGACCTGGCCAACGTGTTCGCCGCCAGCGCGCAGGACATCTGCGCCAAGGTGAAGACTGCCGCGCGCGCGAAGCCCCGCGCCCGCACCGCCGTGCGCAAGCTCGACGTCGCGCCGCGGCTGTCGGCCGATGCCGTGCTGCCGCTGTCGCAGTCGGCCGGCACGCGCGGCGGCAGCCCGATCATCGCGATCGGCGCGTCCACCGGCGGCACCGAGGCGATCCGCGCGGTGCTCGAGGCGATGCCGCCGGATGCGCCGCCGATCGTCATTACCCAGCACATTCCGGCCGCCTTCAGCGGTCCGTTCGCCACGCGCATGGACAACTGCTCGGCCATGCGCGTGTGCGAGGCCCGCGACGGCCAGCCGATCCAGCAGGGCCACGCCTACATCGCGCCGGGCGCGCAGCACCTGCTGGTGATGTGGGACGGCGCCAAGTACGTCTGCCGCCTGCACGACGGCCCGCCGGTGAACCGGCACAAGCCCAGCGTCGACGTGCTGTTCCGCTCGATGGCGGCCAGCGTGGGCAAGGCGGCCGTCGCCGCGCTGCTCACCGGCATGGGCGACGATGGCGCACGCGGGCTGCTGGAACTGTCCCAGACCGGTGCGTCGACGCTGGTGCAGGACGAAGACTCCTCGGTGGTGTGGGGCATGCCCGGCGCCGCCTGGAAGCTCGGCGCCGCCCGCGAAGCGCTTCCACTGGACCAGATTGCCGCGCGCCTGCTGAAGCTGGCACGCCAACCCCTCGACCACGCCACGCGCGTCGCCGCCCTTTGATCACGGAAGAGATTCCATGAACGCCATCCTTTCCTTCTTCCACACCCGCCACCTGGTCGGCCTTTCGGCCAGCGCCGCGGCGCTGCTGGTCAGCCTGCTCTGGCATCCGGCCTGGCTGGCGCCGGTGCTGGTGATCGCGCTGGCCGCCGCCTGGATCGTCGACGCCCGCCGCAGCGCCTCCGCCGTCGAGGCAGTGGTGCCGGAGGCGATCGATCCCACGCCCGTGCGCGAAGCGCTCGAGGACGTGCGCAGTGCGTTGGTCGATGAACTCGGCCACGCCACGCGCGAGCTGCACCAGGGCCTGGACCTGCTGCGCGACGCGGTGCAGGAACTGGGCGGCGGCTTCGACGGCCTGTCGCAGAAGACCGGCCTGCAGCAGTCGCTGCTCAAGCAGATCATCGACGTGCAGAACGGCGGCGTCTCGGTGCAGGACTTCGCCGCGCGCACGTCCGACCTGCTGGAGCACTTCGTCGGCATGATCGTGCAGATGTCGCGCGAAAGCCTGCGCATCGTCTACCGCATCGACGGCATGGCCAAGGAAATGGACGCGGTGTTCGGCCTGCTGAAGAACGTCAACACGATCGCCGAGGAAACCAACCTGCTGGCGCTGAACGCCTCGATCGAGGCGGCGCGTGCGGGCGAGTCCGGCCGCGGCTTCGCGGTGGTCGCGGGCGAGATCCGCAACCTGGCGAGCAACTCGAACCAGTTCAACGAGCAGATCGGCAGCCACGTCGAGCGCGCCCGCGCGGCGATGGAACAGTTGCGCGGGCTGGTCGGCACGATGGCGTCGCAGGACCTCAACGTGGCGCTGTCGGCCAAGGGCGGCATCGACGCGATGATGGCGCACGTGACCGAGTCGGATGCGCGCACGAATGCCGTTGCCGACCAGGTGGTCGAGATCAACCGCGGCCTGGGTTCGGACGTCTCCACCACGATCCGCTCGCTGCAGTTCGAGGACATCCTCAGCCAGCTGCTGCAGCAGACGCGCTCGCGCCTGGTCGAGTTGCAGGAAATCACCGCCGACTGCACTCGCGACATCGAGGAGCTGGCCTGCAGCAGGATCGACGCCGAGGCGCTGGAAGCCCGCGCCCAGCGCGTGCGCGCCCGCCTGGCGGTGCAGCGCGAAAAGGCCCGCCTGCGCTCGCGCGGCCCCGCGCTGCAGAGCTCGATGGACGCCGGCGAGATCGAACTCTTCTAAGGAACGCACGCCATGAGCATCAACGTCCACCATGACAGCGACACCGATTGCCTGACCCTGCACCTGGGCGAGCACTTCGACTTCAGCATGCACCGCGACTTCCACGACGCGTGCCTGGGTACCGGAGTCAAGGCGCGCAGCTACGTCATCGACCTGGGCGAGGTCACCCGCATGGACAGCTCCGCGCTGGGCATGCTGCTGCTGTTGCGCGAACACGCCGGCGCCGACCGGGCCGAGATCCGCATCGTCAACGCCCGCGACGAACTGCGCGGCACGCTGCGCGTGGCCGGCTTCGACAAGCTGTTCGTGCTGCACTGACATCCGGCTCCCTCTCCCTTTCCGGGAGAGGGTTGGGATGAGGGGCGGGGGGGGCTCGCCAGGAACCCTTCTTTCAGCCCCGGCTCCAGGTCTGCACCAGCGGAAAAAGGCGGCAACAGCCCGCCCCTCCCGGTTCTACCGACCTCCCCGCAAGCCCCGCCCGCCGCCCTCCAGCCGGAGGGCGGCGGGCGCGTATTCAGGCGAGCCGACGGGCGATCCCGTAGAACACCAGGTTGCCGAGGCCGGTGGCTACGGCGAGCACCGCCACCAGCCCCGGGGTCAGGTCCTGCCAGCCGAACGCCTGGATCAGGGCGAAGCCGATGCCCAGCGCCACCAGCACGACGCCCCAGTGCAGCGAGGAATGCCGCCGGCGCAGTTCCTCGCTCTGCAGCACCGAGCGCACCAGCTCTTCGGAACCGCCGACGGTGACCATCTGCCGGCGCACGCGCGCGTCGACGATCACCTTGATGGCGTAGGTAATGCAGATGAATAGCGTGATGGGGATGAGATCGCCCAGATTCATGGTCCTGCTCCTGTGGTGAGGGTTGCAGGCCAAGAGAGACGGTTCCGCCGCGGACGGTTGCATCCGCAGGCACTTGCAACCGTTGGCCCGCCGCGCGTATCCCAGCAGTGATGGACGAGCGCCCCGCCAACCCGGACCGCGAACTGGTCGATGCCGTACTGCGCGGCGCGCCCGGCGCGTTCGAGCGCCTGGTGCGCGCCTACCAGGGCCTGTGCTGGCACATCATCTACCGCATGGTGCGCCATCCGGAGGACGCGCGGGAGCTGTGCCAGGAAACCTTCCTGCGCGTGCACCAATGCCTCCATCAGTACCGCTACGAGAGCGCGTTGAAGTCCTGGATCGGACAGGTGGCGTACTCGATCGCGCTGCGCCACCTTCAACGCAAGCGCATCCCGCTGTTCGAGCCGGCCGCGGACGAGGAGGCCACTTCGCCCCTGGAGAACCTGGGCGGCGAATTCGACCTGGAACAGGCATTCGGCGACGAACAGGTCGCGCGTCGCCTGCACGCCGCCATCGACGCACTGCCGCCGGTACAGCGCGCGGTGCTCACGCTCTACCATCTGGAGGAGGCGACAATCCCGGAGATCGCCACGATCACCGGGCTGGCCTCCGGCACCATCAAGAGTCATCTGTTCCGCGCGCGCCTGCGCCTTCGTGGCGTACTGGAAGGCCCGCTGGGAGTCGCCGTATGAATCACGATCCGCGTTTGTCGCCGCTGGAAGAGCACGAATGGTCGCTGCAGGAACGGGCGCTGGCCGAACAGCGCGCCGGGTTCGCCCCGCGCGATGGCCAAGCATCGCTGGGCACCTACCGGACGATGGCCCGTTGGCTGGCGCAGCCGCCCGCCGAACAGTTGCCCGCCGATTTCGCCCGTCGCCTCGCGCGGCAGGTGCAGCCGGTCGCACGCCCGGATGCCGGGCTGGAGCGCGGCCTGCTCGCACTGCTCACCGCGGCGCTGGGCGTGGCGGGGCTGGCCGCCCTCGTCATCTACGGCGACGCTTGGCTGCCCGCGCTGGACCAGGGCGTGGTCGGTGCCGTGCTGGCCAAGCCGCTGGCCTGGGTCGTCGCGGCTTGCCTCGGGCTTTCCCGCCTGTCCCGTTCATGGCTGCACCACGACCAGCCGGCCTGATGCGTCCGGTGGCATGAGCTGGCCGCTCTCCCTGTCGGAAGAAGGTCACGCTTGCGCACATTCCATCGGGGCCCGCTCGGGCCGACGCGGGTCCCGCGCGGCACCGCACGCAGCCCGTGCGAGGCACGACCGGGCCCGGATAGCCCACAGGTCATGCACACCCCATTGCCGCTTCGCCGCTATCGTGGGTGCCTGTTTGGACCTGGAGCGAAGGCTATGCAAGCGATGCGATGGATGGTGGCGACCGCACTGCTGTGCGGTTCGGCGGTGAGCGTGGGGGCGTTCGCGGCGGCGGCCCAGCAGGGCAAGGCGCCCGCAGGCATCCCGGTCGGCGGTGCGATCGGCGTGGACCTGGCGGGCATGGATCACTCGGTCAAGCCGGGCGACGATTTCGACAATTACGCCAACGGTACCTGGCGCAAGAACGCGGTGATCCCGGCCGACCGCGCGAGCACCGGCATCTTCCTGCAGGTGTTCCAGAAAGCCGAGAAGCGCAACGCGCAGATCATCCGGGACGCCGGCGCCGGCCACCCGGCCGCGGGCAGCAACCAGCGCAAGATCGCCGACTACTACGCCGCCTTCATGAACGAGGCGGCGATCGAGAAGGCCGGCCTGACGCCGCTCAAGCCTGAGCTGGACAAGATCGCCGCGATCCGCGACCGCAGCGATCTCTCGCGCGTGCTCGGCGGCCAGCTGCGTGCCGACGTCGACCCGATCAACGCGACCAACTGGGAGACCGAACACCTGTTCGGCCTGTTTGTCACCCAGGGCCTGGAAGACCCCTCGCACAACATCGCCTACCTGCTGCAAGGCGGCCTGGGCATGCCCAACCGCGACTACTACCTCAGCGACGACAAGGAGATGGCCGGCTTCCGCGACAAGTACAAGGCCTACATGGTCGCGACCCTGCAGCGCGCCGGCGTGGCCGACGCCCAGGCCAAGGCCGACGCCATCTTCGCGCTGGAGATGAAGATCGCCAAGGCGCAGTCGAGCCTCGTCGAGAGCGAAGACGTGCACAAGGCGAACAACCCCTGGCCGGCCAGCAGCTATGCGCAGAAGGCGCCGGGCATCGACTGGAACGCCTACTTCGAAGCCGCGGGTCTGGCCGGTCAGCCGGTGATCGACGCCTGGCAGCCGGAAGCGATCAAGGGACTGTCCGCGCTGGTCGCCAGCGAACCGCTTCAGACCTGGAAGGATTACCTCACCTTCCACACCATCAACGAGAGCGCCGGCCTGCTGCCGAAGCCCTACGCCGACGCCAGCTTCGAGTTCTACGGCCACACGCTGACCGGCACGCCCAAGCAGCGCGACCGCTGGAAGCGCGCGATCAGTGCGGTCAACAACGACCTCGGCGACGCGGTGGGCCAGATCTACGTCAAGAAGTATTTCCCGCCCGCGTCCAAGGCGGAAGTCCAGGACATGGTCAAGAACATTCTGGCCGCGTTCGACGAGCGCGTGGACCAGCTCGACTGGATGACCGATGCCACCAAGCAGAAGGCCAAGGCCAAGATCGAGTCCCTCAAAGTCGGCGTGGGCTATCCGGAAACCTGGCGCGACTACAGCGCGCTGGTGATCAACCCGGACGACGCACTGGGCAACCACCTGCGTGCGGTGGAGCAGGAATACCGCCACCAGAAGGCCAAGCTCGGCCAGCCGGTGGATCGCGGCGAGTGGTGGATGACGCCGCAGACGGTCAACGCGGTGAACCTGCCGCTGCAGAACGCGCTCAACTTCCCGGCGGCGATCCTGGAAGCGCCGTTCTTCGATCCGAAGGCGGACGCGGCGGCCAACTACGGCTCGATCGGCGCCGTCATCGGCCACGAGATCAGCCACAGCTTCGACAACACCGGCGCCGAGTTCGATGCCCAGGGCCGCCTGGCCAACTGGTGGACGCCCGAAGACCTGGCCCACTTCAAGGCTGCCGGCCAGAAGCTGGTCGAGCAGTACAACGCCTACGAGCCGCTGCCCGGTCTGCACATCAACGGCCAGCAGACGCTGGGCGAGAACATCGCCGACGTCTCCGGCCTGACCGCCGCCTGGATCGCCTACCAGAAATCGCTCGGCGGCAAGCCCGCGCCGGTGCTGCACGGCCTGACCGGCGCGCAGCGCTTCTTCCTGGCCTACGCGCAGTCCTGGCGCAGCAAGACCCGCGATGCGGCACTACGCCAGCAGATCGTTACCGACGGCCATGCGCCGGGCCGTTACCGCGCGCAGACCGTGCGCAACATTGACGCCTGGTACCAGGCGTTCGATCCCAAGCCCGGGCAGAAGCTCTACCTGGACCCGAAGCAGCGGGTGCACATCTGGTAAGCGCCACCGGTCCTTCCCCTGCGGAGCGGGGGAAGGATGCACTCCTGAAGCCCCAGGCGAACGCAACAAAAAGGCCCCAGTCGGGGCCTTTTTGCTGGTGCCTGCAACGACTCTTTCCCCGCGGAGCGGAGTAACGCTCACTCGGGGCGTTCACGCGGAACAAAAAAAGGCCCGGTCGGGCCCTCTTGCCGATAAGCCTGCAACGACCCTTCACCCGTACACGGGGGAAGGTGCCCGAAGGGCGGATGGGAGGCCTTGCGAAAACGTTCCTGTCTTGCGCAAAAAACCCCGTCCACCTCCCGACATCCTCCCCAGGAAATCAGGGCAAGGCATCACCGCGAAGCGCCACGCGAAACACAAAAAAGGCCCCAACAGGGGCCTTTTTTGCCTGCGCATCCAGTCCGATGCTTACCAGGTACGCACGTTCGCCACGCCGGCGGTGAAGCTCTGCATGTCCGACTGGTAGCGGAACAGGCGGCCCAGGTCGAACTCGACCGACTGGCCCGGGGCGATGTTGGCAGTGCCCGCCGGCCAGCCCTTCTTGCTGGCCAGCACCTTGCCGCTGGAGTCCTTGGCGTCGATGGCGATCTGCGCGGCCGCCGGTTCGGCGCAATGGTTGACCAGCTGGCCCTTCAGGCTCAGGCGGCCGCCGCTGGCGGCGATCTTGAAATCCTGCACGGCGAAGTCGGTCGGCGAGCAGGCGGCATGCGCGGCCATCGGCGCGAGCAGGAACAGGGCGGAGGCGAGCAGGATTTTCATGGCGGATTCCGTTGCAGTAGGGATGTCGATAGGAGGCGACACCCCCGGAATCGGCCACTGCCGGGAAATCTTTAGCGCGTTTGACCAAACCGGCCAGGCTGCCCGCAGGGTGGGCTTCAGCCCACCATGGCCTTGCTGCAAGGTGGCGGCGGGCTGAAGCCCGTCCTAAGACACTACGCTACCTGCGCACGTTGACCGGCGTGCTCCAGGAACCACAGCCCGGCGAACAGCTTCGGATCGATCGAATATCCCTCGGCCGCTCGCGCGAACAGCCACGCGCCTGCCTCGGTGCGGGGTACCTCGTGCACCACGATGTTCTCGCTCTCGTCGCCGCCGCCCGCACCCACCCTGACCAGGTCGTGGGCCTGCACGAACGCGATCATTTCCGTGCTCATGCCCGAAGACGACGGTCCTTCGTGGATGAACTCCACGCGGCCACACCGATAGCCGGTCTCCTCCTCCAGCTCGCGCGCTGCTGCGAGCAGCGCGCTTTCGTCCAGCTGGTCGGCCAGGTCCCCGACCAATCCGGCCGGCATCTCGATGGTGTGCTTGAGAATCGACACCCGGTACTGCTCCACGAACAGCACGCAATCATCCGGCGTCACCGCCACGATGATCACCGCGCCGCCGGGGTTGTTGCGCTCGGCATACTCCCAGCGCCCCCGCTTGCGCAGACTGAGCCAGCGGCCTTCACAGAGGGTTTCGACGGGGGCGTGTGCGTCGTCGGGGATGCGGTCGTCGTTCATGGGGCTGCCGGTTCGAGGAGTAAGGCATGGTGCCGCGCACGGCCTTACCCGGCAATCAGGGCCGCTTGCGGCCAGGAGCAGACACTACGCGCAACATTGAACTCCCTGCGGCGACATCAGCATCAAAGCTGCCGAGCTGCTATCCGGCCAACTTCGTGCGCGGAGCCAATCCCATTGTGCCCCTGGGCGACCAATATCCGCACCAAGTGCAAAAAACAGAACACCTCGTGCCTAACCGCAGCGTTCCACCAGCGGAAAATCCTACAAATACCCATGCCTCTCGCACTCGTGCGGCTATTGCCGATTTCTTACGGCGAAACCGGTCTTCGCTACGGCAATCTGCATTGATTCTACGACGTCCTTGATGGTGCAGCCTGTGCACGCAAGGGCAGCATTGAACAGATGGTTACAGTCGAAAAGAAACACCCCCAATCTATCCCGCGTGTTCTTTGCCTTTACCACGAGGCGGGATAAGCTTATCCATGACGGATCTCCCGCTCTCTTCACTGGGAACGCCTATATTGATATACCCATTGACCATTGGCGCCGCCAACCAACCGGATACTTCAATTACACCGTTTTTGACAATAAACATTCTGCTGTTTACGTGATTGCTCGTGAAAACCCCTAGTCGCGATTTATCAGACGGCTTGACGAATAGAAACAACATATATAGGTCTAAACCTTCCGAATACCTTAACTGTCCCTCTTTGATTGAAACGTTTCTCAAATAGGCGTCCTGACTAACGCACTCATTTTGGCCATCGTCGGACTTTAATCGAAGCTCATTTTTTGAGTCCGCCGATGTTCTTGGCGTGCATGCGATCGCGATGTCAACAAAGTTTTCCGCCATGACCGGTACGAATGCTTGAGTTGCTAGCACCAGACACGTGGCAAAAAGCTTTTTCATGGTACCACCCTCGTTTCGAGTATTTTTGAATACACTTCTATTAGATCCCAAGCGTTTGCTGCCGGCGGGCCCGAGGATTGAATTTGATCCGGAAAACCGTATCTCGTGCAGGTGCAGTCAGGGTTCGACCTTTCATAATCGGCCACCGTAGGGTATCCGCCGTTAAAAAATTCATCTCGGATTCCGGGAAAGGTTGCGCTGCAGAAGTTCCGATCTGAATGACATGCAGCTCTAAAACAAAGCAGGGTGTATTGATTCGGGGGGGGCTTCAGGGGACGCGCCAGCGGGTGGTCCGGGGGGCACAATGCTAGAAGGCAAATTGACGCCAGGCGAGACAGGTCCATAGGGGCCACCCGCACCCGGAGGCCTGTTCCATGAAAACGAAGAGGGCGCCCTGGGCCAGTGACTTGTAACCCGGACGGGTCGATGCCGTCGAGCGGTACATTGCTTACGTAGCTATAGGTGTTCAGCCCGCCTTCGAGCCCTATGGGATCACTCTGTATGTATCGTCCAGTGTCCGGGTCGTAGTAGCGGCGCATGTTGTAGTGCAGGCCAGTCTCCACATCGTAGTACTGCCCCGGGAACCGCGTGTAGAAGTTGCCGGCGCCGCCCTTGGGCGCTTCACCAAACGCATTGTTGAGCCACGGCCACTCGTAACTACGTACCCCGAGCGGGCTGGTCACCGCACGTACCGTGTTCAGCTGATCGGCAAACAGGTAGCTGATCTTCGGCGCGATGAGTCCGGCATCGGTCGCCGCCGCGACGGGAATGCCATCGAGGTAAACATACTCGCGGTAGTCGCTGGCAAGGTACTCACCGTATAGGTTGCCAGTGCCCTTCGGGTCGTAGACGGTCGCCGCCTGGCCCAGGCTGGGGCGTAAGCTCCCCCGTCAAGCAGACACTTCAAAAGTAGAACGACTGGCGGCTTGTTGGCGGTACTCGGCGGGTGTCAGATCACCGAGCGATTCGTGGGGGCGTTGCTCGTTGTAGTCGAGCATCCAC